>ONGG01000034.1 GCA_900317305.1 uncultured Prevotellaceae bacterium | reverse complement strand
TGTAGCAAAAACAAAGGTAACAAAAAAGGTCGGGTTCCAAGAGAGGAGCTCGACCTTAATTCATATTTCGCTCAAAAAGTTTTAGCGGACACCAATAATAAAAATGAAATATGCGCAAGCGGTCAGATTGGCATTTGTTGCAAATAATAAGCATTTTGTATCATTTGACGCCACTGGGGATGAGGTATCGGATTTTTTCACTAATTTAGCATCAGAAACCATAAATTTATGCAATCAAAAAAATGAAAAGAGCAACAATCACCGCCGCCTTGTTGGCGGCAACCATGGGCATTTGGGCACAGAAGCCCATGACAGCCCCCTCTGGTGGCAAGGCCATCAGCGACGAACTAATCGGCATCTTCTTCGAGGATATCAGCAGTGCCGCCGATGGTGGTCTGTATGCCGAACTGATCCAGAACGGCTCGTTCGAGTTCAACCCCACCGAGCGTGACGGATGGGGAGCCGGCACATCGTGGCGCATGATACGCCCAGGCCACTCCCTTGGCCACCTGGAGCCCCGTAGCGACCGTTCCATCCACGCCAACAACCCCACTTACATGCGCATATATATTGAGCGTGTGGGACACTACTACGACTATGCCGGCTGGACGGGCTTTGGCATTCAGAACGACGGTTTCAACGGCATCTCGCTGAAGGCGGGTGCGAAGTATCACTTCTCGGCCTTCCTGCGCAATATCGAGGGTGCCGCCAAACAAGTGAGGATTGCCCTTGTTGAGCCACAAGGCTTTGGCAAAGACCCCAAGCTCATTGCCGATGCCACCATCGACGTGAACGCTGGTGACTGGAAGAAATACGAGGCCGATCTCACTGCCGGGAGCGACGTGAAGAACGGAGCCCTCCAGATACTCTCGCTCACTACCGGCACGCTGGACATCGACATGGTATCGCTGATGCCCGACGACACCTATAAAGGCCATGGTCTGCGCAAAGACCTGGCCCAGGCTCTTGCCGACCTCCATCCCAAGTTCATGCGCTTCCCCGGCGGATGTGTGGTGCATGGTGGTGGCGACGGAGCATGGAACACTTACCGTTGGAAGACCACAGTGGGACCGAAAGAGCAGCGCCGCGGACTGAAGAACACCTGGGGATATCACCAATCGATGGGTCTTGGCTACTTTGAGTATTTCCAGTTCTGCGAGGACCTGGGCATGGAGCCACTCCCCATCCTCCCCTGCGGAGTGAGTTGTCAAGGCACCAATGGTGGCTGGTTTATGAAAGACCAGGCCCAGGACTGCGTGCCGATGGACCAGATGGACGAGTGGGTATCCGAGGCACTCGACCTGATAGAATGGGCCAATGGCGACGTGACCACCAAATGGGGCCGTGTGCGTGCCGAGGCAGGTCACCCCGAGCCATTCAACCTGAAATACCTGGGCCTGGGCAATGAGGAGCGCATCTCGCCAGAGTTCATCGAGCGCTTTAAATATATTTATGAACGCGTGCGCAAGGCCCATCCCGAGATTATCATCGTGGGCACGGCAGGCCCAGGCTCACATCCTGGCAACAGAGACTTCGATACCGGCTGGAAGTTGGCCGAGGAGATCGACCTTCCCATCCTCGACGAGCACTACTATGAGCCGCGCGACTACTTCCTCACCAGTCGGCAGTACGACAACTATCCCCGCGACCGCAAGACCAAGGTCTACCTTGGCGAATATGCCGCCAAGGACAAGAAGCTCATCGATGCCCTGGCCGAAGCCCTCTACCTGCTCCATGTGGAGCGCAATGGCGACGTGGTGTGCATGACTTCGTACGCCCCACTCTTTGCCTACAAGAGCAACACCAACTGGAACCCCGACCTCATCTACTTCGACAATGAGCGTCCCTATCTCACCTGCAGCTATTATGTGCAGCAAATGTTTGGTCTCTCATCGGGCAACTATTACTATGGCGACTGTGTGAAGATTGACGATGCCAGCAACCTGCAAGGCCAGTCGGTGGTGCTCAACACCAAGACGCGCAAGCTCTTTGTGAAGATGTGCAACGCCAGTGGCGACACGAAGAAAGCCGCCATCGACCTCTCCCGTTTCAAGGGCATGAAGGCCGTAGCCACCAAGACCGTCATCAGTGGCAACCCCCAGGATGAGAACAACTATGATGCACAGCCCATCCAACCCCAGAAAGAGCAGTTCAAGCCCAAAAAGATAATGCAGCTCGACCTGGCTCCCTATTCGCTGGTGATGCTGGAAATCTCGCTGTAAGCAAGTGATTTCGGAAATCTCGCCAAAAACTAAGGCAAAACAAGCGCTGCCCCAGAAAGATAGATTTCTGGGGCAGTGTTGTTTGCTAGTGACGCAGCCATCATTACAATTTAGCATAAAAATTCAAAACAAATCGAATATTTCATCCCTTTTAGCACCAAATAATAAATGAGAATCTAAAGAAAAGAACAATCATTTTGCAAAAAAACAGTATCTTTGTAGTAGAATTCTTGCTATCAAATCAAACAATAGTATGACAGCAAAGAGACCAGCACTGTTTAAAGAACAAAAAAATGATGCGATATGTCAAACGCTGATGATGTCAACAAGAACGACCCCACACCTAGCATCTTCAGGAGTGTGCCCAAGTGGCAAGACCTACGGTTCTACCAGAAAGCTGTGGTGCTCTATCACCTAACATACAGTTTCTATATACTCTTCCGAAGCACGGCGACCGTACCGTAGACCAAATGGTGCAAGCAGCCCGCTCCGGCAAGCAAAATATTGTGGAAGGCACTGAGGACGGAAAGACATCTACGACCATGGAACTGAACCTGCTGAATGTGGCCCGCTCCAGCATTGGCGAGTTGCGCCAAGACTACGAGGACTTCCTGCTATCACGCCAGCTGTCGCAGTGGACCTCTGCAGACCAGCGCTTCCAACCGATGCAAGACTTCACCAAAAACCATAATCAACTGGCCGACTACGAACCTTTCTTCCAACAGTGGACGGCAGAAGAAATGGCCAACGTAGCTCTGACACTTTTTTATCAGGTCGACACCATGATGAACAGATATTTAAGGAAGGTGGAAGAGATATTCGTGAAGGAAGGTGGCGTCAAGGAGCGTATGCACAAGGCACGTACAGAATATCGCCAAAAGCAGGACGAACGTCTAGCCGAGTTGGAGCGCACGCTTCCCATATTAGAACAGCAACTGGTGACAGCCAAGGCCGAAGCCGCCCAATGGAAATCAGCCTACGAAGACTTGAAACAACGAGCCCTAAAAGCCTATAACCAACAACAAGAAGAAATAAAAGCCCTAAAACAGCAATTAGGCCTATAGACCCAATAGAAGCTATAGAGACTATAGAGACTATAGAAACTATAGGAAAATGCATGCGATTCTCCAAAAATATCTAAATTTGCAATCTAATCGAAGAAAAGCCATGAAGAAAGACATACCTGCCATTTATTTGCGGCGTCATTTGACCGCTATAATGTCGATACTGACATTTTGCCTTTCGCCTCTCTCCACCCTGAGAGCAGAGGAGCAGCCACCTGCGCCTGTGGGACCGCTGCCCACGGCGAGCCAAGTGGCGTGGCAACAAATGGAAACCTATGCCTTCATCCACTTCGGACCGAACACCTTTGAGGACAAGGAATGGGGCTATGGCGACGCCTCGCCCAAAGTGTTCTCCCCTACCCGCCTCGATGCCCATCAATGGGCCAAAACCTGCAAGAACGCAGGCCTGCGCGGCATCATCATCACCGCCAAGCACCACGACGGGTTCTGCCTCTGGCCCACACAGTATACCGACTACAGCGTGCGCAACAGTACGTTTCGCGACGGCAAAGGAGACGTGATTGCCGAACTGGCCGAAGCCTGTCGTGCCGAGGGGTTGAAGATGGGACTGTATCTCTCGCCCTGGGACCGTCACCAGGCCTTCTATGGCACACCTTTCTACATGGAGTATTACCTGCGGCAATTGGAAGAGTTGCTCTCCCGCTATGGCGACATCTTCGAGGTGTGGCTCGACGGAGCCAATGGCGGTGACGGATGGTATGGAGGAGCCTGTGAGAAGCGCACCATCGACCGCCGCACCTATTACGACTTTGCCCGTATTCACGAGACCATCTACCGGTTGCAGCCCAACGCCATCATTTTCTCTGATGCCGGTCCCGGATGCCGTTGGGTGGGCAACGAGAAAGGTTATGCCAATGCCACCAACTGGTCGTTTCTCCGCATCGGTGAGGTGTATCCCGGCTACGACAAAGCCGAGGAACTGCAGGGTGGCCATGCCGATGGCGACACCTGGGTGGCCGCCGAGTGCGACGTGTCGATCAGACCCGGTTGGTTCTACCATGAAAAAGAAGACGGCGAAGTGAAGACGGTGGAGCACTTGGTAGACCTCTACTACCGCAGCGTGGGACATAATGCCACCCTGCTTCTTAACCTACCGGTGAACCGCGACGGACTGATTCATCCCATTGACTCCGCCCGTCTACAAAAATTCCATACCAGAATACAGAAAGAATTGTCAACAAACCTTCTGGCCCACGCGAAGTTAAAGGCCGAAAGGACGAGAGGGAAAGCGTTTGCCACCCAATTGGTGACCGATGGTCACTACGACACCTATTGGGCAACCCCCGACGGCATATGCGCTGGCACACTGGAGTTTGACCTAAGACACCCCACCACCCTCAACCGAATCATGCTTCAGGAGTACATACCTTTGGGCCAGCGGGTGGAACAGTTTGTTGTGGAGTATCACGATGGGAAGAAATGGCAGGTGGTGGACTGCGGTGAGGAGACCACTACCATTGGCTACAAAAGGCTGCTCCGCTTCAACAATATCACCACGCGGCGCCTGCGCGTGACATTTGTGAAATCGCGCGGACCACTTTGCATCAGCGAGATAGGCGCTTATTACGCACAATAAGACAAATCATGGAGCTTTGTCGTCATTCCAACTCATCGAGTCGCAACAGCGGATATTTCTGTTGCAGCGCCAATGCCTTCTGCCTCGTACTCTCAAGGAAAGCCCGATAGGCATCGGAATCGGGATTGAAAGGCCGATGCCCCAACGCCTCCCTGATGGGCCGCCACTCCTCGATAAACTGCTTGGCACCAGCACTGAGATAATTCTCCGCAAAACGCTGCCAGATATATTCCACCGCCTGGTCAGAGGGATGGAGCATGTCGGGTTGGTAGAACCTATAGTCGCGCAACTCGTCGTTGACAATCTCATAGGCAGGGAAATAATCCACCACACCCGGCAGCTCATGCTGCAACTTGTCGGCCGCTAGCAGCAAAACCGCCTTGGAAAGCGCGCTCCCATGAAAACCATACTTGGCATAGCGGATGGGACTCACCGTGATGACCACCTTCAGTCCCGGACAACGGTCGGCGAGCAGCAAGATGGCACGGCGCAACTCATCCACACATTGGTCGATGGAAAGGAGGTGCTCATCAAACAGCCGCTGAGGCCGTTTCTGGCAGTTGTCGACCACCTCGCCCGTCGCCTTCAACACATAGACATGATTCGTACCTAGAGTGAAGAACGCCACCTTGCATGTGTTGGTCTCATCGGCCACCCAACGCTCCACGGTATGGCAGATGCTGGCGGGATTGTACATCACCCCATAAGGATTGACCGTGGCGAGGAACTTCTCCTGCTGGAAAAACTTGCCGATGCGGTCGGCAAAGCACGACCCTACGAACAGCATCCGCTCAAAGGGCTGAATGGAGAAAGAAGGATGGGGAATATCGACGGATGTTTGAAAAAGCATAAATCTGGCAATTATTCGATGATGTTGCAAAGATAATGCAAGACAAGTGAAAAGCAAAAAATATCGCGACCTAAAGCGCAACAATATATAATGTGTGCGCACACAATTCAATTAACGTTTGTTAACCCTCCTCTCAAAAAAAGTGGCAAAAAGTTTTTTTGTATAGAAAGAAAGGCCTAATTTTGCACTCGATTTTGGATAACGACTGTGATGAATTGATGCTTATTTCAATGACACAGTTTAATTGTTTAACATAAACAGGTAAAAAGATGAAAAAGATTTTTATGACTTTAGTAGCAGCCGTTATGGCTATTAGCATGAATGCTCAAGTATATGTAGGTGGCGGTGTTGGTGTAGCCAGTGAGAGTGGCGATGGCATCGAGGACGTGACCACATACAAGTTTGTGCCTGAGGTAGGCTATGTCTTCAACCAAGACTGGGCAGCCGGTGTGGCATTCGGTTGGGAAGGCAGCAATGAAGGTGGTGCCAAGACCTTCAGCGTAGCACCCTACGTGCGCTATACCATTTTCACCGGTAAGGTGGTGGACGCTTTCCTCGATGGTAGCGTAGGTTATGCTCACAAATACAACGCCGGTTTCGATGACGACCTTCTCAGCATCGGTCTGAAGCCAGGTATCGCCGTGAAACTGAGCAACAAACTGAGCTTCGTATCGCACATTGGTTTCATCGGTTACCAGCAGGTGAAGAACAACAAGAGCAAGAACAAGGTGAACTCTTGGGGTATCGACGTAGACGGCAACAACATCGTTCTGGGTCTGTACTACAACATCTAAAAAACATTTCAACCACAATAAAGAGGAGTTGGCCAGCAGGTCGACTCCTTTTTTTTATTCATCAAGAATATGGAATAAAATGCAAAATGTCGTAGAATAGAAAAATATTGTGTATTTTTGCAATCTGAAAGGAGGAAAGAACTTTCAGAACCACAATTAAACAAAATGGAATACTCATCCTATCTACATCCAGAACTTGAGACGATGCCCGAAGAGGCACTTCGACAGTTGCAGTTGGAACGCCTTCAGAAGACTGTAAGGCACTGCATGAACTCCCCATTCTATCAAGAGAAATTTGCCGAGCTTGGCATTACGCCCGATGACATCAAGACGATTGACGACGTGAGAAAGTTGCCTTTCACCACGAAAGACGACCTTCGCGAGCACTACCCCTTCGGTTTGGCTTGTGTCCCCCTGCGTCAGTGCACCCGTCTTCACTCTTCGAGCGGCACTACCGGCAACCCCACTGTGGTACTTCATACCGAGCGCGATCTGGAAGAATGGGCACAAGCTGTGGCCCGCTGTCTGTGGATGGTAGGCTCACGCCCTGAGGACGTGTTCCAGAACTCTGCCGGTTATGGCATGTTCACCGCAGGTCTTGGATTCCAATATGGCGCCGAGAAGTTGGGGATGCTCACCGTTCCCGCCGCTGCCGGCAATACCACCCGCCAGATCAAGTTTATCAGAGATTTCGGCACTACGGTGCTACACGCCATTCCGAGCTATGCCTCGCGTATCTATGAGGTGATGCGTGAGGAGGGTGTAGACCCCCGTCGCGACACCCAGTTGCGCGTACTTTGCATTGGAGCCGAGCCCCACAGCGAAGAACAGCGCAAGCGTATAGAAGAGAATCTGGGAGTGAAAGCCTACAACTCGTATGGCATCTCAGAGATGATGGGTCCGGGCGTGGCATTTGAGTGTCCCGAGCAAAACGGACTGCACATCTGGGAAGACTACTTCATTGTGGAGGTGCTCGACCCCACCACATTGGAGCCAGTAAAAGAAGGTGAGTTGGGCGAGCTGGTGCTCACCACCATCAACCGTGAGGCGATGCCCCTGCTGCGCTACCGCACGCGCGACCTCACCCGCCTGCTCCCAGGCACCTGTCCATGCGGTCGCACCCATCGCCGCATCTCGCGCCTTCAAGGCCGCAGCGACGACATGATTATCCTGAAGGGTGTGAACATTTTCCCGATTCAGATAGAGAAGATTCTGCTGAAGTTCAAGGAGTTGAGCACCGACTATCTCATCACTTTGAAGACCGAGAATGGCAACGACACAATGACGGTGGAAGTGGAGTTGCGCGAACTATTCACCGACGACTACCAGCGTCTGCAGTCGCTCACCAAAGAGATTACCCGCCAGTTGAAAGACGAGATACTCATCACCCCCAAGGTGAAGTTGTTGTCGAAGGGCAGCATCAAGACCTCGGACGAGAAAAAAGCCGTGAGGGTGCAAGATTTCCGTAAACTTTTCTAACCTCAACCCTATATATCATGACCATACACCAATTATCGATTTTCATGGAGAACAAGTCGGGCGCACTCATCAAAGTGCTCGGTTTGCTTCGCCGCTTTGGCATTCAGATTATCGCCTCGACCATTGCCGACACCGCAGAGAACGGCATTTACCGTGTGATTTGCAGCGAACCACTCCGCGCCTACGAGGGACTCCGTAAGGCAGGAATAGCCGTGGCCCTCTCGGATGTTTTCGCCCTGGAGTTGGACGACCAGCCTGGCCGTGCCGCCGATGCCATAGAGATACTGAGCGATGCCGGCATCGGCATATCGTATATGTACACTTTCCTCCTGAGAGGAAAAGGCATATTGGTCTTCCGCACCGACGCCCCGGAGAAGGCCAAGGAGACCATCATTCTCAACCAGATGAAGTTCATCGCCGAGAAAGACCTGTCGGTCTGGGCATGATATCCTCAAGACTCCATTATTCGGAACAAGCAAACCAAAGATTCATTCCATACACAAAGGGCGCGGCGTTTTGGCCGTGCCCTTTGTGTATGAATCTAGGAGTTCAGAAGTTCAGAAGTTCAGACAATAGCTCTTAAACCTCAAATTTCGATACTATCATCCTAAGATGGTTGTGTAAAAGCGTTACTGGAGTTCGCGCTTGAAGCACCTGTGGCGGCGGTGCTGCTCATGCTCAAAATATTGCCACAGACTGAGGATACGCGTGTTGGTCTCCATCTGCGGCATAGCCTCGGCATAAGTGTAGCCATCACGCAACATTTGCTCTACGATATCTCTCACGATGAGCGAGTTGGCCCCTTTCGAACGGTATTCGGGCAACACGCCGATGAGCAGCATGTCGAGCACATTGGTCTTATGGTATTTGAGGATTTTGAGCAGGTGCCACCATCCCCATGGAAGGAGATGTCCATCGTGGGTTTTCTGCAAAGCCTTGGAGAAAGACGGGAAACAGATACCGAATCCCACCAGACGATTGTAGTCGCTCGCATCGACCACACCCGTCACAAGATTGGTGTCAGCAATCTTGATGTAGTCGCTAACAAGCTTGTCGATCTGCCCTTCGGAGAGTTGGGAGAAGCCATAAAGTCCGTCGTAGGTCTGGTTGAGGATCTTGAAAATCTCGCGCCCCATTCCCCCTGACACCAGTTCGCGGCGTGAGAACTTCCTCACCTGAAGATGGTAGCGCTGCTGCACCATCTGCGACACCCTCATGATTTTCTCGGGCACTTGGTCGGGCCGTTTCACCAAAAGCTCCACATAGTCGTTGTCCTTGACAAACCGGCCCATACGCTCGATGTGCTTGGGGTAATAGGAGTAGTTGTAGTTGATATACATGGTGGCGAGCCGGTCGAAACCCTCGATGAGCATGCCTTCACGGTCCATGTCGGTAAAGCCCAGCGGCCCAGCTATCTGGTTCATGCCACGAGCCTTCCCCCATTTCTCCACGGTGTCCATCAAGGCAGAAGACACCTCGAAATCATCGATGAAATCGAAATAGCCAAACCTCACCTGTTTCACATTCCAGTGCTGATTGGCATGTTTGTTGAGGATAGCAGCCACTCTCCCCACCATCTTCCCGTCTTTATAAGCCACGAAGTAATCGGCATCGCAGAACTCAAAAGCAGGGTTCTTGTCTTTTCTTAGTGTAGAGAACTCGTCGGAATAGAGGAAAGGCACCGCATGAGGGCAATCCCTGTACAGGTCGTAGTAGAACTGTACGAAATCTCTCAACTGGCGTACCGTATCGACTTTCCTTATCTCAACTTTTCCCATTGCCACTGGCTTTTATTGCATAGCGTAAACCACCTTCATGATATCTTTTCCAAGCTGTTCGGCCTCCTGCATGGTGGCCGCCTCGCTATATACCCTGATGATAGGTTCGGTATTCGACTTTCTCAGGTGAACCCACTTATCGGGGAAGTCGATTTTCACGCCATCAATATCGTTCACCTGCTGGTCTTTATATAGCTGCTTCACCTTCTCGAGGATGGCATCCACATCGGTGGAAGGAGTGAGGTCGATGCGGTTCTTGGCAATGCTGTATTCCGGCATCTGTGCCCTGAGAGCGCTAACGCTGCACTTCTTGTGTGCCAGTGAAGAAAGAAAGAGGGCGATGCCTACAAGAGCGTCGCGACCATAATGGCATTCGGGATAGATGACTCCACCATTGCCCTCGCCACCAATCACGGCACCCACCTGTTTCATCATGGTGGTGACATTCACCTCGCCCACTGCGGCAGCGGTGTAGGCGCCGCCATGCTTCTCGGTAACATCGCGGAGAGCCCTTGTTGACGACAGGTTCGACACGGTGTTGCCAGGCGTATGGGAAAGCACATAGTCGGCTACGGAGACCAGGGTGTACTCCTCGCCAAACATCTTGCCGTCCTCGCAAATGAAGGCCAGACGATCGACATCAGGGTCTACCACAATGCCAAGGTCATATTTCCCGCTACCCATCTCCTGCATGATGCCGGTGAGGTTCTTCTCAAGGGGTTCGGGATTATGCGCAAAGTCGCCATTGGGCTCTTTATTGAGGAAAGTGTAACTCACCCCCAGCTGTTCGAGGAGCTTGGGCAGAATCACCGCGCCCACACTGTTGATGGCATCGACACACACATTGAACTTTGCCTGCCTCACAGCCTCTGCATCAACCAATTTGAGCTGAAGCACGGCATCGATATGCTTCTGGTCGAAGGAGTCGTCGCGGGTATAGGAGCCCAGATTATCGACCTCGGCATAAGAGAAATTCTCCTCTTCAGCAATCCTCAGCACCTCGTTGCCATCGTCCTTGGTAAGGAACTCACCCTTGTTGTTGAGCAGTTTGAGCGCATTCCATTGCCTTGGGTTATGGCTGGCGGTGATAATGATGCCTCCATCGGCATCGGCCATGGTGACAGCAAGTTCGGTGGTGGGGGTGGTGGCCAGGCCGATGTCGATGACATCGAAGCCCATTCCGATGAGGGTGCCACACACCACGCTTCTCACCATCTCGCCCGACATGCGGGCATCTCTTCCCACAACGATTCGCCACCGGAGATTTCCTTTGGCCTGTTGCTGGATGAAGGTGGCGTAAGCCGATGTGAACTTAACGATGTCTAAAGGATTGAGCGTATCGCCCGTAGGGCCTCCGATGGTTCCACGGATGCCTGAAATGGATTTGATAAGTGTCATGTTTTTATATGCCTCTTTCGTATGTGATTTCGTAGTAACAAGGATAGACCTTCGACAACGCGTAACTGGTGCCTTGGCTATGTGGCACGATAAGGTTGACCTTGGCTATCTCCTCACCCTCTTTGGTCACCCTTCCCACATTGATGTATGACAATGGGATAAGCCATCCTGCGGGAACGGAAGTGGTGGAGTATGTGGACATGATGGCACCGCTGATGAACGAAGCCGTGAAGGTGCCCAGGGTATTGGTGACCGCGAACTTGTCGGGGAGCGATGAATAAGACATGTTGTTATTGGTGAGACGAAGGGAGTCGGCAAGCAGATTGTACTCATTGAACCGGCAAAGCACATTCACGGTCTCACCGCTTTTCACTTTCTCACCACATCCTCGTCTTACGATTTGCATATAGACACCTGTGTTGGAGAAGAGCACGAACTCTTTTTTGCTCACATCGGTGAGGGTATCGCGCTTGAAGTCGCTCTCCGAGATGACCTTGATGCCCTGGTCGGCAATAAACTTGTTGATGGCCGCCCTTTCACGGTCTTTCTGGTCGGCATAGGTTTCGGTATCGTGGCATGCGCTCATCAGGAAAATCGCGCACACTGCCAAGAGGCATCCAAAGATATTTCTCATATTCTGCAAATTAGTAAATATACATTTATCAACATCGTGCCCTGCCATCATAATGGATAAAGCGGAAGGAGGACAGACGTCAAGATGTTAGCGGTGCAAAGGTAATACAAATCGTTGTCAAAATGAAATTATTGATTACTTATTTTGCACTATGCCATTATGTTCGCCAAAATAGCGTATGGCCTCGAGCGCCACCTTCTCGGCCTCGGCCATGGAGCAGAGCAGTTTGCCTCCTGCGGCATTGGCATGTCCTCCCCCATTGAAGAACATCTCTGCCAAGACATTGCAGTAGTAGTGGTCGACCGACCTGAGGCTAACCCAGATGAGGTTGTCGCGCTCGGTATCCTCGCGGAGGGAGATGGAGAGTCGCATGCCCTTGATTCTCAACGGTTCGTTGACCAATCCCTCGGCGTCGCCCTTGATGAAATGGAAACGCCGCATCTCCTGCCGGGTGAGCGTGAAGAATGAGGCATTAGCATCTGGAATGACATTGAGTTTCTGGCACATGACGAAGCCCCTCATCCTGATGCACCACTCGCTGTAGTTATTGTATACGTTGCGATAGATTTTGTCTTTGTCGATACCCTTTGTGAGCAGTTGTCCGATGATGAAATAGATTTCGGGCTTTGAGGAGTTGTAGGTGAATCCGCCAGTGTCGGTCATCATTCCACAATAGATGGGAGCCGCCGCCAGGCGTGTCATTCCCTCGAATCCACCCAACTGGCATATGATACGGAACACGATTTCGCTGGTGCTGCTCATCTCTGGATGTGAGACCATGATCACAGCATCGACATCGGGCGAAAGATGATGGTCGAAGAGCACTTTTGGGGCCGATGAGAGATCGACGGCCTCTTTCATGTCCATCAGTCGGGAGGTGGTGTTGAAGTCGAGACAGAAGATGAGTTCCGCATTCTTCAACGCCTCGTCGACGACATCCTTATGCTTGTCATACCTCACCACCTTCTCTATCCCTGGCAGCCATCTTAGGAAGTCGGGGAAAGCGTCGGGTACGGTGACCATCGGATTTTTTCCTCTCTGTCTGATGAACTCCGCCCATCCGAGCATAGACCCCAGGGCGTCGCCATCCGGACTCTTATGGCAACAAAGCACGATACGCTCCGACTGCTCTATGAGTTGGTTGAGTTGTCTTACTTGGGTTTCGTTAAGCAGGTTGATATTCATAATAACGATTTCTCATGCACGGCACGCGCTATTAAAAATTCGCAATTGCCAACCGCCATGAAGACAGTTGGCAATTAAGGATTAGTTGATGTTGTATGGAGGGAAGCCCCCAAGCAACACTTCTTTAGAAGAGTTTCTCGGGATATACGCCCTCATTGACGAGCGACTGGATTTTGTCGACCACGCTTTGTCTGTCGGCGGAATAGGTGACGCCAAACCACTTGCTGGTGGTATCAAGCACTTTCACGGTGGAAGTCTTCTCGTTGATGAGTTTGTTGACCATCAGTGGGATGAAGAACTCGGCCTTGAGATTCTGCATGTTCTTCGGGTCGCTGAGGAACTCCTTGAAGTAGGCCTCGCTGTGCTTGAAGTAGTCGGGGGTGAATCCCCACATGTTCATACTCACAGGCGTGTTATCGTCGACGACCACCCATTTTCCTTCCTCGTCCTTGAAGCGGATGGGCTGTTGGGCATCACCCATGTGCTCACCATTCTCGTCGCATCTTACGATTTCTGTACGCTCCACCACAGTGGTGAGGTGTTCGTTCTCGTCTTTCGAGCAGATGCCTCTTGCCACCGTTCCATTATCGGAAATGGTGTTGCCTACCCGGAATCCCACCATAGCATACTTGTTGGTGCTGCCTTCGGGCAGATCGGCGAGGAACTTGCCGATGACCATGAAAGCGTCGCGGTTGTAGAAGTCGTCGCAGTTGATGACGCAGAAAGGCTCTTCGATGGCTTTGGCGGCCATCATGACGGCATGGTTGGTTCCCCAAGGCTTCACTCTTCCTTCGGGTACGCTGAATCCTTCGGGCAGGCTATCGAGTGCCTGGAACACGAGTTGGGCGGGGATATGTCCCTCATATTTGCTGAGAATCTTCTCTTTGAAGTCTTGTTCAAAATCTTTTCTGATGACGAAGACGATCTTGCCGAACCCGGCCTTGATGGCGTCATAGATGGAATAGTCCATAATGGTTTCACCATTGGGTCCAAGACCGTCGAGCTGTTTCAGTCCGCCATACCGGCTTCCCATGCCAGCGGCAAGCAATAGCAATGTTGGTTTCATAATATAAAATATGGTTTAACTGTTTGAGAAATGATGTGCAAAGATATGAAAAAAAAACGACGAAGCCGAGTTATTATTAATATTTAACGTTATGTGGTGAGACTGTCGAGCAGTCCCTGGCACGCATCCTCGAGGAGCTCGATCACCATCTCGAACTGCTGGTCGGAACCATAATATGGATCGGGAATATGCCTGTGCATAGGATGGTGCCTGAGGTATTCGGCCATGAGGTGCACCTTTCTCAAGTCATAGGGAGATGTGGCCATCGACCTGATGTCGCTGGCATTCTGCTGGTCCATGACGATGATCATGTCGAAGCGGTTGAAATCGGAAGGCGAGAACTGCCTTGCCCTACTGTCGAACTGATACCCATGTTTGGCTCCATGCGCCCTCATCCTTTTATCCGGCAAATCGCCCACATGCCAGTGTCCTATACCCGCCGAATCGGCCTCGAATCGCTCTTGCAGGTGATGCTTCCGAACAAGGTGATTGAATATGCCCTCGGCAGCCGGTGACCTGCAAATATTACCGAGACATACAAAAAGCAATTTGGTTTTTCCTATATGTTTCATACCGAAAAAGTTGTGTTTTTTTACGAAAATCGAACGAAAAATGTATAATAAATGGCAAAAAGAATCCAAAAAGATTTGCTTTTCTGCATAAAAAGAGTAATTTTGTAGAAGAAATGAAAAACATCATGACCAACACTAAACCGAATTTGATGGAGAAGAATACCTGGCAGGGCCGCTTAGCATGCCAGTATGTAGATCAAACTTTACGACTCGATACCACACAAATGAAGACTTCGGTCAACAGTCATGTCTACTGTCTTGTAGAGCAAGGCTGGGTTGTCGTCCAGTTCGGCAAGCACGAAGTGAAAATCAATGCCTCGGAATTTATCATCTTTCCGCCACACATCCCTCCCATGGTACTGTCGACCAGTGAGGACTATAAAGCCATCTGCCTCATTGTGAGCTCGAATTTCATTCTCGACTGTCCTTCGGCCCGTTATGTGTCACACACCACCACCTACTCTCTGCTTCATGAGAGTTCGCCATGCATACATCTGAACCCATCCGAATATTCAAACATTCAATTGATACTGAAGATGGTTCTTGCCCGAATCACATCGCCCAACAACTATACGAATGATGCCCTGACGTCGTTGTTTGGCCTGTTGTTGTCGGAATTGATGTCGATACTTGAAAACACATCCATTGAACTCCGTGAGAACCAAAGTAGTTTCAAACTGTTTGTGGAATTCAACAAACTCTTGCTTTCCGACTTCTGCGAGCATCACGAGGTTTCGTATTATGCGAAGATGATGGGCATTTCAACCCGTTATTTGTCGATGGTTGTGAAACAAGTGTCGCACACGACGGTAGCAACCTATATCAACCAGCATCTCATGCTTGAGGCCTGTTGGTTGTTGAAGACCAGTGACTACAGCATTCTAGAGATAAGCGAACGCCTACATTTTGCCGACCAAGCATCGTTCTCGAAGTTTTTCAAGCGTCAAAATGGCCGTTCCCCTCTTCAATATCGCAGAGAAGATCTGGGCAACCGCCTAGGGTAGCGCACTAAATAAACTCCGCCAGATTCTCTATCAGTTCCTTGGTAGAGATATTCATTCCCAAAGCCCTCATTCTCCGGCACAGCACGCTGGCCTGAGCGATTGCATTACGCCTGAAATCGGCGGCCAGAGCGGTAAGCGCCTCCAGTTCGGTAGCGAAGACGCAATCCTCCGAATACGACATGCGGGTATTCTTGAGAAGGTAAGACACTTCCCAATATCCATTCAGTTCCTCACCGAGGTCGGTCCATTCGGTGATGACTTTTCTCACCTCGCCCACACCAGGAATGCCTTCCACATTCAGGTGCTCTGTGACCCATACCCTATCGCCGACAGCGAATTTGGGAATGGGTTCCACATCCTCGCTTTCGCTTTTTTTCTTGCGGCTCTTTTTTGAACTCCAGAACCCATTGAGCACAGAGCAGTTTCCCTGCTGGAGCATGGCGATCTCGTCACGGAGGGTTTTCAGCTCGTCATCAGTGAAATCGCTTCGAAGGAATCCATGCAGAAAAAGCTCCTTGTCTATTTTAGCCTCAAGATTGAGGTCTTTCACCATGTCGTCTTGGGTGTGATCGTATTTTTCGTCCATATATGTATCTATTTTTTGCAAAGATATCTATTTTTTCCGATTTAATTTGTAGCAAAATGTTTTTTTTCATAAATTTGCGAATTATCTGCATTTGACAATAATCTAAATACACAACAACCCCAATAACTGAAGACTTGCGCATTATGACACAAATTGAAAAATACGCCACCAGTCGCAATAAAGAAGAAAAAGAACGCGCCCTTCTCTGGCTTACTACATTTGGAATCCAATCGGTTGTCAATCTAAAACCCAGCGAAGACTTCTTTGCCATTATCAAACGGCATATAGAAGGCGAATGCGACATCAACCAGATTCATCTCGACACCCGGGAATATTACCACCAGGCTCACCGCAATGCCAATTCCAGCAAGTTGGGTCATCACGAGGAGGCCGACAAGGTGTCGGTACGCATAGTCGAACTATTAGAGGAGCACAAATGCTCGCTCACGATGGAGGATTTCTCCCATACCCACCGTCATATGTTCCATGGCATCTACCACGACTCTGGCAAGTTGCGCGAGCATCCTGCAAGCAAAAAGGAGTGGGTGCTTTCCAACTCATCTGTGCTATACCCCTCGAGCGATCTGATAGCCGACTACCTGGACCGTCTTTTCTCCAAGGAGCGGGAAATCAACTACAATCACCTTTCGAGCAGCCACCGCCTGCATTGCTATAGTGAATTCATTGCCAAATTGTTCATGATCAATGCATTTCACTATGCCAACACCCGCACAGCCTTCGTTTATGCCATGCAATATATGCTGAGCAGGGGCTATCACATTGCCAACGACACATTCTATCGTGAGGCATGGTATTTCCGCAATGCCATCATCCGGGCATGCTATACCAACATGCACCAAGGCATTTATCCTACCACGCAATTCATGGAAATGTTCATGGGTAACTTATTCCTCGACGAGGAGAATGAGCTACGCAACCATCGCATGATGATAAAAGGAGAATAAGGCAGAAAACGCAATTCATTTTCCGGCACCGACCACCAACCCACAATCTCTCCACTCGACAAGCAGCCTGCGGCAATCATTGAGCGCCGTTGAGTCGTCTACCTCATAATAATTTGTGAGGCAATTGGCCATGTCGTAGATGGTGAAACCAGACTTGGCCACCGTGTTCCAAACCAATAGGGCGGTTTCGTTGAACACCACAGCCTTATGCATGTCGACTTTCTTGTGAATGGTGTCGACCATCCATGCCAATGTGTCGACGGTATCAATCCGATACTGAGGATTGGCCTTAAACTTGGTTGTCCCATCCAACGACAGCCCTCGCTTTTCACTGCCCTCGCTATGATAAGGTTCTTTATCGACCAATGTGGCCAGCACATCGGCAATCAATGCCGTCTCTGTGGATTTGTTATGGTCGCCTTTTAGTGTGACACGCTGTCCATTCACGCTTACCACTCTATGTATGACATAATGGCCATAAGAGGTAAGCGCGAGTACGATGTCACCAGGCCGCACGTTCTCGGCATGTTTCAAGGTGACTACTTCCTCACCATTTTTCAAAGTAGGCAACATACTATTTCCCTTTGGCACCATTCTCACAAGATAACCATTCTGGAGATAGGGTTTCATATAATCCACATATTTCTCGTTGGGCACCTGGATGGCATCTTTGTTGGCCAAGGGATGATGGGTGTGTTTACATGAGCCACACATCATCAAAGAGAAAACGAAGACGAGTATTTTGAAAAATCGAAGAAGTGTCATTGGATATTCAATAAAGTAATTGAAGTGTCGCATTCGCTCCACTAAAAAACCAGGCCTAGCCTGGTTTATACTATCCCCCTATTTATCATCTACAGGAATAACAGGATTGATGTATGGGGGAGTGTAAGGATCTGACCCAACATTGGGTTCGCTGCAGATGGTAGCACCTAGGCTCAAGGTATTTTTTTCACGAAGAAAATGAGAAAATAGATATTGGGCAAAAAGAAGCCAGGCTACGAAAAATAGCCTGGCATGTGACTTTTGTCCTGAATTAGAACATAGGAGCTTGAACGGCCTCGTCTGTGGGAGGAGTTACGGGCTCTTCAGAAACTACCTCAGGCTCGCTGCAGATAGCAGCACTCAGATTCAAGGCCATAGCCTTGGTTTTGGGCTCGGAATAAATAGCTTTCATAATCGTTAATTTTAAAAGATTAGTAAATGTTTATATTACAACACAAAAGTAAAAGAATATATTGAAAAAACAAAATAATTCATTGTTTTTTTCTTCGAAATCATCAACTCTTTGAAGAACCTCACGAAAAAACACAAATTATTGCATATTTATACAACAAGAATGAGAGGTGAAGAGAGCAAAAGAGACAAAAAAAGCCAGACTTTTCAGTCTGGCTTGTGTTTCTAGTCCTGAATTAGAACATAGGAGCTTGAACGGCCTCGTCTGTGGGAGGAGTTACGGGCTCTTCAGAAACAACCTCAGGCTCGCTGCAGATAGCGGCGCTCAGGTTCAAGGCCATAGCCTTGGTTTTGGGCTCTGAATAAAATTTCATAATTGTAAAAATTTAATAGTTAGTAAATATTTAAATCAACGCAAAGGTATGATTATTTTCTGAATAAACAAAATTATTGCGTAGTTTTTTTTTGCACAAGTCAAAAATTGTATAAAAAGAATCAATAAGAAGAGTAGTTGAAATGAGAAGAGACAAAAAAAGCCAGACATAAAGTCTGGCTTGTGCTTTCTGTCCTGAATTAGAACATAGGAGCTTGAACGGCCTCGTCTGTGGGAGGAGTTACAGGCTCTTCAGAAACAACCTCAGGCTCGCTGCAGATAGCGGCGCTCAGATTCAGAGACATAGCCTTTGTCATCGGCTCGAAATAAGTCTTCTTCATAACTTTAAAATTTAATGTATTAATACAATTAGTTAAAGATGTTATTAATATAACGCTGCAAATTTATATAGTTTTTTCTTTACTTCAAAGCGTTGTTGCCTATAATTAACGTTTTTTAACCAATCAGCCTTTATTTGTACCATTTCCCCATTAAAAAGGCGATTATTCAACATTTTCATCGGTTTGGCGTTGATCGGCAGCCATCTCATGATATTCTTGAAAGGGTGCATACCCTTTGGAGTGATCGCTTAGGAATATATGATTGAGTGTATACTCAAGGGCGACAAGGGTCTGCATTCGGTTTCTGGGTTTCAGTTCACATTCCCAAATTGTGATGCAATGCCATCCCATTTTGGCCAGTTGTAAACGTTGCTGGTGGTCGCGCTGCTTGTTACGGGCGATTTTATTTTCCCAGAAATCCGTATTTGTTTTGGGGATTCTGAAGGCCTTGCACCCCTCATGTCCATGCCAGAAGCAACCATTGACGAATATACAGGTTCGGTATTTCCTCATCACGATATCGGGATGTCCGGGCAATCTGTTATGATTGAGCCTGTATCTGAACCCTTTTGCGAAGAGGTATTTTCTCACAATGAGCTCAGGTTTGGTGTTCTTGGAATGAATCGCCGCCATATTGTCGTGGCGTCGTTGTTTTTCAAGCGGAGTCATGCCGGAAAGGTTAAATCCTGTGATCAAATGCCCAGTCCATGATTGAACGAAGCATCTACGGCTTTGCTTTGCAAGATACGGGAATTGGGCGGCACGCTATGAGTGAGCCAAATATTACCACCGATAACGGTATTGTCGCCGATAGTGACTCTTCCGAGAATAGTGGAGTTGGCATATACCGTGACATGGTTTCCGATAATAGGGTGTCGTGGGATGTTGACTGGCCTTCCACTCTCGTCGTTGATGAAGTTTTTTGCGCCGAGCGTCACGCCCTGATAGAGGGTGACATGATGCCCGATGATACAAGTCTCCCCTATCACTACGCCCGTGCCATGGTCGATGGCGAAATACTCACCAATCTGCGCACCGGGGTTGATATCGATACCTGTTGAGGAATGAGCCTGCTCGGTGAGTATCCTGGGCAGGATGGGCACTTGCATGACATGGAGCTGATGTGCCACCCTATAGTGGAGCATGGTCTGCACCACAGGATAGCAGAAGATGACCTCGCTATAGTTTCTCACAGCGGGGTCGTTGTCGAAGATGGCCTGCACATCGGTGAACAGCAGCCGTTTGATTTCGTATAGGCTGTCGATGAATTTTGCCATGATCGACTGTGCCTCCGATTCCACGGTGGCCTGACAATCGCGCTCGAAGAGCAGTGCCAGGGCTATTTGCTCGCGCAGCAAGATGCTCAATCGCTCCAGTTTCACACCCATGTGATATTCGCGGAAATTCTTGTCGCCCTGCCGATCATCGAAATAGCCGGGGAAGACGATTTCTTTCACCAATTCCACGATCCTTTGAAGGGCCGCCACAGAGGGTAGTTGTCGGTTATTTCCTGGAGTAAGCAGTTTCTCCTCTGGCGACACCTCAGCCAATTTCCTGATATTATTCTGAATGATTTCCTCGTACATATATATATAATAAGGTATAATTAACACAGTCGACTCAAATTGTCGTTTCGACCAAAGAAAAAAATGATTATTTAGACTTTCTGTTTTTCTTCTTTGCTTTAGCATTGGTCACAGGTGGCGGAGTCTTGATGACATTGGCAACCGCCTGAGCCATCAATCGAGCACCCTGTGCATTGGGATGTATACCATCGCTCAAAATGTATTTGGAGTCGGTAATTACAGCATGCAAGTCAATCACCTCAAGGTTGTTCTTATTGGCCACGGCATCGATTGCAGGGATGACCTCCTCGGTGATAACCTTATCGGTGATCGTCCACTGGTCTTTAAAGGCCTTTATGGGGTGAGCGAGAATGATGCGTGGATGTGAAGGAAGAGCCTTGAGTGCGTCGATCATTTGCTGATAGTCGGCGGCAAACTCATCTTTATACTTCCAGTTCTCCGTCTTGCTGTCGTTGGTTCCCAGTTTGATGACCACGACCTGTGGGTTGAAAGCCAGGGCATCTCTCCAAGCCAGTTCTCGCATATAGGGCCGGTCGCCATGGTTGAGCAATGTCCTTGCCCCCACTCCAAAGTTCCTCACATGATAATTCTCTCCCAGCAGTTGTTGCAGTTGTGCGGGATAGCCGAAGTTCTCGGCCATATCAATACCCGACCCATCTGTGATGCTGTTGCCTATGCATGCCACCCTGACGGCATCGGCCTTTGGAGCCTTGAGTCGTTTCAGCCATGCAGAAAGTTCGTCCATCATTATGTCGTGGTAAGCGAACGACGTCCTGATTCCGAAACCATGACCACCTTGAGGATAGACGTGCAGGGCGCAGTTGTTGCCTGCATTGCGCATGGCCGTGTAATAGGCAATGCCATTGGTCACAGGAGGCACTCCCCTATCGTCGTTGGCCAGGAGCACGATGGCGGGAGGTGTGAGATGGCGCCTCACCTGCAGATTGTTGCTGAACTCACGGACGACAGCCTCATCATCGCGGTCTTCTCCAAGAAAATTCTTGCACGACCCCTCATGCTGGCCTTTCTTGCCCATAGTGACAACCGGATAGAAGAGGATGCTGAAATTGGGACGGGCATCAAATTCGGCGTGGGTGGAAACCGTAGAAGCGAGATGTCCGCCGGCAGAGAATCCCATGATTCCCACATCGTAGGGATTGATGCCCCAGACCTGCGCACTGTCGCGGATAAGACGGATAGCATTCTCGGCATCGGTCACAGGAACCTGTCTAATGCCCTTTGGCATACGATACTCGAGAACGACGAGAGCCGTCCCTTGTTCGCAGAAGAACCTTGCCCATTCGGTACCCTCATGCTGCATGGCCAGATGCGAATAGCCGCCGCCAGGACAAGTAAGGACAGCTCTTCCGGTGGCAGATTGAGGTTGGGGCAAGAAGACATGCAGGCGAGTGGTATCGGTATCGTGAGGAATGGTGATGACGAATTGTCGACCCACGCCCTGCGCCAAGGCCACATTGCAAAGCAGTGTAACAATAACTGCGGCCAATATTCTCGGAAAACGTTGTTTTACCATATATGATAATATTATTTCATGAACTAATGATTTTGAACCTCGCGAACTTAATAAGCAACTGTTTGGTGCCTGTGTTTTCGAAGGCCACGGTGGCCTTGGTGTTTTCTCCTGTTCCCTCCACCTTCACTACCGTACCGCGACCGAAGCGCTGATGTTCGATGACACATCCCTCGTGCAAGTCGTAAGCCACGCCGGCCGATGGGCCTGACGGAGCAGAGGCTCCTGACGAATTGGGACTGCTTTTTGTGGGAGTGACCCGTCGCAGGCGTCCTCCATGCTCCTGCTGCAGGCGCTTGAATTGCTCAGAGAAGGGGTCGACCGGTTTTTCGGGAGTTCTGGGCGGCACAGCCCTTTTCATTGGGTCGGCCTTGAACTGAGAGGCAACAGGATTGGCATTCTGCAGGTTTTCCCTTCCGAAGCGTTTGGGCTTCCATTCATTATTGTTTCCCATACGGGTGTTCGAGCCCACGCTCATAAGCGAGGAGTCGATATCACGTATAAAACGGCTTTGTGCATTGAAATCCATTCTCCCATACCGCATACGGCATTGCGCACTGGTAAGGAAGCAATGACGCTCGGCTCTTGTAATGGCCACATAGAGTAGTCTTCGTTCTTCCTCAAGTTGGCGTGGGGTGTCGGTAGACATCGGACTTGGGAAGAGATTCTCCTCCAACCCCACAACGAAGACAGTGGGGAACTCCAGACCTTTGGCACTATGCACCGTCATGAGCGTCACCCTCTCTGTAGCCTCATCATCACCACCATCGAGGTCGGTGAGCAATGCCACCTCCTGCAGGTAGTCGGCCAAGAACACCTCATTGGCTTGACCTTCCTCACGTCGGGAGTCAACGAAATCTTTCATACCGTTGAGCATCTCATCGAGATTCTCCTTTCTTGCCAATCCCTCGGGGGTAATATCGGCCATGATATCCTGGGCGATGCCCGATTTCTGTACGATATCCGTGCCAAGGGTAAACACATCGGTAGTGGTGGACTGCTGCATAAAACAGAGGATGAGCTGACGGAACTCCTCGATTTTGTTGAGCGTGGCCTTGGAAACTTGGAGCTGTGCCTCCACGGGATTGGAGATGACGGCCCAAAGACTGATGCCGTGCTGCTGGGCTGCAGTCTGGATTTTTCCCAGGGTGACATTTCCGATTCCCCTTGCAGGGTAATTGAGAATCCTGCGTAAAGCCTCCTCGTCATCGGGATTGAGCACCAGTCTGAAATAAGCAATGACGTCTTTGATCTCCTTGCGCTGGTAGAAACTCAGTCCGCCATAGATGCGATATGGTATTCCCTCTTTCCTTAATTGTTCCTCGAAGATTCGGCTTTGGGCATTGGTGCGGTAGAGGATGGCGAAATCACCATACCCGGCATTCTCGGTGCGCATGATCCTAGCGATCTGCTTGCACACCACCACGGTTTCCTCACGGTCGCTATATAGTGGGATATAAGTCAGGGCATCGCCCACTTCGTTTTCGCTGAACACATCCTTCCTTATCTGCCATTGGTTATGGGAGATGAGGCTATTGGCCGCCTTTACGATGAGTTGGGTCGACCTGTAGTTCTGTTCGAGTTTGAATAGTCGGGCTTCCTTATAGAGATTGTTGAATCCTAGAATATTGTCGATGTTGGCACCTCTGAACGAATAGATGCTCTGTGCATCGTCGCCCACCACACACACATGCTGCCGTTCTTTGGTGAGCAGATAAACGATTTGCTGCTGGGCGAAATTAGTGTCTTGGTACTCATCCACCAATACGAAGCCGAAGCGGTCAACATACTTTTGGCGTACGTCCTCATGATTCTGCAACAGCAAGAACGTATTGAGCAGCAGGTCGTCGAAGTCCATGGCATTCGCCTGTCGGCATCTGCGGGCATACTCGTTATAGATTTGGGCAACCTGTGGCATTTTCATGTCGCGGTCGCGCTCATACACATTTTTGTCGGCCTCGTACTGTGCGGCCGTGATAAGATGGTTTTTGGCCAGCGAGATGAGATTGTGCACATTGGCCGGTTTGTAGACATTCTCGTCGAGTGCCAGCTGCTTGATGATATTCTTGATGAGCGTTCTGGAGTCGCTCTCATCATAGATTGTATAATTGGAATGATAGCCAATTTGCTCGGCCTCCACCCTGAGGATTCGTGCAAAGACGCTATGGAAGGTACCCATATTGACATATTGCGCCCTGTCGCCGCCAACGAGTTTTGCCACCCGTTGTTTCATCTCGGCCGCGGCCTTGTTGGTGAAGGTGAGAGCCAGTATGTCCCATGGATTGTAGCCATTGAGCAACAGATAGGCCACCTTGTAGGTAAGCACGCGTGTTTTCCCCGACCCAGCCCCGGCAATGACAAGAGAAGGGCCGTCGATATACTCTACGGCCTTTCGCTGGTTTTCGTTGAGTTGGCTGAGCAAATTATCGCTTGATGCCATAGCTGTTAAGTGATGGTATGGTGGTCGTTGTGATGTCAGTTGTCTATGCTCTCTCCCTCTTTGGGGAAGGAACCTATATTTCTCATTTGCCGCTCAATCTGTTTTTGTCGTTTGAGCAGATATGGTGTGGGGTGTTTGGAGTTGCGCTTCAGCGGATTGGGGAGTGTAGCGGCGATGAGCGCACATTCCGAGCGCGTGAGTTGCGAGGGTTCCTTTCCGAAATGCTCTTTCGCCACTGCTTTCAGACCGTAAATGCCATCGCCCATCTCGATAGAATTGAGATACACCTCCATAATGCGCTGCTTGCTCCAGAAGAGTTCGATGAGTATGGTGAAGTAAGTTTCAAATCCCTTTCTTACCCATGTGGAGTTGGGCCATAGGAATACATTCTTTGCCGTTTGCTGCGAAATGGTGCTTCCTCCCCGTCGGGCCTTGCGCTTCTTATTGTCTTTCATGGCCTGCTCGATAGCCTCCCCGTCGATGCCCTTGTGAATGAAGAACCGCTGGTCTTCGCTGGCCATGGCTGCCACAGGCATGTGGGGCGACATCTGCTCGAGTGGTGTCCAAGAATGGTGAAGGGTGATTGTTTTCCCACTCTTCGCTTGCTGCACACACCTGATAATCATCAGTGGAGTGACGGGCACCGGTACAAACCGATAGAGCACTACAGCCAGGATGGATGAGCAGAAGAAAAAGGCGAGCACCCTTTTGATGAAACTCACGATTCTTCTTACAAATGATTTCTTTGCTGATGCCATGTGGACGATGCGTTATGAAAGGGCGAAATAGTCTTTATCATGTAATTACAAAATGGGCGGATTATTCATCCGCCCTATTTTGTAGTGTTATGATTGTTCTGGATTAGTTGAGGTTGCCAGCATTGGCGGCATCAATCATAGCCTGGCTTGCGTACATGTAGACCTCTACACGGCGGTTCTGCTGACGTCCGGCAGCGGTGCTGTTGTCGGCGATAGGCTGATGTGAGCCAAAGCCCGAAACGTTCTGGAACTGCGAAGAGGGAACACCGCAAGATACGAGGTAGTTGGCCACGGCCTGAGCACGGTTGAGCGAGAGAGGATCGTTCACCTTGTCGCTACCGGTACTGTCGGTATGTCCCTGAATATCGATGAGGAGTTGGGGCTCTGACTTCAGCATGTTGGCAAACTTGGAAAGAGCGGTCTTCGATGCGTTGTTGAGGGCGTATTTGCCAGTGGCGAAGAGGATGCCCGAGTCGAAAGCCACCTTCACTGCGGTGAGACCATTCTGGTCGGTGATCTCGGTCACCTGTGCATTCTCCACAGCAGCAGCCTTTGCCTTCACCTTATCCATGTGCTTGCCGATAAGTGTACCAGCAGTAGCACCTACAGCAGTACCAACGGCAGCGCCGATAACAGTGCTCTTGGTGTTCTTACCAATGAGTTGACCAACGATACCACCAAGCACAGCACCACCACTTGCACCCAGCAAACCGCCAGTGCCAGCGTTAGTTTGACAACCTACAACCATAAGAGCACACATCACGTATGCAATCAAATTTGATTTTTTCATAATTATGTAATTATTAGTTGTTAATAAAAATTTCGCGGGGAAGATCAAGCGAATCGTCGATTTTCCGTAAAACGCATTCTGATTGCAAAGATAGTAAAAAAGCGAAAAGCACAAAAAAAATAGCCATTATTTTTCGTTTTTTTTGTATATCTACCCTGATTCGCTCATAGATTGGGTAAATTGGAAACAATATGTCAAGAGACGCTGCCCGAAGCCAGACGGTATGGCAAAGTAAAGCTTCGCTTCGGGAATAGAAACAAAAAATAGTTTTTGTTTGGTATTCCGCTCAGCTTGCACTACCTTTGCAGGCAGAAACTTAAAACCCATAGATTTACGATGGCAAAAGAATTGAAAGATTTGACCAAGAGGGCTGACAACTACAGCCAGTGGTTCAACGATTTAGTAGTAAAAGCCGACCTGGCCGAGCAGTCGGCTGTTCGCGGATGCATGGTGATCAAACCCTATGGCTACGCCATTTGGGAGAAGATGCAATCGCAGCTCGACAAGATGTTCAAGGAGACAGGTGCCCAGAACGCCTATTTCCCCCTTCTGATACCAAAGTCATTCCTCTCTCGCGAGGCCGAGCATGTGGAGGGCTTTGCCAAGGAGTGTGCCGTGGTGACCCATTACCGCCTGCGTGCCAAGGCCGACAAGAGTGGCGTGGAGGTTGATCCTGCCGCCAAACTGGAAGAGGAG
This sequence comes from uncultured Prevotellaceae bacterium, assembly GCA_900317305.1. Classification (GTDB taxonomy): domain Bacteria; phylum Bacteroidota; class Bacteroidia; order Bacteroidales; family Bacteroidaceae; genus Prevotella. Next base: position 8,668 of record ONGG01000034.1, on the reverse strand, counting down.
CTGATTGTCCGTCCCACTTCGGAGACCATCATCTGGAACACATACAAGAATTGGATTCATTCTTGGCGCGACCTGCCCCTGATGTGCAACCAGTGGTGCAACGTGATGCGTTGGGAGATGCGCACCCGTCCCTTCCTCCGCACATCCGAATTCTTGTGGCAGGAGGGTCACACCGCCCATGCCACCCGCGAGGAGGCCGAGGACGAAGCCCGCAAGATGCTTACCGTCTACGCCAACTTTGCCGAGGAGTGGATGGCCGTACCCGTGATACAAGGCGTGAAGAGCGAGACAGAGCGCTTTGCCGGCGCACTCGACACCTATACCATCGAGGCTATGATGCAGGACGGCAAGGCCTTGCAGAGTGGCACCTCCCATTTCCTGGGTCAGAACTTCGCCAAAGCGTTCGACGTGACCTATCTGAACAAAGAGAACAAGCCCGAATATGTGTGGGCCACCTCATGGGGTGTGTCGACCCGCCTGATTGGCGCCCTCATCATGACCCACTCTGACGACAATGGCCTTGTTCTTCCTCCACGCCTCGCCCCCATCCAGGTGGTGATTGTACCTATCACGAAGGGCAACGACCAGTTGGCCGCCATCAGTGAGCGCCTACAGCCCGTTATCGACGAACTGAGGGCTGCCGGCATCAGCGTGAAATACGACGACACCGATAACAAGCGTCCCGGCTTCAAATTTGCCGACTACGAGTTGAAAGGCGTGCCCGTGCGCTTGGTGATGGGTGGCCGCGACTTGGAGAACGGCACCATCGAGGTGATGCGCCGCGACACCTTGGAGAAAGAGACCTATGCGCTCGACGGTATCGTGGAGCACGTGAAGCAGTTGCTCGACGAGATCCAGACAAACCTGCTTGAGAAGGCCCGCCAATGGCGCGACAGCCGCATCTACGAATGCGACAACTACGAGGAGTTCAAGGAGCGTGTGAAAGACGGCGGTTTCTTCCTCTGTCATTGGGATGGCACCGCAGAGACCGAGGCCAAGATAAAGGAAGAGACCCAGGCCACCATCCGCTGCGTGCCCTTCGGCGTGGAGCAGACACCCGGTGTGGACATGGTGAGTGGCAAGCCCGCCGTGGCCCGCGTGATTATCGCAAGAAGTTATTAATCAAAACAATAATCAGCTATTTATGAAGAAAACTGTATTGTGCATCGTATGCATGCTGATGAGCATTGGCGTCATGGCACAAATGTCGACAAAGATATCAGCAAAATTAGCCAAAGGCAGCTTTGCCACATATCTCACCACCAGCGAGACCACTATCGGCACCCCTCTTGGTAATTCTCCCATTAAATCGACCGCTTCAACCGAAGTGAAGTATTCTGTGACCGAGGTACTCCCCGAAGGTTATACGATAGAAGCCACCGCACTCAATATTGAAGGCGATTTTCTCAATCTCTCTGGAGCAGAAACCGAAGCGAAATTTCTCAACGATTTCTTTAAGAGTTGGATTGGCAAAAAATTTATCCTCTCTACAGACAAGGACCTGAAGGTATTGGCCATCAAGAACTACGATGAGCTGAAGACCGAGTTCACCAAGACAGCCGAAGAACTGATCAAAAATCTTCCCGCCGAGGGTGGAGAAGGCAGGGCCATCACCAATGAGGCACTCAAGAAGGTTATTGACTCGCAAATGACTGAGGAAAAGATGATTTCTACCATCAACGGCAAACTCTTCGACTTTTACGGAAAGGCCATCTCTACCGGCATGATGGAGGACGTAGAGATAGAAGGCATGAAAGCCAAGAACACCTATGTGGTGTCTGCTCCCAAGAACTCTGACGTATGCACGATCAACTGCACTACTGTTCTGGCTATGACAAAAGACGACCTGAAAGCCATGCTTTACAAGCAGTTGGGCGACAATTTGCCAGAAGACCAGATTGAGGCAATGAAGCCTCAAATCGACCAAATGCTTGAGAGTGGCATGGTGAAGATTGACGGCAAAGGCCAATCCACGTTCGTATTCAAGAAGAATGGATGGTTGCAGTCGATGGAATCGACCATGGCTATTGATGCCATGGGAAGCAAAACTGAAATCGTTTCGAAATCGACGCTGAAAGAGAGCAAATAACTATTCTGGCAGAATATACTTTCTATGCCCTCCCCACCTCGGGAGGGCATTTTTACATCTGGTCTGAGAGCACAAAAAAAATGACCCCCGCCAATTCCCTCGCCTCACGGCGGGGGGAATCTTTGGGTGTCACAGAATTAAAAGATCAGCATTGAAAATATTCTAATACTTAAAATTTACCCTGAAACTAACACTCAATTATCCTGTTGCATTACATTAATGAATTTATCTATGAAAAAAAATCTAAATCCTAATATCAGCTCCCTTTTCGGGGAGAAAGAGGAAATCCCACGATCCAAAGCACTGAATGCAAATGGGCAAACATCATCATGTGAATGAACATCATCCACTCATCAACACCTAAATATGGCCACCATACCTAGCTATAACGAAACAAAACGCTACGCATACGAGAATTAGGCCGCACGAATCCGACTATGGAGTATCTTTGCGATGTAAGATGATAGATTATGTATTTTCCTCAATCAATTATGTGGCAAAAATAGTATTTTTTGGCGATACTTCCAAGAATGAAGGGAGAAAATTCTATTTTTATTGAAAAAATTAGAATTTTACGGAAAAAAACGCCAATGATGCCATAGATTGGGTCATAGATGAGGGAAAAACAAACGTTATGAGAAAAATTTGGAAAAATGAATAAAAAGCCCTACTTTTGTGGTTGGAAACCATTTTTCAAGTATAATACTAATAATCACCGACAATATGAAAAGATTTTTTTTAACATTTGCCATGCTTCTGCTGGTAGCCCTGTCATGGGGTAAGGGCATAGCACGCCCGAAACTTGTAGTGGGCATCGTGGTAGACCAGATGCGATGGGACTACCTGTATTATTACAATGAGAAATATGGCGACGACGGATTGAAGCGCCTACTCTCCGAAGGATTCAGTTGCGAGAACACGATGATCACCCACGTTCCCACCGTGACCGCCATTGGCCATTCGAGCGTATACACGGGTTCGGTACCCGCTTTCACCGGCATTGCGGGCAACAATTTCTTCCTCAACGGCAAAAACGTGACCAGTGTGACCGACACCACCGTCCATGCCGTGGGCAGCGATATTTCCCACCGTGCCGGCCAATGTTCTCCACGCAACCTCATTGCCAACACCATTGGCGACCAGTTGAAGATAGCCACCGACTTCAAGGCAAAGGTCATTGGCGTGGCCTTGAAAGACCGTGCCTCCATACTTCCTGCCGGCCATGCCGCCGATGCCGCCTACTGGTGGGATACCAAGGCAGGCCACTTCATCTCGAGCAGCTACTACATGGACAAATTGCCCAGTTGGATGGAAACATTCAACAAGGCCAACCACACCGCCCCCGATTTCGACATCAGGAACAATCCCGACGGCATCACCTTCACCTTCAAGCTGGCAGAGGAAGTCTTGGCAAAAGAGCAGATGGGCAAGGACGACGTGACCGACCTGCTTGCCATCAGCATCTCATCGACCGACGCCATCGGCCATGCCACCGGCACCCGTGGGAAGGAGAACTGGGCGGCCTACAAGGAGTTGGACAAATGCATTGGCAAATTCCTGCGCGTTCTTGACCAGAAGGTAGGTCATGGCAACTACCTGCTGTTCCTCACCGCCGACCATGGAGCCGTGCACAACGGCAACTTCATGAACGAGCACAAACTTCCGGGTGGCGGATGGGATTACAAGCCCACCAGCACCATGCTGGAAGAAGGCCTATCGAAGAAGTTTGGCTCAGTGGGCAAATACGTCAAGGCGATGATGGACTGCCGGATTTATCTCGACCACGACCTGATTGCGCAGAATGGTCTTGATTTTGCCGCCGTAAAACAAGAGGCCATGAACATTCTACGTAGCGACCATCAGTTCGTCTATGTGGTAGACTATGAGAACGTGAACGCCACCACTATCCCCTTCTTCCTGCGCGAGCGCATCATCAACGGCTACAACCGCGAGCGGAGCGGCGACATCATGGTGGTGCTGAAGGGCAGCCATCAGCATGGTCGGGTGAGCAAGGACTACGTAGGCACCTCGCATGGCACATGGAATCCCGACGACTCACACATCCCGTTGGTGTTCTTGGGTTGGAATGTGCGGCAGGGCAGCACCAGCACCCCCACCCGCATGGTGGATATTGCCGCCACTGTTTGCGCGATGCTGCACATCCAGATGCCCGACTGCTGCATTGGCGACGCCATTCAGGAGGTTTGGAAATAAGTTTCGTGCCATAGTTTGCATCCCTGAATAACCCTGAATTCCGCGGCACTTCAGACTTACTTTCATTATAAAATCCTGAGTAACTGTTTGTTGCTCAGGATTTTATAATGAAAGTTACTCAACTTTAGCAAGTTGAGAGGAGTTCAGAAGTTACAGGAGTTCAAGAGTTCAGACATTACTCCAATTAAACGCCATTGAAAATAATGAGGTGAATTCGGGCTGTTGTCTGAACTTCTGCAACTCCTGAACTCCTGTAACTACAAAAAGTTGAGCGAATGCGAAACTTTAATGATAGATATTTCACTTACCTTAATGCTGCAATTCCGGCCCTCAGGATAGCTCTTGATGTTTCTCACTTCCCTATCGGGGGTAGTTGGTCGAAGTGAATATGTCGGCGGACATAATATTGCCATAGGATAGCGAACGGCGCCAATCGTCCGGCTTCTGGCGACACCCGCTGCTGTTGGATTTTCCTTCGTTCATCATCAAAAGAATGTCTCCACTTCCTAAAGTCGTGCCTTGCCTTGTAGATGGCCTTGAAATCGCCCACATTTCCGCGAAGCAACGTTTGATAAGCCGCCACATAATCAAGCAGCCATCTCCACCACATCACCTTCCGCAACTGGTTGGAAGGCAAGATTTTATAGAGCATCGTAAGGTTGTTGCGGAAATTGAGGTAAGTCTTTCTAGGATTGCCCTTGGGCAGTGTGCCGCCTCCCACATGGTAGACGTGACTCTCGGTGACGCAATACACTTTCTTTCCCAGGGTACGCAACCGCCAGCACAAGTCGATTTCCTCGTTGTGGGCAAAGAAGCGCGCATCGAAGCCCCCACATCGATGGAAGTCAGACGCCCTAACCATCATACAAGCGCCTGTGGCCCACATCACTTCCTTCGTGGTATCATATTGCCCCTGGTCGTCCTCTACCGTGTCGAAAATCCTTCCACGGCAGAAAGGATAGCCCAAGGCATCGACAAATCCTCCCGCTCCACCAGCATACTCAAAAGCATGGTGGTTGGCCACAGCCAACAACTTGGGTTGGCATGCCGCGGCATCGGGATGCTGGTCCATAAAACGGACCAACGGCGCCAACCAGTGGGGGGTGACATCAACATCTGAATTGAGCAGCACATAGTATTCGGCATTCACCAATCGCAAGGCCCGGTTGTAGCCTTCGGCAAATCCCCAGTTCCTATCCAGCTTTATCACCCTCACCTTGGGATGATTGGCCTGCAGATAAGGCACCGACCGGTCGGTAGACGCATTGTCGGCCACGACGACCGAAGCCTCCTCAGAGAGTCTGACCACTTTGGAGAGATATTGCTCCATCATGCCCACTCCATTCCAGTTGAGAATTACCACGGCCACTTTATCCATCGCATTCTCCTCCATCGATTTGTGCGATAAGCGCCGACTTGTCGTGATTGAATCCCTCGAGGCGTGTCCTCACCATCTGGTTGTCGAGTTCGGGTAGGGCCTGCGAGGCAGGCAACTCCACCCTAATATAATTAGGTGTGAATCCATGCATCGTCCTACCCCTTGAGGCCTTCTCCATCAATGCCACTTGTGTAGAGCCGATATATCTCTCATAAAAGCCGATGGTTTTCTCCTCGGAGAGCGCCAGAAGCCTTGCCGACCGCTGCTTCTTGGTAGGTTCATCTACCACTGGGGTGATTTTCAGGGCAGCTGTTCCCGGCCGTTCGGAATAAGGGAACACATGGAGTTGGGTGACATCCAACGAGGCCAAGAAATTATAGGTTTGCTCGAAATACTCAGGCGTCTCACCCCTCATGCCCACAATCACGTCCACCCCAATGAAGGCATCAGGGAGGAGTTGCTTGATGAGACGGATTTTACTCTCAAACAACTGAGTGTCGTAACGTCTGTGCATGAGACGGAGCACTGCATCGCTGCCACTTTGCAATGGGATATGAAAATGGGGCATGAATGCCCTGCTCTGGGCGCAATAACGGATAAGGTCGTTGGAGATGAGATCGGGCTCAAGGCTACTGATACGGAAACGCTCTATGCCTTCCACCTGATCGAGTGCACGCACGAGATCGAGGAAAGACTCCCCGGTGTTCTTTCCGAAATCACCAATATTCACACCGGTGAGCACGATTTCCTTGCCACCTTCTGCGGCAGCATTCCTTGCCTGTTCGACGAGTGACTCAATCGAGGGCGACCGGCTGAATCCACGGGCATAGGGAATTGTGCAATAGGTGCAGAAGTAGTCGCAGCCATCCTGCACTTTCAAGAAGAACCGCGTACGATTTCCTCTCGAACAACTGGGAGCAAACGATTTGATTTCCTTGGTCTTTACCGTGAAATGCCGATGGAGCGACTCTGTTTTGGCCTCTCCCGTCCAGGCGTTGGAGAGGAAATCCACCAATGTGGCCTTCTCGTTAGACCCGAGCACCAAGTCAACCCCGTCGATAGCACTCACTCGCTCTGGTTCGAGTTGTGCGTAGCAGCCTGTCACCACAACGAATGCACCAGGATGTTTTCTTACCATCCGGTGAATGGCCTGGCGGCATTTATGATCCGCCACATCGGTCACTGAGCAGGTATTGATCAGGCACAAGTCGGCCACTTCGCCATCCTTCGCCTCAACGATACCCGTCTGGGCCAACAAGCGTGCGAAGGTAGACGTTTCCGAGAAGTTGAGCTTGCATCCCAGTGTATAGTATGCAGCCTTCTTGCCTTGAAAAGCAGAATAATCAATCATTATAATATTTGTATGGCCACCTGAGACACTTCGATTTCATCAAACAAGTCCATCAAAACAGGTGGATATGCAAAATTACGATTTATAATCGACACAGACAATATTTTGGGGGTCAGTTTTGCATTTTTGACCCGATTTTGGCGGAATTGTGTGGGAACACAATAATATTAACCTAAATTAACAAAACATAAATAACTGATTATCAACTACTTGTAAAAAAGTTACAAAAACCTATGAAAAAAAACCAGAAAAAATATTTTTGTATCGAAAATAATATATAACTTTGCAGCGTTTTAATAAACAACATTAGTTTTACAGATTAAAAAGCAAAGGAAATGAAGAAATTAGCATTTATGTTCGTAGCTATGGCAGCTCTGTCTTTCGCTGCTTGTACTGAGACCAAGGCTCCCGAGGCTCCCGTAGAGGAGGCTACCGAGGCTGTTGAGGAAGTTGCTGACAGCGCTGCTGCTGCTGTTGACAGTGTTGCCGCTGCTGCTACTGAGGCTGTTGATAGCGCTGCTGCTGCCGCTACTGAGGCTGTTGATAGCGCCGCTGCTGAGGCTGCTAAATAAGCATCGAACAGAATCAAAAGACAACCGTCGAGTCGTGAGGCTCGACGGCTTTTTTTATGCATATCTACATCATCAATATCTTAAAGTGGTCTGCTACTGTCCCAATTGCGCTTTAGCAGCAGGCAATCCCTTTTCGGCAGCCTTGCTTAGCCATTGAATGGCCGTGTTCTTGTCGGGGCTTACCCCTGTGCCATCGAGGTAGCACATTCCAAGGAAGTATTGTGCCTGAAGGTTTCCCATTTCAGCCGCCTTGGTGAAGAGCTCCACTGCCTTGACGTCATCGGCCGCCCCATTCGCCCCTATTTGGTAGTTTTGTGCCACGACCACCATTGCCTGGGTGTTGCCCATATCAATGGCCTTTTGATAGAGCGCCTGGCTCTTCTCTTGGTCGGCATCTACGCCAAAGCCGAATGCATGGCACATGGCCAGGTAATAGACCGCATAGGAGTCGGTCTCGGTCTCTTGTTCAAACCATTTCACTGCGCGTCCGAAATATTGTTCGGCCTTGGCCTCATTTTTAGTCACTCCAAAGCCATATTTATAGCAGAATCCCAAATAGTAGAGCGCCATCGACTGGTCTTTCTCTGCGGCAAGTTCATATTGCTCCACGGCCTTCGATCTGTCTTTCTGCACACCGAGTCCATTGAAGAAACAACGTCCCAGGTAATATTGCGAGGTGGAATGTCCGTTGGCGGCCATGGCCATCATTTGATCAATCTGCTGGCTGGAGACGGTTCCCCATGTGATGGAGTCCTCCATGGAAGCCTGTGCAAAAGAGGAAATGGCAGTCAGTGTAAGGATAGCAATAATCAATGTTTTTCGCATGGTCATCATTTTAAGTTAATCATTCTCGAATGAATGCAGAAAATCCGAAGAACGGATAACGACAGAGTGAGATGTCGAGGAAAAGGAAAAGCCCTATCACTATTGATCGTGCCGCAGTCATGACGACCAAAGGCTCTGCATCAAAGGTGATAAGGCTTTTATTTGATAGCGTTACTGATTAGTCTCTCAGGATGTTGACGAGAAGCGATGCTACAGAGGTCGATATACTAATGAACGAG
>ONGG01000047.1 GCA_900317305.1 uncultured Prevotellaceae bacterium | reverse complement strand
AAAACCTTTTGCGCCACCCAAAAACGGGTGGCGCAAAATTACAAATAATTTATTATCAAGCTGTTATGTTTTTAGTAAAAATTGAGTGACGAAGTCAGGCGCTCAACTTTTTGTAGTTCAGGAGTTCAGACAATTGTCCGAATTCATTTCATTTTGCTCAATAAATGTTCGCAGTGGTAATGTCTGAACTCCTGAACTCCTGAACTTCTGAACTCGGTTCACTCCACCGTCAGCGGGTCGAAGAGCATGTCGGTGATGCCCTCACCGCTGAGTTCCACATGGTATTGGCCGGCGTTCACCTGGGTACCAGTAGTGATGCTGGTGGTCTTGCGTTTCGTGGCTTTCTGCTGGGTCTGGACGAATGTGATGTCGTCGTCCTTGTATACCGTGCCCTTCGCATCGGTGATTCTGACGTGCAGCTGCCTGACTTTCTCCGGGTTGTAGTACTTCCACCTGAGGGCATACACCTTGGCCACGCCCACGCTGAAGTCCCATTCCATGCGGTTCTTCACTTTCTTGCCCTCGATTTCCATAGCGGTTCGTGATGTGGGTGGAAGGAGTGAGTCGGGGGTCTTCACGAGGATGTCGCGGTCGAAGTCGGCCCATTGGGTCGTGGCCGACAGGGGGAAGTCGGGCATCATATCCGTCTCGGCCGAGGCGATGGCGATGGCCGAGATCATGGCTTGCCCCACTTTCACCTCTGGGAAGCTGACGCTGATTTCCTCGCCGCGGTTCTCCACTTCCACCACGCGCTTGTAGGGCCGCCCGTAGTGGGCCTGCGCCCAGATGTCGAGGTCGTTGATCACGGTGCTGTCGTTCACCGCCACGTCGAAGATGCGCAGTCCCTCTGCATCGGTCTGGCGGAACCAGGGCTCGATGAAGTAGAGTTCCACACGGTATTTGCCGGCGGGGGCGGGGAAGTGGTAACTCAACTCGTGACGGCCGAAACGCGAGGTCTGGAAAAGGGGCGACGAGATGGAGTCGTTGCGGGTCTGCGATGCCTGATAGGGTGATACGCCCTCAAACCGCTCTCCCCAGGAGTGCGACCACTGCTGGTCGTCCTGCATCCAATTCTTTCCGAAGGAGTCGGTGTAGAGGTCGCCACCGCAGTTGATGCGGTAGAGATAGGCGTAGCCTTCGGCGGGCTGAAGCAGGTACTCATCGACGATGCTGGTCATCGGGGTGATGGGCTGGGGGTTGTAGTGCTGCTGATACAGGTAGAAAGCATCGGTGGGCTGTTCCCAGATGGTGAGTAGTCCTTTGTAGTTGAAGGGGCCTGCCTTGTCGATGCGGCGTAGTGCCTCGTCGGGTTGTCGCCGACCGGGGTTGTCGTGCGACAACAGCAACCAGTGGAACTGTCCGCACACGCTGTCGGCCACTTGCTCGGCCAAGTGTATTTTTTTCCCGAGGAGTTGGCAGAATTTCTCCTCGGTATAGCCCTCCCCAGTGTGGTTGCCGAGGGTACGCCATGCACCGTATTCGCCATTGAGCAACTGTTCGGGTGTTTTCAGCTCCTCGCCGTATTTGTCGATATCTCCGCCGTATGTGCCGCTCCAGTTCTGCACTACGTTCCAGTCGGTGCCCTCACCGCCGTTGCAGGTGGTGATGAGGCGCTGTGAGCCACAGCGGGGGTCCATCTCGCGGATAATCTGACAGCATTCCTCGGCGAAGTCGCGGGGCAGAGTGCTCTCGTTCTGCAGCCCCCAGAGGATGATGGATGGGGAGTTGCGGCGTTCTTTCACCCATTGCCGCAGGTGGCGCTTGAAACTCTCTCGAAACTCGGGCGTGTCATACCAGATATGGGCGGAGAATTGGGGCCACCAGAGTATGCCTTCCTTGTCGAGGAGTTCTTGATAATGCAGGTTGTGGGGCTGATGGGCATCGCGGAAGGCGTTGAAACCGAGGTCTTTCACCAACTTGATGCGGGCCTCGATCTGCTCGTGGCTGAAGGCATGGCTTTGGCCGAACAGGTGCTCATACTCACAGGTGCCATTGATGAAGACGGGGGTGCCGTTGAGCCAGAAACGCTGGTCGCCGTCTTTCCGGGTCTTGGGCCAGGAGGTGGAGCAGATGCCATAGGGCGTGTTGGTGCTCTCCGTGGCTTTGCCGTTGCGCTTGATCAGGGTATTGACATTGTAGAGATAGGGCTTGGTCAGACTCCACAGCTTAGGTTGGACAAGGGCTGCCTGTTGGTGTATCGTGCGGCTTTCTCCAGGTGCAAGAGTGAGGATCTCGGTGAGGCGCACGACTTGCTTGCCGCTCTTCTCGCAGAGTTTGTTGATGAATTCGATTTCCACGGTCTCCTGACCATAGTTCTTCACTTCGGTCTCGATGAACAGCGAGTCGCATGAGGCATTGTTCCATACATGCACCCCGAAGGGTTCTATGCGTACGGGGTCGGTGACCTCAAGGGTGACGGGTCGGAAGATGCCGAAGGGTTGGCTGCCCTCGCTGAACCCCCATTCGCTGCTGCACCCACCGCAAACCCATGGCATGTCGGTAATGCCGGAAGGATGGCTGACCTTGACTTCCAGCGTGTTCGACTCACCGATGTGGATGTGTGGCGTGACATCGATGGTCTCTGTGGTGCGGCCAATGTCGTATCTCCCGAGATGCTGGCCGTTGAGTGTGATGTCGGCGTAGGTGCCCACGCCTTCAAAGCGGAGGAAGTATTGCTTGCCGGTGAGGGCGGGGACTTTGAAGGTCTTGCGGAAAAGGGCCTCTCCATGCAGGTTGCCATGCTCTTTCTGCACGGCACCGTAGTAGTCGTCGAGGTTGATGGGGATATCGGCGCGCCGCTCCTTGCCGTTGTGCGTGATTTGCCAGTCGTCATTCAGCGACAGCAGAACGCGGTGCCCTGTGGGTTCGGGTGCGGGGAAATGCACTTCGCTCTGGCCCAGATGCTGGCTGGTGGCCAAGGCGATGCCTCGTTGGCCGGCTTCGTTGACGGCACAGTAGAAATGATACACGATGCCGTCGTGCTTCACCACGCAACTCTTGTGGGCGAACATCTCGTCGTAGGGCTTCGAGGGGATGATCAGGTCGTCACCGGTCCAGTCGGTCCAATGCACCAGGTCGTAACTGGCGGCAAAAGTGTTGTAGGCGTTGTATTCTCGTGTGGGGTTGTAGGCGGAGAAATAGTACATTACCCACACGTCACCCATGCGCACGAGTTGGGCATCGCCGGTGATGGTGCCATCGCTGTCGTGGGCGAAGACGGGGTTGCCAGAGTAGCGCTTCCAATGCTTGAGGTCTCTCGACAGGGCGATGCCGATGCGCTCGCCCTTGGGATGGGTGGCGTCCTTACCACCGGCGTTGTAGAACATCACGAAGGGGTATTTCTCTTCTCCTTTGATGCGCTGGCGCTTGTCCTTGATCCAGTAGATGGTGCTCTTGTATTGGGTAAGTTGCTCCCACCATTGGGCATCCTTGTCGTCGAAACTCATCAGGGGATGGTTGTAGGTGTCCCATGGGTGGGCGGTGGCGATATCGCCTGCCGTCGAGGCTATGCCGATGCTCAGCGGGGCGTTCACGGCCTCATAACCCGTACCGGGTCCGCCGATATAGGTCATCCAGTGCTGCTTTTTATAGGCTTGCATCTCGTAGGTGCCGCCCCATTCGTAGTCGATGAGCGAGGGAAATCCACCTCGCTGGTTCTGGTCCCATGAGCCTGGCTCATGGCCTTGTTTCGTCGGTGGCAGTGCGAGCACGCGTTCCAGAATGGTCCAGTGGAGCAGGTCGTCGCTCTCGGCCATCCAGGTCTCATAACCACGGCCGTCGGTGCCGTCTTTGCCGTCGTAGCACACGAAGGTCATATACCACTTCCCGTTCTCGCGGTATACCGTCGGACAGTCGTATTTCCTAAAATTCGACTGTGGTGCCACCACCATGCCATATTTGTAGGGGGTGCGCGAGGCTTCGTAGATTTGCTGCATGCGCTCTTGGGACACCGTTTGCGATTGTACGCTGGCGAAGCAGGCGAGGAGCAGGGAGAGAAGCAGGGTCTTTTTCATGTCGAAGTGGGTATGTCGTGGAATTCGGGGTTATTTCATGAAGAGCCAGTCTACCTCGTCGCCGGCACCTTGCAGACTGGCATCGCGTGACTTGATTTCGTCGGTGGTGAAACCGGCCACCATGATGATGCCCTTGGGCAGGTTGATGACGTGATGCCCGGCACCGAAATGGTAGGCGTGGATGTTGACGGTGGGCATGCCCGTCATGTTGATGGCATTGCTCAACACGGGCTCGGCCTGACCGTATTCATTGCCGGTGGCATCGGTCTCGAGTTTCGGCGGACGGGCCCATTTCGGGTCGTCATCTACAAAGAATCCCACGAGCATCTGTACGGGCTCCTGGCAATTGAACTCCACTGTTGTGCCCTCGATGCGGGTGGTGTCGCGGTTGAGCACCAACGCCTGCATCGCTTGCAGTTCGGGGGCGACGGTGTCGATGCGCTCTGTGCGGCCCTCAAAGAGCAGGGCGTTTTTGGCGAGCGGCACGCATGCCACTTCCTTGGACTTCCCTTCAGGTCGTTTGGGACTGCCGGCGTAGGTGAGTTGCACGTTGGCGGCATGTGCCGGAAGGATATGGGTGGCCGAGGCAGACTGGGGATTGTGCAACTTTGCAATGTTGGTTTTCAGGTTCTCCAACTCTTCCTCGTAGATGGGCAGCATGTCGGTCCAGGTTTTGTAGTTGCCATTGTCGCCTCCTACAGGAACGCGGCGCTGGGCGGTCTGCATGGAGTTGGCGTAGAGATAGGTGTCTTCGGTCAGTATGCACAGCATCTTCCAGGCGTCCCGACTCTTTTCAAGCAACGGAACGGCCGCATCAAGATACTTCGTGTCTTTGGTCCATTTGTAGTTGAGCACTTGTTGGGCAGCGAGCACTTTTTGCTGAAAAGCATGGGCAAAAGTGGCATAGCAAGCTATGTCGGTGAAAACCCTCTTCAACTCATCCTGATGTTTGGTAGCCTTTACATTTTCAAGACCGTTGATGAGTGCCTCTGATGCCTTCATGCCGTGGTCGACGCATTGTCCGACAATGTCAAGGGGTAACTCGCCCACATGCTTCTCGCCTTTCCATTCCTTCTCCACATACTCAATCAGCTTCTCGCCCTGCGGTCCGCAACTCTCGTAGAAGCCCGGGTAGATGGTGTATTTATAGGGGTTCACCAACTGGGTCATCTTCATGCCGAGGAGCAGCGTCTGGCGGTTGCCTTCGGTGATGCCGAAACGACGCAGCAGTTTGGGGGCTATCTCGCCCACCTCGTCATAGGCTTTCAACAGATGGCCTGCCGCAATCGTGTCGATGCCGTAGTAGTCGCTCAGCTGACGGATCCAGAACGTCTTGTCGTCGCCGCGATGACAGTTCCATGCGTAGCGCCCCCAGGCTTTGTACCACATCCAGTCGCGGTCAATCTGCAACAGGCGTTGTCCGTCAGAGAGTTTGTCGGCGGTGTAGGGCCAGTCCCAGTAACTGGCTTGGGGGTAGAGGTGTAGCCCTTTGCTGTGGTGTACACGATGCATGGCCTCCACGGCTTTCTGGGTGAAGGCGGGCGACGACCAGCGCCACGGCTCCAGGTTGGCAAGGATATGCACGTTGTCGATGTGGATGGGGGCTGCCGCAGCCAACTGGCGGTGGGTCTCTCCCCACGGTCCTCCGGGCTCGTAGGTGGTGAGGCTCTCACCGGTATACTTGTTCATCGTGTAGATATTGGGGTAGAGCGGGAGCGATGCCTTCAATACGGCCGGACCGTCGGTGTCGTGGTTGCGGAGGATGATGGGGGGCGTGTCGGTGCGGCCCGAGGCGGCCAGACCATCCTTGATGCCGGGGATAACGGTCTCGGTCATCCACTTGATGTCGGTGTCGATGCCCGACATGGCCTCGCCCAAGCATACCAGGAATCCTACATTGGGGTATTGCTGCACGAAGGCGGAGATGCTCTTGCGGGTGTAGTCGGCTATCAGCGGAGTGATGGGACGGTTGCGGTCCTGGGTCTTGATGCCGTAATGGTCGGCGAAGGGCTTCGATACGATGATGTTGTAGAACATCTGTATCACCCGGATGCCCCTGCGCTCGGCCTCGGTAGTAAGGAATGAGAACATCTCCTGGTTCTGGCGCATCGTCGCATCGTCTACCTCAGGGGCGAAGGGATAGTCGTCGAGTTTCACCAACGAGGCGAAGGGGTGCCCGTTCCACAGATACACCGTGTTCATGTTGTTCGAGGCCAGCATGTCGAGGTATCTCAGCCAGAGGTCCTTGTCGTAGAACCAGGGGAAGTTCTCGGGGGTGTAGGGGTATTCGTACACGCGGTGGCCTGGCAGATAGACGGTTTTCTGGAGTCCCACACAGGCACCGCGCAACTTCATCTCTGGCACTTCGGTGAGGGTAGTCAGTCGGCTGAGGGTGGGGTCGGCCTGATAGAGTTCGAGCAGTCGGTTGGCACCATAGATGGCCCCGCTGCCGTCGTTGCCGATAATGGATATCTTCTTTCCTTTCCGGCTGATGGTGAAGCCTTCGGCCTCGCCTTTCCCGCTCACGGAGATAGTAAGCGAAAAATGTGGGTTAAATGCGCCCAGAAGAGAGGCTGCATAGGTGGTCTGAGGCGTATGGTCTTTCACTTTTACCTTTCCTGCCATGGGCGAAGTGACCAATAGCATCAAAAGCGTGATAAGGAATGTCCACTTGGAACGGTTGATTGATCTGTCTCTCATTTTTAGTAGTTCGTTTTTAGGCTTGTGGCTTGGACAATGTGTGGTTTTCTGTACATCGCACAAAGAATGTACAAAGATACATTTAAAAATGGGATTTTCAAAGAATAAAGCACAAAAAGATGATTTTAAAAAAGAGTATCAAATGTGTTTGCGGATATCAAAAAAATAGTATATTTGCAGCGCAAGAATTCTAAACCATTACAATATGAAAAGATTATCACTGGCTATTGCCTTGCTGTGCTCCACAATGATGCTGTCGGCACAGGAAACCATCCGAGTCAACTATCAAGGAGCAAGACCCACCATCAGCGACTTTGCTTGGGCTTTACTTTCCAATTATGTATGGAACGAAGAAGATGACGTTCTCGATGAATCGACAAATGCAGCCAAGCAGGCTTGGACAAATTATCGCAAGGGTATTCCGCTCGAAGAGGGCGATAAAATTACCGTCGACCAGAAGAACGGTTACGCGGTCTATGAGTCTCGATATGAGAATGATTGTTTGATGGTGGAGATGTGCTATTGGAACGAGGCCGACCAGAAGCACAAACTATTTGCCTACAATGTGAAATGCTACACGGATGGCATCTATTCCCCCGGCCAATTCGACGGTCTCACTTTCTACCGCTACAACAATGCCACGAAGAAAATGACCTCTTGTGAGGCCCCGGGCTTTGAGGTGATGTTTGGCACGGAAGACGGCGCCTATGTCTGCTACGATCTGCCGCGCAGTGGAAAAGACATCATTTACACAGAGTGGAAAGATAACAAGAAGAAGAGGACGAAGACACTGAAGTGGAACGGACGCAAGTTCAGCTTCTGAGCACTTTTATCAACCATCAAGGGGGCAGATCTTGATTGACGGGAAATCAATCACCATCTGCCCCCTTGATTTTGTTTGACTGGCAGGATGCTCATGGGTTCTGGACATGTATCATTTCGCCAGCAGGGATGTGTATGCGGCGGTCGCCGAGGATGAGCGTGCCGCTGCCACCGTCGCTGCGAACAGTCACGGAACCAGGGCGGACGGAGACTTCAATCTTGCCAAAGGGGGTGGGGACAGTGCCTTCCATCCATTCCAGTCCACCGAGATTCGGACGCACCTCATATTCCTCATAGCCTGCCTGGGTGGGTGACACACCGAGGAAATATCTGCCGAGGATGTAGATGGGACTGGCTCCCCAGGCATGGCAGAGACTCTTGCCGTAGGGACGGCCATACATGGCAAGATGCTGTGTGCCGTGCTCAGAGAGGGCGTATTTTTCCCAAAACGTAGTGGCGCCCTCATTCAGCATACCGCCCCAGTAGGCTTTTATCTCGGGCAGGACTTCTGCCTGCCTGCCCATCATGCAAAGGGCTTCCAACTCATAAAAACGCATGTAGGGAGTGGTGATGGCTTCTATCTGTTTGTTGAGCAGCACATGCCTCAGTATGGCTTCTCGCTCCCGGTCATCGGCATAGCCATAGAGGATGGCAAACATGTTGGGGAATTTCGTCACCATCTTGTTGAGTTCTCCTTCCTCGATGGCGTGGAGGAAGGCTTGGTGCTCCTCGCTCCAGAAGGTGGATTTCACTTTTGACAACAGGGCGGAAGCCTTTTCGCCATATGGACTGTCGATACCTAAAAGGGTGGCGCAGGTGTGCATGGTCTCAAGGGCTTTGCAGAAGAGCAACTGCTCAAAACAGAGTGTGCCCCGCTTGTGCATGGGGAAGTCCACCCAGTCGACGAAAATCCAGTCGTCGGGCCGCCCCTCTGCCATGCCGTCGGCATTGGTGCGGTTCAGTACGTAATCCATCAGTGTCACCATCCGAGGCCACATCTCACGGACAAAGGCAAGGTCGCCGGTGTAGAGGTAGAAGTCGAGGATGGACTTGAACCAGTAGAACGTGTAGTCCATGATGGTGTTCACATGGGCGGTCACGGGGTCTTTCCCACGCAACTGCCGGATGGTGCGGCGCACGCAGCCGGTGTCGAAGCGCAGGTAGTAGTTCATCAGATAACTCTGTATGGCGTCGCCGCTCCAGGTCCATCGGTCGCGCTTGATGCCGTCGACGAAGAACTCACGGGTGGTGAGGTCCATCGTGTAGGCGGCCACATCCCAGATGTGGTTCAATGCTTCGTCGCTGCAACGGAAATGGCCGCTGTGGGCCTCGTCAAAGGGCGCATATTCGTATTCAATGGAGAGGGCGCTGAGCGTCACCTTGCCCGTCGCCTCGAGGTAGACGTACCTGAATGCCTTGCTCATGGGCAGCGTGTAGTGCGGTGTCCGGTCGGTGGCGGTGTTGGTGGCATTGTCGATGATGGCGTCGGGCAGGATGCTGAGTTGGTCGAGGGTTTCGCAGAATCCTTTGTCCAAGGCCTCCTCACGGCTCTCGCCATAGAAGATGTTGAGTTGGCCTTCTCCCTCGATGCCTTTGATGGTGAGGTAGCCCATGGTCTCCTTGCCGAAGTCGGCAAGCAACCCTCGGCCCATAGGCGTGAGGCTCACAGGCTCTTCCTCCCTGCGCGGCAGGGCAAAGGTGGAGGGACCTTGCTCTGGGTCATCGAAATTCCAATAGCCCGAAGGCACGTATTGGCCAGAGCCATGGGCCTTGCCATTCTCGTCGATCCAGATCTTGTCCTCATAGGTGGCGAGCCAACTGCCATCCGACTTGATGGTCTCGCCGTCAATGTAGAGTGCGGGTGGGGTGGCTGGGTTGTATACCTTGATGTTCACATGGTGCTCTCCACGGGGGATGAGGAAGGTGTCGGGCATGCCAAATTGCAGGTAGCCGTCAATCTTCAGGCTGAACTGTCCTTCGGCAAGGATGCTCACCTTCTCGGTGTGCGACAGGCGAACGGTCTTCGAGAACTCCACCGTGGGCCAGTGGGCATCTTGCTTCCAGAATGGGGGAAACATCGCACCACGCTCGGTGCGGCGGTTGTTGAAGCGGTTTCCCAGCCATATCTCGAAGTCGCCGGGATACCATATCCATGTGGCTTGTTGCTTGTCCATGAGGCACTGTCGTTTTTTGATGGTTTTAGTGGCGTTTCACCAGCAGCGTGAGCAGGAAGCCCACGACGAAGATGGTGGTGGTGCCCAGCACGATGGCCAGGTATTCGTGCAGGTGGATGCCGGGCAGGTCGTAAAGGCCGGCAAGCGATATCCATGCGATGACGGCAATGCCGGCCACGCACCCTGCCAGGGCGGCCCATCGGTGGATGCGCCGGGGCATGATGCCGAGCAGGAACAGCCCGAGCATGCCGCCCGAGAAGATGGACGACAGTTTCCACCAGGCGTCGATGATACTCTCCACGCTGAGCATGGCGATGGCCACGAAGATGCCGATGATGCCCACCAGCACGCTCGACAGGCGCAAGACGTAGACCTGCCGGCGCTCGGAAGCGTTTTTCACCAGCGGCTTGTAGTAGTCGGTGAGGATAATGGTGGCGGCCGAGGTGACGCTGGTCGATACGGTGCTCATGCCCGCAGCGAAGATGGAGGCGATGAGCAGTCCGCGGAGTCCTACGGGCAGACCATTGACAATGAAGAACGGAAACACGTAGTCGGGCTTGCCGGCAATATCGGCGGGCAACAGGTGGGGATGGGCGGTGTAGTAACTGTAGAGGGCCGACCCGATGAGGAAGAACAGGGCCGAGACGGGGATGAAGAGGTAGCCCCCGAAAAGGGCGGAGAAACGGGCGTCGCGGTCGGTCTTAGCGGCATGGTAGCGCTGCACGTAGTTCTGGTCGATACCGTAGTTCTGCAGGTTGATGAAGATGCCGTAGATGAGACATACCCAGAAGGTGGAAGTGGTGAGGTCGCCGGTGAACTCGCCCAATGAGAATTTGTTGCCCTGGGGCGAGTGGATGGCCAGGTCGAACACCTGGGCAGGACCTTCGGGCATCGAGAAACAGAGGATGCCCAGACAGAGCAGCGCACCGCCGATGAGGATGATGCCCTGGATAGCGTCGGCCCAGATCACGGCTTTCAGGCCTCCCAGCATCGAGTAGATGATGATGCCTATCGAGGTGGCGATAATCACCATGTGCATGTTCCACCCCATCAGGATGTGCATGGGAACGGCCAGCAGGTAGAGGATGCTGCCCATACGGGCTATCTGCGTGAGCAGGTAACAGGCCGAGGTATACAGGCGGGCCCATCGTCCGAATTTCTCCTCGAGGAAGGTGTAGGCCGACACGCTGCCGCCATGACGGTAGAACGGCACGAAATAGCGGGCGGCGAAATAACTCGCTATCGGAATGGAGAGCGAGAAGACAAAGGCATTCCAGTTGGCGGCAAAGGCCTTGCCGGGATAGCCGATGTAGCTGATGCTCGACACGTAGGTGGCAAAGATACTCATGCCCACCACCCATCCTGGCAGGGAGCGGCCGGCTTCGGTGAATTCAGCCGACGTGTTGCCTTTCTTGTAAAAACTGCAACCGAAGACCACCACGCCGAGCGTGAAGACGAGGAAGATAATCAGGTCGATGGTGTTCATAACTCCAACTTTCCGTTGCTTAGGGGGAGGGTGGCCAGCGCCTGGCGTATCTTCTCGCGTTCAGGGGCGTTGAACTTGTAGAAGGGCGAGGCCACGAAGTCGTCGTTGATGATGCCCAGCAGCGAGAGCGCGCATTTCAGGCCTTTCAGGTAACTCGAGCCGTGCTGCCCCACCGTATAGATGGTGGTGGAAATCTGCATGATATATTGTTGCAGATGGAGCACGCGCTGCAGGTCGCCTGCCTTCGCGGCGTTGTACATGGCCACATACAACTCGGGAAACATGTTGGCACCGCCGTTGATGCCGCCATGGGCTCCCAGCAACACGCATTCGCCGGTGATCTCCTCGGGACCTACGAGCATCGAGAAGTCTGGCCGCTCACGCATCTTGTAGAGCACCGACTGGAAGTAGACGGTGTTGGCCGAGGAGTCTTTGAATCCCAGCACACGGGGATTCTGGGCTATCCGGCGCACGGTGTCGGGGGCAAAGCTCACCTTCACGTGCGAGGGCATGTTGTAGAGATAGACGGGCAGGGGCAGTTGGGGCACCAACTCCTCATAGAACTGTGCCAGTTCGGGCTGGCCCGGGGCGAAATAGTAGGGTGGGGCGGAGACCACGGCATCGGCGCCGCTGTCGGCGGCCACATGGGCCAGACGGATGCTCTCCACAATCGAGGTGTCGGTCACGCAGACGAGCAGTGGCAGCCTGCCGTTGTTGATGCGTGCCGCCTGCTGTATCATCTCCTTGCGCAGTTTGTAACTCAGACTTTGTTCCTCGCCAGTGGTGCCGAGGATGAAAAGACCATGCACGCCACCAGCGATGAGGTGCTCGATGAGCCGCTCCAGACTGTCGGTGTCGAGGGTCTCGTTGTCGGAAAGAGGGGTGACCAGCGGTGGAATGATTCCGCAAAGGGGTTGTCGTTTGTCCATATAGTTCTTCATGTTGTTGGTTTACATTTTTGAGAATCCACGTTCTTTGCTGATCTCGTCAAGCGACTTGCCGCGGGTGTTGGGGGCTCCCACGGTGCCGATGATGAGCGAGATGAGCAACAGGGCAAGCATCACGTAGGCGGCAACGGAGAATCCCTCGCCCTGCTCGCCATAGATGTAGACGAAGCCCAGTCCCCAGGCGGCCGACAGACCGCGCACCACGAAGAACATCACGCCCTGGGCAGCGGCACGGTAGCGGGCGGGGAACAACTCCGAGGCCCAGAGGGCATAGAACGACTGGACGGAGATGCCGCCCTGCAGACCCCACAACAGGGTGAAGATGAGCAGGCCGGCAATGCTGTTGATGCCCACGGTGATGATGAGCAACCAGGCCAGCACGGCAAAACTCACGCCGATGAAGTAGAGCCAGCGTTGGTTCACCTTGTCCACAATCATCGAGAAGACAAAGGTGGTGGCGATGATGATGAGCCACTGGCCCACGCTGAGCATGTTGGCATACTCGTTAGAGAGGCCGCCGGCGGTCTCATAAATATGCTGTTGGAAGAAGCCCATCACCGAACTCACCAGGTTCCAGGTGAGATACATGCCGGCGAGGAAGAGCATCGTACGCACGTTGATGCGGTTGGTGAAGAGCGAGCCAAACGAGGAAAAGGTGCCCTGGCTCTTGCCCTGGTCGCCCGACTTGAGGTCTTCCCAGGCTTTCGACTCGTCGAGACGGCGCTGTAGTTGCCAGGCGATGAAGGCCACGATGAAGAGCGAGGCAAAAACGATGCGGCTGCTGAACACGTTGAGCGACGCTCCGCTGCCCTCCACGCCGAAGAGCGAGGCCACTCCCTGCACCACACCGAAGAGCATGCCCTCGCTGCCTGCTCCGCCAGTGGGTGGGGCCAGGAGGGTGCCCAGGATGAGGATGATGGTGGGGCCGATGCCCCATGCCATCTGAGAGATGCCGATGTTACGGCCGCGGTTGCCCACTTCCGAACTCTCCGAGATATAGGTCCACGAGGCGGGAACTCCCACGCCTACGGAGATGCCGGTGATGAGGAAACCCATCAGCAGCATGGGGAAGTTGAACGAGAACATGATGAGGGCCACCCCCAGCATGTAGACGAGCATATTGTAGGTGTAGATGGCCTTGCGACCGAACTTGTCGGCGAGAAATCCGCCGATGATGGCGCCGATGGCGGCTCCCAGACAGTTGGCGCTGATGGCGTTGAGCCATCCCAAGTGTCCCTCGGTGAGTCCGAGATACTCCTTCCAGAGCGTGAGGCCGCTGGCACCGGCCACGATGGCGCCGGCATCGAGATAGTTGGTGAGCGAGACGGCAATGGTGCTCTTCAGACTTCCTTTTTTTTTCTCCATTTTTCCTTGTGGTTTTGTGTGGGTTGGTTTCCGTGACTTACGGTTTTGCTGGCTTGCGTATGCCGGCGGCTTGCCTGATGCTGTCGGCCACTTGCGGACCATTGTTCTCCCAGGTGTTGCCCGGTCCATTGGCGTTCTTCAGGTATTTCTCCGTGGGAGTCCAGTTGTTGCGCAGGGTGATATACGAGGAGCCCTCGTCGGTGTAGAGGTAGAACCAGTGCTCGGGGTCGTGCACGTAGCCGGGCGTGTAGATGTCGCTTACCACGTTCTCCTCAATGAAGGTGTGGGGCTGTGAGCCAAGGGTGTAGATGCCGGCGGTGTCGTACATGTGGCGGGCATAGTGGTGGATGTAGTTGGCACGCACCACGTTGTTGGCCATGGCGCAGGTCTGCTGGTTCCATCCCCATCCCATGCTGATGCCGGTATACGACACATTGGAGATCTCGTTGTGCTCGATGCGGATGTCGCGCACGAATCCGGCCCCGATGCCCAGGCATCCCCAGTCTTCGTTGGCGGCATCGTCGATGCGGTTGTTGAGTATCTGAAGTCCCGTGCAGATGCTCCGCATGTCGGAGGGCGTGTAGGGCAGGTGGGCCTCATGGCCCTCCGGACCGAACGTACCGGCAAGGATGGCGCTGCCGCCGATGTCGCGGAAGGTGCAGTCGTCGATGCGTCCTTCCTTGATGAAGGTGTGGTAGTCGAGGGCGGTCGAGGCGCAATGCTCGAAAGTGCAGTTCTTAAACTGCACCCACTCAGCGGCATTCACCTCTACCGCAGCGGCGGGACGGCCCACCCATCCTTGGTTGTCGAGTTTATGGTCACCGTTGCGACGTGAGAGTTGTGGCTTGATTTTGTAGGCCTCAATCATATACATGCCTGCCTGCAGGGGGGCGTGACCCATGATGCTCGGACGCAGCCAGGTGGCATGACGGAAAGTGATGCCCTTGAACGTGACATAACTGACAGGCTCGTCGGGCGTGCCCTCCACCTTGAGGAGGGTTTCAAGGGCGGGCACCTCCACCTCGGCGGTGCGCATGTCCTCGCCCGGCAACGGCATGTAATAGAGTCGCTGTTCCTTCGTGTCAAGATACCATTCGCCGGGAGTGTCGAGCAGTTCCCTGGCATTGGTGAGATAGAAGGCGGAGTTGTGGCCGTTGGTGGTCACCATGGGCGAGGGCCAGGGGTGCATGAAGTGGATGTGGCTCTCGGGGTTGTGGAACGTGATGGCGGCACAGTCGCCCTGCACCTTGATGTCCTTGATGCGTAGGTTGGCCACGCACCACATCTCATGGAGCACCATCTCCACCTGACGGGCATGGAGCACTTTCCTTACGGCGGCGGCAGGCACATAGAGTTCTTCCTTCTCCTTGTCCATCCCGCGGATACGCCACATCTGCTCGAAGTCGGCCACGTCGCGGGCGCGAACGGCCTTCCTGCCATTCACCCATATCTGGCGGAACTCCAGGGGCCTGCCGTTCCACTCGGGCACATCGGCCACCCATAACTTGCCTTGCTTCCGCCAGCCTTTGATTTGCACGCCACCGGTGATAACCACATTGCCCATCGCCTCCATGGTGAGCCATTTGTCTTCCGGACGGATGATGATGGGCTGGGTGAGGCGGTAGGTGCCGGGCTGCAGTTCCAGAATGGGGTTGTCGGCCATGTGACGCATTTTCACCAGGCGGGCTTCCTGAAGGGCTCGCTCAATGGTGAAAGGGCCGGGCTCCACTTTGATGATGAAGTCGCCCGATGCTCCGGCTTGCAGGACAAGGCAGAGCGTGGCGAACAAACTGGTCAGTATCCTGCGGGCATCCATACAGTCATTTCGCTTTTTCCGCGGTTACCCCAGGCGTAGTAGGGTATCAGACGGATGGTTTTCTTCTGTTTCTTTGTCGAGGCATCGCGGTAGAGATGTCCCGTCCAACGTGGTTCGTCGCGCACCAGCACCTCGCCCTCGAGGGCCATGATGCGGCTGCCGGCGATAGTGGTTTCCACCGGGTGGAACTGAGCGTCTACGGGGATGACGATGTCGTCGATGTCGGTGCCTCCGAGGTCTTGGCTCTCAGCGCAGTAGACGATGGGGCCTCGCACGACGGCCACCTGGCCCCGCGACTCTTCCACCAGCGGGTTGGCCTCGACGATGCGCACGGGCATGTCGAACTCAAGGGTGATGCAGTCGCCTTGTTTCCAGGTCTTGCTCACCACAAGGTAGCCTTTGTCATCGGTCACGGCCTCAGAAGTCTCCACACCGTTGCGGGTGGTGGTGAGGCGCAGGTTGCTGCCGCAGCCCAGCGGACGGCGTATCTTGATGGCGAATGCTTTCTTGCCTTTCAGACGGTCGATGCGCAGCACTGTCTTGCCTGTCCAGGGATAGTCGGAAACCTGACTGATGGTGAGGTCGCCCACACCATCCATCTTCGTGCGTAGCGTGCTGCCTCCCAGAAGGTTCACGTAGAGGGTGCCCTCGCCTACGGCATAGGCATAGTTCTGTGCCTCGCAGAGGGTGCGCAGGGTGTTGGGCGGACAGCAGAAGCAACTGATGTATTTGGCACGCTCCTTGGGCCAGCGCAACTTGTAGGGGAACTCGTCGCTCATGCGCATGGGGTTGGTGTAGAAATAGCGCTCGCCATCGAGCGAGATGCCGCACAACACGCTGTTGTAGAGGCAGTTCTCCACGATGTCGGCATACTTGGCGTTGGCAGTGGCCAGCAGCATGCGCCAGTTGAAGAGCATGTTGCCGATATTGGCGCAGGTCTCGTTGTGGGCGGTGGAGTGGGGCAGTTGGAAGGCACGTCCGTAACTCTGGTGCACCTTCTGGATGTTGTCGGGCTTGTAGTCGGTGCCGTCGGGCGAGGTGCCGTCATAGAGGGCACCGCAGGCTCCGGTGATATACATCTTGCGGGTCACGATGTCGTCCCATATCGAGGTGAGGTTGCTCATCAACTGTGCCTCACCGTCCTCCAAATAGAGGTCGGCCACACCGGCATAGAGGTAGTTGGCCCTCACGGCATGGCCCATGGCCACATATTGCTCACGGAAGGGGATGCGGTCCTGGTTGTCGTCGGTACCGTTCTCCACCATCCCGCGGATGTCGATGAATTGCTTGATGAGTTCCAGGTATTTCGCATCGCCGGTCTCACGGTAGAGTTCGGCCACGGCCATATAATGCGACGGACAGATGGCGTTGCCGGCCAACTCCTCAGGGGCGCGCTTGCAGAAGTTATAGAGGAAGTCGGCGGCCTTCACGGCGGCATCGAAGAGGGTGGTCTTGCCTGTGGCGCGCTTGTGCACGATGCCGGCAGTGATGAGGTGCCCCAGGTTGTAGGTCTCGAAATTCAGACGGTTGCCGAAAGCCCCGTCGTCCTTCGTGCCCACGGCGGTGCCCACCACGGTGTTGTCGCCCTTGTCATCTCCTCCCGATTCCAGACGGCGGTTCAACTCGGCGATGATGACGGGGGTGTGGATATAGCCGTCGCTACGCTGTGATTTCACCACGCAGCCGATGAAGCGGTCCATGATCTGTTCGAGTTCGGCGTCGTGGGTCACGGCATAGACCGAGGCCACGGCCTCGAGCCATTTGTACATGTCGCCGTCATGGAAAGGAGGACCATGGTGCTTGCCTTTCTTCTCGCCCGAGGCGATGAGGAAATTGTTGAAGCCCTTGCCCTCGTCGCTCTGCCAGGTGGCCCACATGCTCTGCAGCGAGGTGTGGCTGAACACGTCGAAACGCTCGCCCCAGAATCCTCTGTCCCATCTCACGGCATCCAGGGGCACGGCATTGAGCAGGGCATGATGGCTGTTGTGGGTGTCGGTGAGGCCACGCTGCTGGGCGGCAATGGGAAGAGCCGAGCATAGGAGCAGGGCGGTAAGGATATGTCTTGTGGTTTTTCTCATGGTGGTAAGGATTGTGTGGTTATTCTTGGGCACGCCGCAGCTCCCACTGCTCACGCTCTTGCTGGATGTCGTAGCCGCGCTTGGAGAGGTAGTTGTTGATGCGTCCCTTGTATTTCTTGAACGTCTCGTGCTTCTTGTTCGAACTCTCAGCATCGACGGCCAACTCCCGGGCCTCGATGAGCCAGAGCATGATCTGGGCCTTCTCCTCATTGGTCAGGGTGGGTATCATGTCGCAGTAGGCCGTATAGGTGACGCGCACCACGTCGAAGGTCATCACGTCTTTTACCTTCACCACCTCATTGGGCTTCAGGTAGGCCGAGAGGTCGGCGTCGAAACCGAAGTGGGAACGGTAGAGCTTGGAGTCGGCAGTGGCGGCGGCCAACTGCTTGTCGGTCTTTTTCAGCGAGTCGCGCTCGGCATAGATGTCGTTGAGCGTGAAATAGCGGTTGGCCACGATGTTACGCACGTTCTCGCCGTCAGGAGTCCAGGTGATGCCAAGGGCATCGGTGGCTTTCTGCGAGCGGGCAATGATGGTGTTCACGTAACTGGCGTCGCGCCCTGCACTGTCGAGGGGTACCTTGGGCGTGGGGTAACTGTTGAAGGTCTCTTTCAGGTAGCGCACGTTGCTGCCATAGTTCATCTTCACGTTGCGCACCATCTTCACGTCGCGGCTGCGCTCTACAAAGAGCCAGCCGCTCCAGCCCATCTTGTCGAGCACCTGGCGGATGGCAGGCATGTTGATGGCGGGGTCGTTGCGGAGCCACAGACTGTCGGTGTTGGTGGCATGGATGGCGCATATGTTGCGGGCACCCAGTTTCTGCAGGTCCTTGCCGATGTCCCAGCCATGCTCAACAATGGTCTGAAACTTGTAGAAGATGGCTATGCCCTGGCTCTTGATTTCCTTGAGCAGTCGCAGGTTGCCGGCGGCGTCGAGGGGGGTGTCGATGCCCACCACTTTGCCACGCTGTTTGGCCGCCTCGCCTATCTCGTGCAGCCGTTGCACGATGATGGCACGTTTCTGCTTGTCGGTGGTCCAGTCGTTGCCGCAGCCACCAAGGGGGAGGAAGGCCACGCGCACGCCGCCCATCTTGTCCATCGTGTCGAAACAGTCGCCCACAAGCGAGAGGTAGGTGTCTTTCTTGCTCAGGTCCTGGGCGTAGAATCCGCTCATGGCCATGGCACCAACCTTCACGCCGAGGCTGTCGGCCACACGCTTGAAATGGGCGGCCTCAAGGTCGTCGCGCAACTTGTTGTCGAAGGCTTCGCGCTGACCCAGTGAGCCCATGTCCAACTCGATGCCATCGCAGCCCAACTGCTTGGCCAGTTCGAATGCACCTAGTTTCTGACGTTTGAGAACCATCCAGTCACAAACACCCACCTGATAGCGGTCCTGGGCTTTCAGAGGGGTCGATGGCGCCATCACCATCATGCAGAATAAAATAATCAAAAAACGTGTCTTGCTCATAAACCAAAAGTCACATTCTTGGCTGTGACAGCCAGTTAGTCCTTCTCCTCTTGTTCAATAGTATGCTCGATACGCTCCTTCAACTCGGCCTTTTCCTCACACGACAGCATGGCCACCCTACATTCGTAGGTTGGAATGGGTAGGTGTGGGGTCTGGTTGTTGGGGGTCTTCGAAGCCATTGTGTCCTTTTTTATTAAGACAAGAAAAAGGACACAATGTAACCATGCCAAATGGGCAAAGTTGATGCTAAACGGCTATAGGCGACTTGGCGGCATATTCGCGCAGGCGGCTGATGCTGCGGTGCATCAGATTGCGCACGCTCTGGTAGTTGATGCCCATAATCTGGCAGATGTCGTTGTATTTGCGCTGCTCGATGAAATAAAGGGTGATGATTTGACGCTGGCGGGGTGACAACTTCTCGAAATACTGCTCAAAAGTGGCGGTGAGGGCCATATGGCGTTCCATGCGCTCGGCTTGGTATTCCTGAGCCTCGGCCACAATGCGCATGGCAGAGTCGTTGATCTCGTTGTCGCATAGGTGCACGTTGCGGCGGTATTCGTCGTTGATGCGGTTGCGCAGCGAAATGTAGAGATAACTCTCAATATTGCACACGTTGGCCAAAGTCTCGCGCTTGGTGAACAGTTTCACAAACACGTCGTGTATGCAGTCTTTCAGCATCTCGCGGTCGGTGGTAAAACGCGAACCAAATGCAAAAAGATTGTCAATATTTGCATCGTAGAGACTGGTAAAGTCTATCATTTTGATTTGTTTGTAGTTTGTTGTTCTTAGGTCTTTAGGTTCGTGTCGTCACTCGCGGCAACAATCACGATTTGTGTCTTCTTGTGGTATCAGATATCTCTTGTAGTCGGTTGCAAAAATAACACAATTTTTTAAATAATCAATGTTTTCGCAATTTTTTTTTGAAAAAACTATTGTTTCAATGAGTACAAAATCAAATTCCCATGTATACATGACATTTTTGTATACATGGGAATTGGTTTTTACTCAGAAGGTTAATGATTCCTTTCTCTAGTTGAGAGGAGTTCAGAAGTTACAAAAGTTCAGGAGTTCAGATATTATCACAGCAAACAGCCATTGAGTCCGTCGAGGTGAATTCGGGCTATTGTCTGCACTCCTGCAACTCCTGAACTCCTAGTAGTTGAGCGAATGCGAAACTTCAGTCAATGATTCCGCCTCAGCCAAAGGATTTTGTCCGGACTGGCCTTAGAAAGGATATAGGTGCCGTAGATGGACTGTCCTTTCTGTTGCAGGCTGATGGCTCCAGTCTTGGCATCGATGGCGTAGATGTCGTATCGGCCATCGGCCACGCTTACTTTGCCATCTTGCTCAAGTGTGTAGATCACATAGCCATGCTCTCCATTGCCTATCGTCAGGCATCCCTCGCTGTCGAAGGGCTGCATGCCGCTCAGGTCGCTGAGCAGGGTCTGCTGCAGGTCGTCGCCTTGCGTGGTGGCCATTGGGATGTTGGGTAGTGAACCTCCTCCCATCAGCACGGCCCATCCAAAGGCGGGATATTGCTGTGAGTAATAGGTGATGGCTTTTCCTGGATAACGGTCATGGCACTCGCGAACGGCTCTATACACCTCCATGAATCCGGTCTTGCCTACCTTCACCTTACGCATCCACTGTCGCGGAGCCATGTTCTTGCCGGCCTCGGGGGCCCATAGCCCATCAGTGTTGTAATGCCAATAGCGGATGTCGATGATGTCGACCGCACGGCTGAGCAGGGGGTCGGCCATAATGCTGTCCTGGGCATCTTTCGTACAGCTCAGTGCAACGAGCGGATGATGCCCGGTCTCTTTCTCCCACTCGGCGATGGTCTCGAGCCAGAAACGGGTAAAATGCAGCGGACCGGTGTATTCGGCACTCAGCAGGTGCACGGCATTGGGCTGGCCTTTCAAGGCTTCAAGGCACATCCTGATATACTGGCGGTGGAGGGGGCGCAGCGTGGCGTCGGCCTCGTCGTAGAACTGCTCGGCCATGAACACGCGTTTGTCACCGGCAAAGGGAACGGGCTCGGGGAAGGTGGTGCCGTTGATATTGTTCACGGGGCGCCACGGACAGTCTACCCAATGGGCACCGGCCTCGAGGATGTTGTGCTGGAAATAGTGCTCGTTGAAGAGCAGGATGCCATGGGGTGCGGCCTGGGTGGCAAACTGATTGAGGCGCGACCAATACCACCGATTGGGCTGGGTGAGGTCGTAGAGCGACAGTCCGTCCCAGGAGGTGCCTTGTCCGCTCCTGGCGAAAGGCTGCTCGTAGAATGGAGGCCACACGTCGCCATCGGCACGGCGCACACGCTCATGGTCGGTGCGGCGCAGGTCATACCATAATCCATAGTGGTGGTGGAGCATGGCATAGTGGTGGGTGCTCAGGTAGCCGACCACGCTGTCTATACGGTCGGTCCATCCTGTGCCCTCCCGTCCGGGTACGAACCGGGTGATGGCGGGACGGGCACCATGGCTTGCGAAGTTGTCTTTCACCCTGCCGCTCCACCAGGGTATGTCGTATTGGTCGCCTGTGATGAGGCGTCCGTCTAGAGACAGGTGGCCATCCTTCACCACAATGTTGGGCATTGCTGGCTTATTGGCCTTTTTTCCCTGTAGGCGGAAGGGTTTCTTCTCTTGTGTCGGTGCGGTGAAGGGAATGCTGTCCATCCACATCTCCATGGTGAGACGGGGAGTGGTGAGCGACTCCTTGGCCATGGCCATCGCCTGTTCCACGGTGGGCGAGGTGCTGGCATTGGTCGAACGGGGAAGAATGTGGCCCAGACGGGAAACCAACCGCCTCACGCCCGCGGTGTCGGACGACAGAGAGGTAAGCCGTCGTTCCAGTTGGTCGTAGAAAAGGGAGCGGGGGGTCACATGGTCGTTGCTGCTGGTCCATTCGCCATTGCCGGTGAGGGTGCCCCAGCAGCCATGGGCGCTGTTGCGGTTGTCTTCGTCGGGCGAGTAGCAGCAGAGGGTGGAGGCGGTGCACTGCCACAGCATCGAGTTGGCGGTGTTCCAACCTGTGCCAAACTGGAATTGTTCGAGGTTGGCGAAGAGCAGGTCGCTGCCGTCGATGTTCACGATGTCGAACAGCAGACCGGAGGCCCATGAGCCGATGCTGCCGCTGAAACCCAGCGACTGCTCGCCCTCGCATTGCACGAAGGCGTTGGGACCGGCGGCGCAGAATCCTGCAGCGTAGTCATGGATGCCCTGGCGCGACACGCAGCGCTGCACCAAGGTCTGCTGCCCACGGGTGAGGAACACGCAACGACGCCATCCTCCTATCTCCGAGATGGGGTCGCTGGCCACGCAGTCCTCTACCGTGATGCGACTGGTGTGCTTCTGCAGGTTCACTGCCGAACCGGCAAGGTGGTGAAAACTGACACGGCGCACCCAGCAGTCGCGTGCGTGCTCGGCAAAGATGCCGTCCCAGCAGTGGTCCTCGTCTTTCAGGTTGTCGCTAACGATGGCCGACTCCAACGTGAGATTCTCGATACCACACTCCCTCACCTCGCCCTCATGGCGGTTTCTCAGGATGTAGCTGGTGCCGAAGATGGGGTCGAGGGTAGTGGTGATGGGGGCGTCGAGGGTGAGGGTGCTGCCTTGGATGGCGGTCACCGTCCGGTCCCAGGTGATGTCGATGTCGGTGGGCTTCCATCCGGTATAGTCGAGCCCTCCCCCGAAGTCCTCCATCTTCAGGTGCGAAATCCATTCTTTTGTACAGGGGCGCACGATGTCGATACGGTCGCCCACGGCCAGGGCTTGACCTTCATAGGCCGATAAGGGTAGGGTGGTGCTGCCGGCCATTACGCATGCGTCAGCAAGGAAGAGGGTGTCGGCTGGTGTGGGATTTATGGCACCTTCTATGTAGATGATGGCCCCTCGGTCGCAACCGGTCTTCCTCAGAATAGTCGCCTCACGTCCCATGCCACGCACCACGATGCCCGATTGGGTAATGCGCAGGGGGTGATCGAGACGGAACGTGCCCTCGCCCAGAAGCACGGCTCCACGATGGCCTTTGGCGTTGGGCTTCTGTCGGCCCACTTGGTCGATGGCAGCCTGGATGAGCGACGAGCAGTCGCCGTCTTGCCACGCCACATACACGGCCACACCGACATCGGGAATGGCTTCTTCCGAGGCATGGTAACCGCAGGTGGAGTAGTCCATCGGTACGTAAAGTTCCTTCTTGGGTTTCTTCTGGGCATGAAGGCTCATGCCAGCCAACAGGCATAGCGACAGTATCAGCAATCTCGTCTCTCTCATCGTTTTTAGGTTCTCGGGGTTAACATAAAGCGATATCATGACGCTGAATACAGCATCATACTCGCACCTAGTCGAAATATGGGGTAAAGATACGATTTTTCCGCAATATGGCCAAATCTTGTACCCGCAAACTTCAAAAAGCCATTCTCAGAGATTGTTGCGATACTCACTGGGAGTCATACCCGTCTCGCGCTTGAAAAATTTGCTCAGGGCCGATGGACTGGGGAAATTAAGACGGTAGGCAATCTGTGCCGAGGTTTCGTTGCTATAGGCCAACCACACCTTGATTTCCTTCACCGCCACCTCGTTGATCCATTCCATCACCGTGCGGCCGCTGGCTTGCTTCACCAGCGTACTTAGGTAGTGGGGTGCCAGACAAAGTTGGTTGGCGTAGAAGGGAATGTTGCGCTCCTGGGCGGCATGCTGGCTCACCAAGGTGATAAAACGCTTCAGCATTTCCTCACGATGGGTAATGGGGCGCAGTGAACTGGAATGGCTGGGCTGGTCCTTGATATAGTATAGCAAACTGTTGAGCAGCATCTTCATGTTCTGCTCGGGAAAGGGCTCGATGTGAGCCATCTTCCACAATAGGTCGAAATGGCGGTACACCATCTCGCGCGACTCTTCGTTCAGGCGCAGGCTGATGAATCCCTCGCCGATGGTGGGCGACGAAGGGCTACGGTAGTCGAACGAGATGCAGTCGACCACGAAGTCGGGTGAGTGGCCTTGTTTCTCAACTAGTGTATCGGCCATGAACACCACCACGTCGCCTGCCTCAAACTCATACTCCACCAAGTTGAATGAGTAGTTGGCACGGCCTTGCTTCACAATCACCAACCGGCCTTCCTGCAATCGGTAGGGCTGGGTGCTCAGCAAAAAGTCCTTGCGGGCAAAACTGAAGTCACGTATCATGAAAAAATGGTCGTGCAGAAACACCTCACCATTCTCTTTCCATGAGTCGGTATGACTGTATAGTTGGAGGGATATTGTATCGATGAGCATGGTGCAAAAATAGTCTTTTTTATTGAATTATTGCCAAATAATCAGCATATCTTACAAAAAGGAAAGAATTTCTGCTGTTTAGCTCACTGATTTAGCCTTTTTTGAGATAATTTTGCAACTCGTAATTATTTAGTAATTAATAATGGCTAAAAAAATTATATTATCCCTTTGCTGTATGCTGGCTTCGTATGCAGCCTGGGCAGGAGGACTGATGAGGCTGGCTCCGACACCTTCTCGCGCACCAACAATGTATTCGGTGTGGGCATCGACTATAAATTCTTCTATGTTGCTATCCAAATAATTGGAAAATATTTATTGTTTATTAACTATTCTGTATCAATCACTTAGCGTGAAGTACGTTAGTACGATGACTTT
>ONGG01000032.1 GCA_900317305.1 uncultured Prevotellaceae bacterium | reverse complement strand
TGCCTTGCCGCCATAACTCAGTTCCCAACCTTTCGGCAGCGAGTGGGTCTGGTCGGCCGTAAAGAGCCATTTGCTTACTTTCTGACGACTGTCGACGGAAAGATTGCGGCTGATGTCGTACAACTCGCCGTCAAGGTTCTGTGTGCGAGGTTCCTGATAGTAAGTATAGGAGACACCAAGTTGCAGACCGAAAGGAGCAGTGTATGAGGCATCAACGTTGTGCAAGTAAGTGTGCTGACGGGAGTGTTGTGTGGACAGTGCCGTGCCCGTCGTGGTATTGGTGGAGCGGGTGGAGTTCCATTGTCCCGTGTAGGCCCAACTCAGTTTGTGGTCATCGGTGATGGCATAGTCCATACCGATTCGGTATTCATGGTCCATGCCGTCGCTGCGGTTGCGGGTCTTGTCGCTGTAGGCCACACGCTGACCGTTGAGGGGGTGGTTGGCTTCACGCTCCACCTGTCCGTAACCTGTTCCATTGGTGTAGGTATATGACAGGTCAACGCTCAGTTTTCCGTGGTTGTAGATGACGCTGGGCCCCCAATATCCCGTGCCATACTTGTTTTGCCGCCAGCCCCACATCATTTGTCCCGATACTTGGTTGGTTCCCGTAAAGTCTTTCGTCATGATGTTGATGGCCATGCCCCGCACATGGTATTTGGCAGGAGCCGAAGGCATCACCTCGGCCTTGGCAAGCATGGCTGCGGGCATCTGTTTCAGCCTTTCTGCCACCTTGTCTGAACTGAGTGTGGTTGGCTTGCCATTGATGATGAGCGTCACGGCCTGACCAGAGAATGTGATGTTGCCATTCATCTCACTTACACCCGGAATGTTGGTTAGCGCATCGTAGGCGTTGTCGGCGGGATAAACTTGCAGGAGCATCGGCATGTTATAGACAAGGTGGCCGTTTTCAGTTCCCGATAAGATACGCTCGCCAGTCACCTTCACACCGTTCAGCATGATGGTTTCAAGTTTGAGTCTGATTTTTCCGACATTTCTTGAATCAAGCCTCACATAGCTTGTCTTGTAACCGATGTAAGAGATACGGGCGAGAACTGCTGGCTGTTCGCAGGGGATGACGAAATAGCCGCTTTCGTTGGACACGCCACCGGCAATCAGCGTGGAGTCCTGGGGCGAGAGCAGGGCGATGTTGGCATAGCCAATGGGCTTGCCTTGCTCGTCGACGACGGTACCTTTATATCGCGTGTCGGCTTTCTGCACACACTCCACGAAAATCTTCTTACCACCTTCGTCTTTGCTTGTCGTGACGCGGATGGGATAGAATCCTATCATCTGCCGGATGGCTTCGGGCAGTGTCTTGCGGTGGATGGTCGTGGTGATGCGGAAATCCTCCAGCTCGTTGTAGAGGAACATGATGGTATAGTCGGTCTGCTGCTCTGCGAGTTGGCTGAGGGCATCAGAGAGCGATACATTGTTGTATGATTGTGTGATGCGCTGGGCATGCATGCTGACGCTTAGCAGGAGGGACAGTATGATGAGCGTGATGGTTCTTTTCATGGCGGCAGGCTACTCTACGGTGATTTGGTTGTCCTTCAATGTGACGGTCAGACTCTCGAACTGGTTGAGGTCATTGACCACTTGGTCGATGTCCTGCTGCGGATTCCACACGAAGCGGAAGCGGAGTTGCCGGGCCTTGTCGTTGGTGAAGGTGACCGTGGCATCGTAGTGGGCGGCGATCTCTGGCAGCATCTCCTCTAATGGCACATTGTCGAAGACAACGGGTTCCATGGTGGCCCTTGGTGCAATGGTGTCTGTCGTTTCCACCTTGACGGTGTCATCAAGAGCAACTTGTTGATGCGGCTCTACCATCTGTGTTTCCTGCGGTGGAGTTGGCATATCCTGTTCCACGTAGTGCCGCACGATGTGGATGGCGGCAAAGGCAATGCCCGACACCAGCAGCACACCGATGAAGGATGCGGCTATCTTTTTGATTTGAGAATTGAGAATTGAGGTTTGAGTTTTATTTTGCTCCGCAAACCGCTGCCAGGCGGCATCCACATCGACAGGAGTGTCGTCATGACGGCTGCGGCTGCTACGCTTGGCCTCCACCATCAGGCGGTAGGTCTCGCGTGTATCTTCATCACGGTTGATGATGTCGTGGATTTCCTGCTCGGTGTATGCTTCGGGGTGGTCGAGCATTTCCAGCAGTTGGCGGATGTTTTCGTTGGTCGTTGCCATAGTCGTTGTCGTTTTAATGGATGTTGAAGTGTTTCCTGATATACTCCATGCACTGTGCGAGATACTTATAGGTGGTGTTCGGGTTCAGGCCAAGCCGACGGGCGATGTCTGCTATGGTCAGGTCCTCATCGAAACGGAGGTGGAAGATGCTGCGGTGCGGTTCCTCCATTTGACCGTCCACGAAAGCCGCAATGTCTTCGAGCCTTTCCTGCTCTTTGTCGATGGGCTGGAAGTCGGCATCGGCATCTATTGGCAGCAAGTTCCTCACTTTCTCGTGCAACTGTTTTTGCCGTATCCTGTTCAGGCAGGCATTTCGCACGGCAACCAATAGATAATTGTCGCTTTTTGGCGGGATGTCGCTGCCTGCGATACGCAGGAAGATGTCCTGTACCACATCTTCTGCCTCTCCGTCATTACCCAACAAGACCCTGGCCAGATGGATCATCTTGCTGTAGTTTTGGCGGAAAAGTTGCTCTATATATCCATGTTCAAGCATATCAGTCAATCCAAATTAGCTCCCCGTATTGGGGCACATCTGATTATAAGACACTTCAAACCTATCGTTTTTTTACGAAAACGCCAACTTTTTTCATTTTTACTTGGATTTTATCCGGCCATTCTCACGCTCGGCAAAATGAATGAATTCTTTTTGCTCTCGCATACTCAAATGGTTCATCTTTCTTGTTGTGAGATAGAAATCGGGATTAGAGAGACGGTTCCCGTGATTCACTTTTTACTCTGTAGATCGTTTCATAGCTGATAATTCACGATTATTTCATATCTTTGCACATCTCTTGCTGCCATGTAGCAGCGCAGAATGTAGAAAATCCAAATCGGCCACGCCCTGTCATCCGACAGGGCGTGGCCGACTGGTGCAGTTGCCTGTTTCCAATTTATCTCACCCTGGAGGCAGCCACATAGCCTAGGTATGCTTTTTCGCGGTTGTAGACCTTCACCCAATTGGTGCCGGTGCGAACGTAATAGATGCGTGTGACTCCTGAACTCCTCCAAACTTGCGAAAGTGGAGTACATTATACATAATGAAAAGTGTCCACAAACCATTTTGTTGGGTTGTGGACACTTGCGTTTTATCACACGCTGGTATCAGCCCGATGGCCTATCCTCGTGCCATGCGGTAGATAGCCTCCATGTCGTCGGCATGAAGCACCTTCAGACAGCCGCAGGTGATGGTGTTGTCGCGGCTGCATTTGCGCACCATCTCCTTGATCTCATCGTCGGTGATGTCGCGGCCTATCAGTTCACGGATGTTCGTGGGCATGCCGATGGCGTGGTAGAAGCACTCCATGGCTTCGATACCCTTCAGGGCGGTGCCCTCGGGGTCGGTGAAGTCGTTGGGCACATCCATCACGTTCACGGCGAAGCGTACAAACCGGCTCAGGTTCTCGTGCAGCACGTAGCGGGCCCAACTGGGCCAGATGGCAGCCAGGCCGGCGCCATGGGTGACATCGAACATGCCGCTCAACTCATGCTCCAGTTGGTGGGTAGCCCAGTCATCGCTCACGCCACATCCTGTGAGACCATTGTGCGCCACACTTCCTCCCCACATGATCTGTGCACGGTTGCGGTAGTCGTTGGGGTCTTTCAATACTGCAAACACGCAGTCTTTCATCGTACGCAGCACCGCCTCGGCCAGTTGGCTGGTAAGCGTCATGTCGTCGTCTTTGGTGAAATAGCGCTCCATGGTGTGCATCATCATGTCGGTGACACCGGCGGCCGTCTGGTAGGGCGGCAAGGTGAAGGTGCGCTCGGGGTTCATGATGGCGAACTTGGGCCGGGACATGTCGTTGGAGTAGCCAAGCTTCACATCGCCGTCCTCATTGGTGATGACACTGGCCTCGCTCATCTCGCTTCCTGCTGCGGGGATGGTGAGCACCGAGGCTACGGGCAGCATTGTGGTGGGCGTGGCCTTGCCCAGATAGATGTCCCATACATCGCCATCGAAACAGGTGCCATAGGCGATGGCCTTGGCCGAGTCGATGACGCTGCCGCCACCCACGGCCAGGATGAAGTCTACCTTCTCGTTGCGGCACAGGGCTATACCCTCGTTCACTTTCGAAAGCCTTGGGTTGGGCACCACGCCGCCAAGGGTGACGTAGTCGATGCCACCCTCGCCAAGCAGACCGCAAATCTTGTCGAGCAGTCCCGAGCGCTTGGCGCTTGAGCCACCATAGTGAACCAGCACTTTCGTGCCACCATATTTCTTCGTGAGCATTGCGACTTGCTCTTCCGACTGTTTGCCGAACACCACTTCTGTGGGTGCGTAGTAATTGAAGTCTTTCATTGTCTTTTTGATTTATAGAGTTGTAATGATATGCATCCTCATTTTGCAGTTATGCTGATAGTTGCCACAAAATTAAATAAAAAAAAGGGAAATCCTTATGCATGGCGGATAAAAAGTTATGGTTTAGCCCCCGCTGTTTCATGATGTTCGGTAGCCAAAAGGACTTTGAAAATGGGTTTTTTAGGTGAAATCGGACAAAAAAACCAAGCGATTCTGGTATTTGTCTGATATTTCATTCATGGTCTGATGCGTTTTTGATGTTTTGTGGAAAAATGTTTGGGACGAGGGCAAAACTGGTGGTATCTTTGCAATGTCAAAAGACAACAAGTGAAATAGAAGACACATGGTTTTGATTCATATATTTAGGTTTATTTTAGGTTATTAGGTTTTAGGTTAGTATGGTAGTGTTGATTTGCATGGTGGTAAATTGATAATTTAGAATCCATCAGCATATTGATTACAAGCGGTGCCACAGGCGTGTGGCACCGAATTTTTTTTGTATTGTCTTCGGCTTTCAATCATTTGCCACTTCGTGGCGAATATAGGATGCGCCTCAACAATAAAAACAAAATCTTCGATATTTGTTTTGTATTGTCTTCGGCTTTCACTAATTTGCCACTTCGTGGCGAATAAGGATGCGCCTCAACAATAAAAACAAAATCTTCGATATTTGTTTTGTATTGTCTTCGGCTTTCACTATATTTGTGGCGGGAAAGGAGAACATTAACACTATATACAATTCAACCATGGATAAGAAGAAAAACACAGACCTTGGCCGTCGCGCTTTCTTGCGTCGCTTGGGTATAGGGGCCGGTTCGGCTATGGCCATGATGGCCCTTGAGCCCATTGGCGCACTTGCCCGTCCGGCCAACAAACCGTTCATCGTGCCAGGAAAGGACGATGAGCCTGTGCGCATGACCTATCGTGTGCTGCATGGTACCAACGAACAGGTGTCGCTGCTGGGATTTGGCATGATGCGCTTGCCCAACGACCAAGACAAGGTGAACGAGATGGTGGACTATGCCATTGCTCATGGCGTCAACTATTTCGACACTGCACCCATGTATATGGGAGGGCAGTCGGAAGTGCTCATGGGCAATGCCCTCTCACGTCATCCTCGCGACAAATACTATGTAGCCACGAAGATGTCGAACCAGAACCCCAGCCTATGGGATTTCAACAAGGCGAAGGAGATGTACCTGAAGTCGTTCGAGCGGCTGAAGGTCGACCACATCGACTATTATCTGCTTCACGCTATTGGTGGTGGAGGAGTGGAGAACCTACACAGCAGGTTTCTCGACAACGGACTCCTCGACTTCTTGCTTGCTGAGCGCAAGGCGGGGCGCATTCGCCATCTGGGCTTCTCCTATCATGGCGACGTGAGTGCCTTCGACTGGCTGCTCGACCATCAGGACGACTACCATTGGGACTTCGTGCAGATACAGATGAACTATCTTGACTGGCGCCATGCCTCCATCCGTGGCGGACGCCGCCATGATGCCGATGCCGAGTATCTCTACAACAAGTGCGAGAAGACCGGAGTGCAGTGTGTGCTTATGGAGCCTCTCCGTGGTGGAGGGCTTGCCAAGGTGCCCGCCGAGGTGGAGCAGGAGCTCAAGGCCATGCGGCCCGACGACAGTCCTGCCCGCTGGGCGTTCCGCTGGGTGGGTTCGCATCCCAATGTGCTCACCGCCCTGAGTGGTATGAACAGGATGGACCATGTGGTGGAGAATATTGCCACCTTCTCGCCGCTCGACCCATGCACCGATGCCGAGAATACGCTCATGGCTGCCATGGCCGACAAGATTGCCGGTGTGCCCACGATTCCCTGCACCACCTGCGAGTATTGTATGCCTTGTCCGTTTGGCGTCAACATCCCTGCTAATTTCGCTTATTACAACGAGGCCGTACGTGAGAAGATTATCCCGCTGCCCGCTCCCGATGCCGCCGATTTCGCCCAGCGCCGCCAGCAGTTTGCCGAGGGCTTTAAGAAAGCCCTTCCCGACGCCAAGACATGGGCCCATAGTTGTCAGGACTGCGAGGAGTGCCTCTCGAAGTGCCCGCAGCAGATACGTATCCCCAACCAGATGGCCCGCATCGTAGAGACCCTTGGGCGGGGCTGATGCCTGCCGTCCTGATATGAAGAATCCCCAAAAGTGAGCCGAAATGTCACTTTTGGGGATTTATACTTGGTTCTGCTTTTCAAGTTGAAAGGAGATAAGAAGTTGGGCGAAAGCGAAACTTCCTGTAGTTATTTTGCTCTTGAAAGCCAAAAGTCCCTCACGTCGCTCCAGTGATAATAAGGAGCATTGTCGGTAGGCAAGGGTAGGGTGGCTTCTTTCTCATTCAGCAGGATCTTCACCAGCACATCAGGGTCGTTGTCGTCTGAGCGGTAGAATATCACTTGAAAATTGCCGGCCATGGGATAGATGTGGTAGTTCCTCCATCCGGCAGCCTCTATTTCATCGGCCGTGTTCCAGTCATGGTCCAGGTCGTTCAGTCCCATCAGGCAGACGGAAGGCAGCAGCACGATCTCATGACCAAAACGCAGATGCGCGGCAATGCCACCTTTGGCAATGGCCTCGTTGGCATCCTCAACCAAGCGGTTGAGCAGTGTCTTGGCTTTTGTTCCTTTATGGTAACTGTTGTATGATTTCACATTCATCACCCTCCAGCCTTCATACAGTTCCTCGTCGGTGAAGATGTCGTACAACGAAAGACTGTCGCCCAAATCGCTGTTCTGCACCGACGAAATCACTGAGAAAAGCGAATTGAAAAGGTCGGTGGTATCCACATTCTCCTTGATGTAGTTGATGTCGGAGATGAGCTCACGCGCTACGCGAAGGCTGTGTATCTTTGGTTCAGTGATGGATTTAGAGGTGATGGTCCGGGGAACATCAGCGTCTCTTACGGCCGAAGCATTGCTATAGAATCCAGAGAGCAGGAATGGCATGTCCTGTTCGCTGGCTCTCTCTTCTATCCTCAGTTTCGGATTGAACGCTTTCAGTTCCATCACAGCGCCCGACATCGAAAGGATGCAACGGGTGTAGACGGTGCTGCGGGCATCGACGAGGGTGCCATCGCCGAACACCTCAGGGAAATTCTTTGCCATCCTTCTCCCAATCCCTTGCCACTGCCGCGTCCCGACTGGCGACAGCTCCTCGTAACGCCCGTCGGCGTCGTTGGCGATGGCTTTAAGGCCTGTGAGTATTTTTTTGCCAAAGGCGCTGAGCACTCCTTGTCCTTCGGCGGCTTGCAGAATGTCGATGGGCTTATTGTAGAAAGTGGCGTTGTTCATCCAGCGCGACCCGTGCCGTCCGTAATGACTGATGTAGAAAGGCTTCTTGCCGGCAGGGGCAGGCGAGAGCGTGTCTTGAAGCGGACCGGGGTAGGCTGTGATGTAGTGGCCCGAGAGAAGCACGTTGTCGGCAATCTCCTCACGGGCTGTCTGACTCCGGCTGCTCAGGAAGAACAGCGAGAAAACCGTGATAAGAACAAGGATTCTATTCATACCTTTGTTTTTTCATTTATTTGCCTAGGATGATGTTGATGATTTCTGTCACATCCAACATGTTCACATAATTGTCGTTGTTGATGTCG
The DNA here is from genome assembly GCA_900317305.1 of uncultured Prevotellaceae bacterium. GTDB lineage: Bacteria > Bacteroidota > Bacteroidia > Bacteroidales > Bacteroidaceae > Prevotella. The sequence continues at coordinate 27,791 of ONGG01000032.1, read as the reverse complement.
CCTCTGATTATATGGCCGTTCTCCAATATCACGTCGACATTCATGCCGCTGTGAACCTCCTCTATCGTCAGCGTGTTGTCGCTGTCCAGTTGGTCGGTTACGTTCTCATCGTCAACCATCACTTTATTGATGTTCCACCCCTCATTGGGCCTGATATGTAAGGTCACGGGGCGGCCTTCGTCAACGTCAATTTGCACACTCCCGTTTTCACCTTGGCAAAGGGTGATGTAGGGGGCGCGCTCTGCGAAAACAGCCACTACCAGTGTGTTTCTGGTGAGGGCCTGACAGGCAAGCGTATCGCCGCGCATGCTGCCGACATGGTCTTCGTCGTTCAGATAAACATGCTGCAGGACATGGTCCTCTCCTGCCTTCACGACCAGTTCTACCTTTTGTCCTCGTGGCAACGTGATGGTATTCCCGTCTGTCATCTCTTCATTGTTGTATACGATGCATCCATCGCCTTTTATGGCTATCGAGAGGAGCACGTCGTCTGCCGACAAGGTGTTGTCGGTGATATGAGCGAAAAGCGACCATCCTTTTGCCTCATGGTAGACCTTGGCACACCCCTGGGGTACGGTTACCACAATGCTGGAACGGTTGGTGCCGGCGAAACTGTCCATGATACCACTGCCCGACAACGATGGAGGCTGTGTGTTGTCAACGTGTATTTGTTGAATGAGGCTGCATCCCTTGAAAGCGGCTCTTCCTATATAGACGAGCGAGGAGGGAAAGTCAAGTCTCGTAAGGCTCTTGCAGTCGGTGAAGGCATAATGTCCGATGCTGTCTATGCCTGGGCAAATATTGGCTTGTTCGAGTTTTGCACAACCATAGAAAGCCCTTTCGCCGATGCGCTTCACACTATTGGGAAGGGCCACCTCTTGCAGTTGGTCGGCATAAAGGAAGGCCCCATCGCCTATCGCTGTCGTAGTATAGGTTGTCGCGCCGTTCCTGACGGTGCTTGGCAGGGTTAGTTTTCCGGTGTAGGGCAGCGTGTCGTTGCGTATCACTTCCACTGTCTTATCTGAAGACGAGAGCACATGGTAAGTCACGCCATTTACGACAAAGTCGGTGGCGTTTCCATACTGTTGCCAGCACAGCAGTCCCAGGAGTATGATAAAAAGGTGTTTGTTTTTCTTCATGGTATAATGATAACGCGATAAAATATGAAGAGTACCCATATGAGGCAATGCGACTTTTGAATAAGTCATCATCACAGCCTTGGAAAAAAGCCGGACGTATTTTTCCTATGGTGGTGGTCAATAGGGAAAATACGTCCGGTAATAGTGGGGCATCAGGCGTTACACCACCTCGATGCCCATTTTCTCGCAGAGTTTCAGGCTCAGTTCCTTGAGTTTGAACTTCTGTATCTTTCCAGAGCCCGTGAGGGGGAACTCGTCGATGAAGAACACGTATTTCGGGGTCTTGTAGCGTGCTATCTTGCCGCGGCAGAACTCCTGCACGTCCTCAGGCTCCATCTTCACCCCCTCTTGCAGGATGATGAAGGCGCCCACCTGCTCGCCATATTTCTTCGACGGCACGGCAGCCACCTGCACGTCTTTGATGCCCGGCATGTGGTAGAGGAACTCCTCTATCTCGCGTGGGTAGACATTCTCGCCGCCACGGATAATCATGTCCTTGATGCGGCCCGTGATGCGGTAGTAGCCCAGTTCGTCTTTCACGCCCAGGTCGCCCGAGTGCAGGAATCCGTTCTTGTCGATGACCTCGGCAGTGGCCTCCGGGTTCTTGTAGTAGCCCTTCATTACGTTGAAGCCACGGCAGCACATCTCGCCTTGCACCCCCACAGGGCACTCCTCGCCCGTCTCAGGGTCGAGCACTTTCACCTCGACGAAGGGGAAGTCGCGGCCCACCGTGGTGCACCGCTGCTCAAAGGTGTCGTGGATGTTCGACTGCGTCATGCCTGGCGACGACTCCGTGAGTCCGTACACGCTGGTGATGGTCATGAACATCTTCTCGCTCACCTGCTTCATCAGTTCCACGGGGCATAGCGAGCCTGCCATGATGCCCGTGCGCAGCGAACTCATGTCGAACATGTCGAACATGGGGTGAGTGAGTTCGGCGATGAACATCGTGGGCACGCCATAGAGGGCTGTGCACCGCTCCTTGTGCACCGAGGCCAGCACCACCAGTGGGTCGAATTTCTCCACCATCACCTGGGTGCAGCCATGCGTGAGGCAGTTCATCGTGGCGAGCACCACGCCGAAGCAGTGGAACAGCGGCACGCACACGCAGAGTTTGTCGTTCTGCGTGAACTCCATGTTCTCGCCAGTGATATAGCCGTCGTTGGTAATGTTGTAGTGGGTGAGCATCACGCCTTTGGGGAAGCCGGTGGTGCCCGAGGTGTACTGCATGTTCACCACGTCGTGGCAGCTCACGTTGCGCTTCACCTCCTCCAGATGGTCGTCGTCGATGTTCTTTCCCAGGAGCAGCAGTTCGGCGGTGTTGTACATGCCGCGGTATTTCTCACGGCCAATGAACACCACGTTCTTCATGCAGGGGAATCGCTCGCTCTTCAGGTGTCCGCGCTCGCAGAACTTCAGTTCAGGCAGCATTTTGTAGGTCATGTCCACATAGTCGCATTCCCAGGTGCCGTCGGTGATGCAGAGTGTGTGCATGTCGGAGTTCTCGCACAGGTATTCCAACTCGCTCTGCTTGTAGTTGGTGTTCACCGTCACGAGCACCGCGCCGATTTTCGCCGTGGCATAGAGGAAGGTGAGCCAGTCGGGCACGTTGGTGGCCCAGATGCCCACGTTGCTGCCCTTCTTCACGCCGATGGCCAGCAAGCCTTTCGCCAGGTTGTCGACACGCTGGTTGAACACCTTCCACGTGAAGCGAAGGTCGCGGTCGGAGTATACGATGTATTCTTTGTCGGGGGTGGTCTCGGCCCAGTACTCGAGCCAGCCGCCCAGGGTTCTCTCAGATAATTGCATGGCGTTGGTAGGGTTTAGAACGGGATGTAGACAACGGCGAGAATCTGCGCTGCCTTGCCGGCCTTGCCGTGCACGTGATGCTCCACGATGGAGTCGTAGAAGATGCTGTCGCCCTTGCCGAGCGTGTATTTCTCCTTGCCGTAGTCAATCTCTATCTCGCCGTCCATCACAAAGATAAATTCCTCGCCTTCGTGGGCAGAGAGCTTGAACTGACGGTCCTCACTGGGCTGGATGTCGATGACGAAGGGCTCCATGTGGCGCCCCATTTTCTGCTTGGCCAGCGAGTGATACTCCATGTGTTTGCGTGCGTCGGTGGTGCCGTTTGAGAAGCTGATACTGTCGGCACGCTCCTCGGCGCGGCATACCACGGGCCCCAGTTCGTCGTTGTCGTCGAGAAATGTGCCCAGGCGTACGCCCAAGGCCCTGGCAATCTTGATGAGTGGCCCCAAAGAGGGCAGGTATTCATCGTTCTCGATGGAGTTGATTTGGTCGACCGACATGCCGGTGCGCTCTGCGATTTCCTCAACGGAGATGAGTTTTGATTCCCTGATGCTTTTGATTTTGGAACCAACGATAGTACTGTTCTCGGACATATATTTCTATGATATGTTTGTGAAAATTGCGGCAAAGTTACGAATTAAAGTTGAATAACCGTTTATTTTAGACAAAAAAGAAGCAATAATGGGTGTTTTATTTGCAAATTGTTGCTTTTTGTGGTGGGGCATCTTTTGTCTATTTTGAAGAAAAAAGAGCATTTTTCTGAAAAAATGCGTAATTTCTCACCAGAAAATGTTAACTTTGCAAAAGAAGTTGCAGAGACGATATCAAGTCTTCAACTGCCTAACATGAAAACTAGATGCAGGCCAGCAGCCTGTTCTTGTGTGGAAATAGAAAAAGTGCCGTCAGCCTTGCCGATCCTACATAACACCACAACCACCAAAGGGGATGTCGGAGGCAGAGAGCACTTACGTATAGAGTGTGGGCTGACGGATTCAAGTATCCCCCAATGTGGTGTTGCGTAGGACTTGGAAACGACAGAGCCACACTCTTTTTTCCTAAGCATGAATTTCGGTTGCAAAGTTATGGCTTGTGATGCAAACCTAATTTAACAAATGTTGCAAATGCTATGAATTATCGTTCAATGATATTGGTGCTCGCGGTGATGGCCACGATGGTCTTCATGCCCCTCGCTACATCCTGCAGCCATGACAAGCCCCAATACGTCATAGGTGTGTCGCAGTGCTCGGAAGATATCTGGCGCGACAAACAGAATGCGGAGTTGCGCCTGGGCGCATATTTCCACGACAATGTGGAACTGCGCTTTGCCGTGGCCTACGACAGCGACGAGCGCCAGGTGCAGCAGATCGACAGTCTGGTGGCCACGGGCATTCACCTGCTCATTGTGGCCCCCAACCAGGTGTCGACCATATCACCCGCCATCGACCGTGCTTTCGACAAGGGCATTCCTGTCATCGTGTTCGAGCGGAAGACCAACTCGCACAAGTATACCGCCTACATTGGTGCCGACAACTATGAGATGGGTCAGATCATGGGCGACTATGTGGCGGATAGGATGGGCGGAAAGGGAACGGTGATGGAGGTAATGGGGCTGAAAGGTTCGTCGCCTGCCATCGAGCGTCACAAAGGCTTTGTCGACGCGCTGAAAGCACATCCTGGCATCCATCTGCTCGCTACCCTTCAGGGCGACTGGACTGAGGAGAGCGCCTATCAGGCCGTGAAAGCCTATGATGGTGATTTGTCGACTGTCGACTTCGTCTTTGGCCAGAACGACCGCATGGCCATGGGCGTGCGCCGGGCTCTTATCGAGCAGCGCGGCGAACAGGCCCCCTTGCCGATGTTCTGCGGTATCGATGGTCTGGCTGGCAAGGACGGGGGCATACAGTTGGTGCGCGACTCCATCCTCGACGCCACCTATATCTATCCCACCCGTGGTGACCAACTGCTGCAGCTCGCCGTAGACATTCTTGACGGCAAGCCCTACGAAAAGGAGGTGCAGTTGATGTCGGCCCTCGTCACTCGCGACAATGCCAATGTGCTGCTAATGGAGAACGAGGAGATTGTGCGCCAGTCGGCCTATATCGACCAGCTACACAACATGGCCAATGGTTATTTGAAGAAACTCAGCAACCAGCGTCTGCTTACGCTCTTTGCCATAGGCATCGTTGCCTTGCTGCTCATCGTGCTCGTCATCATTTACATGTATCACCTGCAACGGGCCAAAATTGCCCAGGAGCGCGAGCAGATGGCCCACGCCCAACTCGATTTCTACACCCAAGTGAGCCATCAGTTGCGCACGCCCCTTACGCTGATTGAAGGTCCCCTCGACCGGTTGGCCGACACGCCCGACATGCGTCAGGCGAGCGACGAGACGGTGCAGATGCTGGGCATTGTTCGGCGCAACACCGCCCAGCTCTCGGGATTGGTCAACCAGATTCTTGATGCCCAGACAGGCACCAATTTGAAAGACCTTTCCCAAGACGAGTTTGATGCCATCACTGTGGGGGACACTGCTCAACCCAATGCTACTGCAGACTCTTCATCAGAGGCCACAGCCGGCACGGTGCCAGCCGGCAATGGTGAGCAGCCCCGCTTGCTCATCGTCGACGACAATGCCGATATCCGCACCTATCTGCGCACCATTCTGCAAGGGCAATATCAGGTGAGCGAGGCTCCCGATGGGCAGAAGGGTCTTGAGGTGGCCTGCGAGGAGGTGCCCGACCTCATCGTGAGCGATGTGATGATGCCTGTGATGAACGGCCTGGAGTTCTGCCAGCGTGTGAAGAACGACACCATCACCTCGCACATCCCCGTCATCCTGCTCACCGCAAGGGCGCTCAGCAAGCACCAGATTGAAGGCTATGAGAGTGGAGCCGACGCCTATATCACCAAGCCCTTCTCTGCCGACCTGCTTCTGGCGCGCATCAGCAACCTGCTGCGCAGCCGGCACATGCTCAAGGACATCTGGGGCAATGGCTTCTCGCCCAAGGAGCCTGCCGCAATAATAGAGGAACCGGCCTTGCCCGACCCGACGGATACTCAGGAGGTGGTTGCAAAGCCCACTCCATCCGAGTTGCGCGACAACGAGTTCATCGCACGTTTCAAAAAGGTTGTCGACGACCGCCTCGCCGACAGCGACCTCAGTGTGGAAGACATCGCCTCCGACATGCACTTGAGTCGCGTGCAGCTCTACCGCAAGGTGAAGGCCCTCACTGGTGCCACACCCGTGGAGTTGCTGCGCAAGGCCCGCCTCACCCGTGGCCGGCAGTTGCTCGAGACCACTAGCAAGAACATCTCCGAAGTGGCCTATGAGGTAGGCTTCTCCGCACCCAGTTACTTCACCAAATGTTACAAAGACGAGTTTGGCACCCTTCCTGGCGAGGGTAGATAATCCTCAGGCGTTTACAGGGAATTTCCTTTTTTCGCAAAAAAAATCGTTCATCGAGTAGAAAATTTGTTTCATGTAACAAATCTCCACTGCGATGAACGATTTGTTTTATCTTGTTTTTATGTAGGTTGGTACTTTTGCGGCAGATATTTCTCAATCAAAAGTACTAACCAAAACGTTAAAGCAATGAAACAACAGGAAATTGCGATGAGTAAAGCGCCAATGGGCTTCATCAGCCATTGGCCCCACATGAGCAATTTGTGCAAAAGATTTCTTCTTGGCATGATGCTGGTGTTTGCAAGTACCTTGACGTATGCGCAAACAGAGATTACAGGCACTGTCGTCGATGAGACCGGAGAGGGTGTCATCGGCGCTACCATTATGGAGAAAGGTACATCCAACGGTACCGTGACCGACTTGGATGGTAACTTCACCCTGAAGGTTGAGCCTGGAAAGACACTGGTCATTACCTATATCGGCTACGATGCCGTGGAGGTGGCCGCCGCTCCCAACCTCAACATCTCGCTGAAAGAGAATGCCAGCGAACTGGCCGAGGTTGTTGTCACCGGTTATACCACACAGCGTAAGGCCGACCTTACTGGTTCGGTGGCTGTGGTGAAGACCGATGAGCTGAAAACCTCTTCCGACACCGACCCCATGCGTGCCTTGCAAGGAAAGGTTCCCGGCATGACCATCACAAGCGATGGTTCGCCTGTGGGTGCCGGTAGGGTACGTATCCGTGGTATCGGTTCGTTCAACACGTCGCAAGACCCACTCTTCATCATTGATGGCGTGCCTACGACCACCAACCTCAACACGCTCAACATGAACGATATCGAGTCGATGCAGGTATTGAAGGATGCCGCCTCGGCATCTATCTATGGTTCGCGTGCTGCAAATGGTGTGATCATCATCACCACCCGCTCGGGCAAGAAGGGCGACAAGGTGAAGGTGGACTTCTCGGCCAACCTCACTGCCCAGTTCTACAACTCGCAGACCATGATGAAGCTGGCCAATACCGCCGAGTATGCCACTTCGATGGCCCAGGCTGCCCTCAACGATGGCCTCGACCCCGTGGCCTACGCTTCCAACTATGGTCTGAATCTGAATGCTTCGGCAGGCACGCCCATCCGCGCCTATGATCCTGCCACTGGTCAGTATATTGACTATACGGTGAACGGACTCTACGATGGCTTCATCAATTCGAGCAAGACCATGCGCTTCAGCGACACCGACTGGCTCGATGAAATCTCGCGCACGGGTTTCGCTCAGAACTACGACCTTTCTATCTCGAACGCCACCGAGAAGACCTCGGCCCTGGTTTCGTTCGGCTACAAGAAAACCAACGGTATCCTCAAGTACACCGACTTTGAGAGTCTGTCGGGACGTATCAACACCAGTTACAAGGTGAACAAACTCATCACTATTGGTGAGAACCTTACCATCACCTACTCCAACCAAGTTGACTGCCAACCGCTCGAGAACGCCCTGAAGATGGCGCCCACCGTGCCCGTATATGAAGAGGACGGCGTGACCTTCTCTGGCCCAGTGGGTGGCATGAGCGACCGTCAGAACCCGCTCCGCGAACTCTATCATAACCGCGACAACAGACTGAAGATCTGGCGTATCTTTGGTAATGGCTACGTCAACATCACACCGGTTAAGGGGTTGGTGCTGCGCTCGAACTTTGGTATCGACTATGGTTCCAACTTCATCCACAGCGTGACCTACACCTGGCACTCCGACGTGGTGAACAACAGCACACCATCGGCTACCTTAGCACAGAACAATGACATGAAGTGGACTTGGTCGAACACCGCCACCTACAACTTCAATATCGGTCCGGAGCACACCTTCGACCTGCTCGCCGGTATCGAGCTTCACAGCCAGAATGTTGATGACTTCTCCAGCTACGCCCAGATGTATGCCATCGAGAACTACGACTATATGTTTCCCGATGCTGCCACTGGCACACAGCGTGCCCATGGTATCGAGGAGGGCTATAACCTCGTGTCATTCTTCGGCAAGGTGAACTATAACTGGAAAGACTTGCTCCTCGCCTCGTTCACCATCCGTTACGACGGTTCCTCACGCTTCGGTGAGAACAACCGCTACGGTACATTCCCCGCTTTCACTCTCGGTTATCGTATTTCGCAGCACCTCAACCAAGACTGGATCAACGATATGAAGGTCCGTGCATCGTGGGGTGCCACCGGTAACCAGGCTATTTCCAACTATGCTCGCTACGGACTCTATGCCGCCACATATGGCGGTGGCCGCAACGAGTCGACCGCCTACGACCTCGCTCTGGCAGGTTCGGGTATCTTCCCCTCAGGCTACCGTGCCACTCAGGCTCAGAACAACGACCTGAAATGGGAGACCACCACACAGTGGAACGTCGGTCTTGACTACACCTTATTCAACAGTCACCTCTACGGTAGCATCGATGCCTATGTAAAGAAGGTGAAAGACATGCTTATCAACCCCGCTTACCTCGGATCGATGGGTGAGGGCGGTGCTTCCTGGCTCAACGGACCAAGTCTGCAGAACTGGGGTATGGAGTTCGCTGCCGGCTATCGTGGCACCACAGCCTACGGACTGAAATACAACATCAACGGCAACCTCGACTTCTTCCGCAACAAGGTGACCTATTTGCCCGAGACCACCACTGGTTCGTATGCGCACACCTCGAAGCAGAACCTCGTAGAGGCTGAAAAGCCCTACGGCTCAATTGTAGGTTATGTGGTAGACGGACTCTACCAGAACCGCGAGGAAGTGCTTGCCAGCGGACAAGAGAACGCCCGTATTGGTGGACTGAAATATGCCGACCTCGATGGAAACGGTGTCATCAATGAGAACGACCAGACTTGGATTTTCAATCCAGTGCCCAACTTCTCATGGGGTCTCAATGTCGACCTGAGTTACAAGAACTTCGACTTCTCCATGTTCTGGCAGGGTGTCGCTGGACAGGATGTCTACAACAACCAGAAATTCCAGACCGACTTCTACAGCATCACCGATGCTGGCTCGAACAAGGGTAACCGCATGCTTGATGCATGGACCACTGCCAACACCAGCTCTACCATCCCGGCCCTCACCACCAACAACACCGGCAACGAAGGAAGGGCAAGCAGCTACTTCGTGGAGAACGGTTCATACGCAAAACTGCGCCAGGTGCAGATTGGCTACAACTTGCCCACCTCATTCCTCGAGAAGCTCAAGATGAGCAGCGCACGCATATACATCTCGGGTCACAACCTGCTCACCATCAAGAGCAGCAGCCTGACCTGCTCTGATCCTGAGAATCCCAACTGGGCTTATCCTAACAGCACCTCGTTCTCATTCGGAATCCAAACATCGTTCTAACACACTAAAAAGGAAATCAATTATGAAAGCAATATATCAAGCAATCTGTGCAGGACTCCTGCTCTGCGGTACGCTGACTTCTTGCGACGATTTCATCGACGTAACGCCCAAGGGTGTCATCAGCGAGGACCTCGCCATGAGTCAACCCAACGAGATGGTGACGTCGGCTTATGCCAAACTCGGCGACGACTGGTATACCTATCCCTTCAACCTCTGGCCCTATGGCGACCTTACCAGCGACGACGCGCTGAAAGGCGGTTCGGGAACCACCGACACCAACTACCATCCCTTCGAGGTGTGGTCGACACTCACCGCTTCCACTCCCGACCATATGGACGAGATGTGGTATCACCTCTACTGCTCCATCAGCCGCTGCAACCGCGCCCTGGTGTCGCTCGAGGAATATGGTGACGAGAAGCTGGGTGCTGCCACCCGCGCTATCCGTGAGGGTGAGGTAAGATTCCTCCGCGCTCACTTCTACTTCAAGCTCGTGCAACTCTGGTACCAGGTGCCCTGGGTCGATGAGGAAGTCTACCGCAACCACACCGAGGAGCAGACGCCCAACAATGCGTTCACTCACGAGGAGTTGATGAACAAGATCGTGGCCGACTTCAAGGCTGCCTACGACGTGCTTCCCGTGAATCAGGCCGAAGGTGGAAGGGCCAACAAGATTGCAGCTGCTGCCTATCTGGCCAAGTGCTATCTCACCATGGCTTGGGGCGACGGCTATGAGGCCAACACCGGCGTGAGCCACATCAACAGCCAGTATATGCAGGAAGTGCTGAAGTACACCCAGGAGGTGCAGCAGTCGAGCTACGGCTATCTGGAGGACTTTGGCGACATCTTCCTGCCCGAGTACAAGAACTCGAAAGAGAGCATCTTCGCCGTGCAGCATTCCGACTATCAGGACGACAACACCCTCTACGGACGTGGCAACTGGAGCAACATGCTCAACGGATGCTGGGGCATGTGGTCGTGCGGATGGGATTTCCACAAACCATCGCAGAACCTGGTCAATGCCTTCAAGACCAAGGACGGACTACCCATGTTCAATGATTACAACAAGGAGATTGCCTATCCCATCAATGGCGTGCCGACAGCACAGAAATGGGATCCGCGCCTCTTCCACACCGTGGGTATGCCTACTTTCCCCTACAAGTATGAGGTGGAGTATACCATGACCAAGGACAACTCGCGTACTCCCAACACCTATGGCTATTACGCCTCACTGAAGGAAGTGCCACAGCGCTCCAAGGGCGAGACCTTCGACAACCCCTGGCAGGCCTTTGCCATGAACGACTATGTGCTCCGCTATACCGACGTCATGCTGATGCGTGCTGAGGCACTCATCGAGACAGGTTCGCTCGAGGAGGCACGCACCATCATCAACGCCATCCGCCAGCGCGCCAAGAACTCCGTGGCCAAGCACATTGGCTATGCTGCCGACCAGTGCGACATCGCCCTCTATCCCAATTCCTACTTCCAGACCAAGGAGCAGGCCCGCCAGTGCTTGCAGTGGGAGCGCCGACTTGAGCTCGCCATGGAGAATGGCCGCTACTTCGACCTCCGTCGCTGGGGCATCGCCTCGCAGACCCTCAACAAGTTCTTCGAGACCGAGCAAAACAGCGAGTACGACGGACAGACCTATGCACAGTACTATAAGGATGCACACTACACGGCAGGCAAGAACGAGTACTTCCCGATACCTTACATCCAGCTCTTCTACGTGCCCGGACTCTATACTCAGAACAAAGGCTATTAGAATCACACTTTAATCATCGAATATTATGACTACGAAGATAAACAGACAAACACTGATAAGTCTTTCATTTATCATTTGTCAATGCATTGTGGGCATGGTGCTGACATCGTGCCAGGACAAGGACTATGAGCGCGAAGCCATGGCGCTCAGCGCTCCCGACGCCAGCCAGATCACTGGCGCGCTCAATGGCGACGACTACACTTGGAGTTGGCCCTCACAGGGTGGACAGATGCAGGTGACCATCTACCGAAACGGTACGCTCTCCTCCAACGAGATTGTATCGGGCAACAGCTTCACCCAGACCAATGTGCCTACCAACGTGCCTTTCGAGTATGTGTTCAAGCTTACCGACGGCAGCAACTTCTCGAATGGTGTGGTGAAGAGTTACATGCGTGAGGGCGCCACCAGCATCAGCGGCCTGATGATGAGTCAGCTTGACAAGACCGGTGGATACGATGCGCTCGTAGAATGGAACAGGGCAGTCGATGCCACAAGCATCCTGTTCAATGCCACCAACGGCAAGCGCACCATCACCGAGACACTGCCAGGCTCTGCTACCAACTATACCATTAGCGACGTGCTGACAGGTGATACCTGGGAGGTAGTGCTTACCGCTGTCAATGAAAAAGGAACGTCGCTCGCTACCAAGTCGTCACTCCGCATTGGCAAGACGGCCATCGGATTCCTCAGCATCTATCCCACTCCTGAGCAGCTCATCGAGAATGGTGATGACGACGAGGCTTCGGCATGGCTGTGGCTGCACGACACCTATCCCACCGCACAATACGTCTACTTCGGTGATGTGAAGCAGGCAAGCGACGTGGATCCTTTCCGTGTGCTCTTCTGGCTGCGCGACCTTGAGGGCGTGGGTGAGGATGCTGTCTGGAGCGTTCCCGATGTGGTGGCTGGTGCCACACCCATCATCAAGGAGTGGTACAAGGAAGGTGGAAGCCTCTTGCTCTGGAGCCACGCCACAACCTATATTGGCCACCTTGGACGTCTCAACCTCGATGATATGAAGGGCAACGACCATGCTATCGGTACAGGTGTGGGCGGTATTAACGACGATGTGTGGAGAATGGCCGTGCAGCTGAATCCTGGAGGCCGCTTCTCCAAAGACCACTCCTCGCACCCCATCTACAAGGGACTGGAGGTGACGTCGACCGACCGTACAAAGCTCATCGCCTTCAAGGGACCGGGCTGGACCGAAGACCACAACTGCTTGTTCTTCAACCTGCCAAGTCTGCTCACAGGCATCGGCAACCAGGAGGAGGCTTGCTACACCCAACTCACCCAGACCTACGGCATCTATCCGCTTGGCACTTGGGACTCGCAGATTGACTGGGTTAGCCAGATGAACGTGTTCGAGGCACAGCAAGGCAACACTGAGTTCAAGGGCACCGTGCTCTGTATCGGCAATGGCGGTTGCGAGTTCTCGATGAAGAACCGCGACGGCACGCCCGACAAGAGCGCTCGTCCGAAGAACAATATCTATCAGGACAATGTCCTCACGCTTGCCAAGAACTGCTTGGAATACCTGAAGACAAGATAATTCTTACCTTTAAAACTGAGATTCATGAAAACAAGGTTTTTCAGATCTCCTCTAATGATAGCCGTCGCCCTGACGGCTATCATTGCAGGATGCTCGAAGGATGATGAGTACAAGAAAGACTACAACCCACTCATCGACGACCCCAAAGAGGAACAACCCACTGACAATCCTCAGCAGCCGACGGCGAGTGAGCGCACTGAGCAGTATCGCCCACAAATCCACTTCACTCCGGCACGCAACTGGATGAACGACCCCAACGGCATGGTATATGCCGACGGCACCTACCACCTCTTCTATCAGTACAACCCTCAGGGCAACGACTGGGGTAACATGTCTTGGGGACATGCCACCTCTACCGACATGCTGCACTGGAAAGAGCAGGCCGTGGCCATGACACGCGACGAACTGGGCGATATCTTCTCGGGCTCGGCTGTGATCGACAAGAACAACACCTCAGGCTTCGGTGCCAATGCCATGGTCATCTACTACACCTCGGCCAGCGGCGCGCAGCAGCAATCGATGGCCTACAGCACAGATGGTGCCAAAACGTTCACACGCTATTCACAGAATCCTGTGATACCCAACAACGACGACAACCTGCGCGACCCCAAGGTGTTCTGGCATGAGGAGTCGAAGCAATGGGTGATGGCCTTGGCCAAAGGATGGAAAATGGGCATCGACTTCTATACCTCAACCGACATGAAGAACTGGACTTTCAAGAGCAATTTTTTCGTACCACTGTCTGGAAGACCAAGCCTGCAATGGGAGTGCCCCGACCTGATCTCGTTTGACTATAACGGACAGAAGAAATGGGTGCTCATCGTGAGCGTGAACCCAGGTGGCCCCATCGTGGGATCGGGTACGATGTACTTCGTGGGACAGTTTGATGGCACAACCTTCACAGCCGACGAACGCGAATACCCGCTCTGGCTCGACTATGGTATGGACAACTATGCTGGCGTGACCTGGAGCAACACGGGCGACCGCAAGCTGCTCATCGGCTGGATGAACAACTGGCAGTATGCCGGAGCAGTGCCCTGCACACCATGGCGCTCGGCCATGACACTGCCTCGTGAGCTGAAACTCGTGGAGTATGATGGCAAACCGCTGCTCACCTGCGGAGTTGTCAAGGAAATCGACAACATTGCCAACGGATGGCAGCCTGCGTCGGGCACTCTCGACGTGAGCGATGCCTATCAGCTGAGTGTGTCGCTTAATCTTGACCAGAACAGCACCATCACGCTGAGCAATGGCCAGGGTGAGAAATATGTGGTAGAAGTCATCGCCAGTATGCGTCTGGCTGTTGTACACCGCAATGCTCAAACCGGGAAAACCGACTTCGCAGGTGCTTTCTCCATTCCATCGATGCAGGCTCCGCTCAACGTCGTGGGCAACACGGTGACACTCGATTTCTTCGTCGACCAGTCGTCGGTCGAATTGCTTACCAGCGATGGCAGCATGTCAATTACCAACCTTGTGTTCCCGAAGAGCATATACAATACGCTCTCTGTTTCTGGCGCCAACTATAAGGCCCAGGTAAGACAGTTGAAGAGTGTTTGGCGGTAAATGGATATGAAGATTTGTTACATGAACGATTTATGCTATTAATTGAAACAACTTTTATCGTTTTGTAACAGATAAATAAAGTATCTTTGCCACTGAAACATTGGTTCAAAATGCATAGATTATGGTTTTTAGGTGAGACAAGGTGAGAGGTTGTGCTCAGGATAACATTATTTAAATAAGAGATTAATAACTAAGAATATAAACTATTATGAGCACAAAAAGGAAAATAACAACCCTCGTGGCTGCCTTGTTGATGACTGTGGCCGCCAATGCACAGGCACCGCAAATCCTTGACGACAACCATGCCCTGCAGCGTGTGCAGGTGCAAGGTAAGTATCTGTTGCTGCCCGTGCAGGAGAAAGAAGAGAACGCTCACATCGATGTGGTGGTTGACAACCAGATGAGGCAGTCGTTCAACGTGAAACTGGCCGTCGACAAGGTGGATTATTACGTGCCCGTCAACATCAAGCGTTTTGGCGCGAAATCCTTGTTGCTCGATATCACATTCCATGGCGACCGCCGCTCCACCGGAGCTGTCAAGGACTTCCTGTGCTGGAAAGACATGCGCCAGAGCGACACCTTCGACACCCAGAACCAGGAGCGCTTCCGCCCGCTCTACCATCATACCCCGCTCTATGGATGGATGAACGACCCCAACGGCATGTTCTATAAGGATGGCGTATACCACCTCTTCTTCCAGTGGAACCCCTATGGTTCGCAGTGGGAGAATATGAACTGGGGCCATTCTACCACGCGCGACCTCGTGCATTGGGAGAACCAAGGCCTGGCCATTGAGCCCGATGCCATCGGCACCATCTTCAGCGGCTCGTGCGTGGTCGACAAGAACAACACCTCGGGTTATGGCGCAGGCAGCGTGATCGCTTTCTACACATCGGCCGGGCACAACCAAGTGCAGTCGATGGCCTACAGCACCGACAATGGCGCCACATTCAAGAAAGTGGCCGACAATCCCATCCTTACCAGCAACGAGCCCGACTTCCGCGACCCGAAAGCCTTCTGGAACCCGGAGATTCAGAAATGGAACCTCATCCTGGCCGTTGGACAGGAGATGCGCATCTACTCGTCGCCCAATCTCAAGGACTGGACATTCGAGAGTGCCTTCGGCAAAGGCTATGGCTGCCATGAGGGGGTGTGGGAGTGCCCCGACTTGGTGAAACTGCAGGTGCGTGGCACCGACCGACAGTGCTGGATGCTCATCTGCAATATCAACCCCGGTGGTCCCTTTGGCGGTTCGGCTACCCAGTATTTCGTGGGCGACTTCGACGGACACCGCTTCACCACCAAGCAGAAAGACACCCGATGGATGGACTATGGCAAGGACCACTATGCTACCGTGACCTTCGACAACGCTCCCGACGGACGCCATATCGCACTGGCATGGATGAGCAACTGGCAGTATGCCAACCAAGTGCCCACCAAGCAGTTCCGTTCGGCCAACTCCATCCCCCGCGACCTCGACCTCTTCGAGTATGAGGGCGAGACCTACTGTGGTGTCACTCCCTCACGCGAGATGCTCACCCTCAGGGGAAAGACCGTGAAACGGCCTACGGAGGCTTGCGAGATTGTGGTCGACATGAAGTCATCGGCCGAGATCACCCTCTCGAACACCAAGGGCGAGTGCGTGGTGATGACCTATGACGCCCAGAAGCACACCTTCGCTATGGACCGTACGAAGAGTGGCGATGCCAGCTTCAGCGAGGCCTTCGCCAGCGTGACCACAGCTCCCGTCTATGGCGATATGAAGCAGCTCCGCATCTTCATCGACCGCAGCAGCATCGAGGCTATTGATGCTGAGGGCCGCATGGCCATGACCAACCTGGTATTCCCCTCCGAACCTTACAGCCTGTTGAAGGTGAAAGGCGGAAAGGCCAAGATCTACAACTATAACATAGCCGAATAAACACACACACATACTCCAACCCTTTATCCTATCCTACTATGAGCAAAATCAACAAACTCGCCCTCTTCCCGCTGATGCTTTGCTTCTTTGCCATGGGTTTCGTCGACCTGGTGGGCATTGCATCCAACTATGTGAAAGAAGATCTCAATCTGAATGACTCCACAGCCAATATATTCCCGTCGCTGGTGTTCTTCTGGTTCCTCATCTTCTCGGTGCCCACAGGCATGCTGATGAACCGCATCGGACGGAAGAAGACCGTGCTGCTGTCACTGGCCGTCACCATCCTGTCGCTGTTTATCCCACTCTTCGGCAACAGCTTCGGCGTGATGCTCGTGGCCTTCTCGCTTCTGGGCATCGGCAACGCACTGATGCAGACCTCGCTCAATCCGCTGGTGTCGACAGTGCTCGGTGGGGCCAACCTTGCCTCCACACTCACCTTCGGACAGTTCGTGAAGGCCATCGCATCGTTCCTCGCACCCTACCTCGCCATGTGGGGAGCCACAGGACTCATTCCCCATCTCGGTCTCGACTGGCGTATCCTCTTTGGCATCTACTTCGTGGTGGGCATCCTGGCTGCCGTGCTGCTGGGCATTACTCCCATCGAGGAGGAACGTATCGAGGGTAAACCCTCAACGTTTGCCGAGTGCTTCAAACTGTTGGGCAAGCCCATCGTGCTACTCTCGTTCCTCGCCATCATGTGCCATGTGGGCATCGATGTGGGCACCAACACCACCGCACCGAAAATCCTGATAGAGCGCCTGGGCATGTCGCTCAACGACGCCGCCTTCGCCACATCGCTCTATTTCATCTTCCGTACTATCGGCTGTCTCACAGGCTCGTTCTTCCTCCGCGTGATGAACCACAAGGTGTTCTTCATCATCAGTGTCGTGATGATGGCACTCTCGATGATAGGAATGGCCGTAGGTACATCGAAACTGGTGCTCTATATCGCCATCGCACTGGTAGGATATGGCAACTCCAACGTGTTCTCGCTGGCTTTCTCCGAGGCGCTCCTTTCCGTGCCCGAGAAGCAGAACGAGGTGTCGGGACTGATGATTATGGGTCTCTTCGGAGGCACCGTGTTCCCGCTCTTCATGGGCTTTGCCAGCGACGCTATCGGACAGATTGGTGCTGTCATCGTCATGGCCATAGGCGTATGCTACCTCTTCTCCTATATTCCACAAGTGAAACATTGACCTTTTAATAATATACTAAAAAACAATAATATCATGCAACAGAAACGTTATGTCGTCGGACTCGGCGAGGCCCTCTGGGATGTGCTTCCCGAAGGCAAGAAACTGG
This sequence comes from uncultured Prevotellaceae bacterium, assembly GCA_900317305.1. Taxonomy (GTDB): domain Bacteria; phylum Bacteroidota; class Bacteroidia; order Bacteroidales; family Bacteroidaceae; genus Prevotella. The sequence continues at coordinate 9,968 of ONGG01000032.1, read as the reverse complement.
GTGGTGCACCCGCCAATTTCGCTTATCACGCAGGACAGTTCCTCGGACAAGACAACACCATAGCAGTGAGTGCGCTTGGTGAGGACAAACTGGCCGAGGAGACCATAGAATCGCTCAAGGCCCATGGCCTTACCTTCCTCATGCCTCGTGTGCCCTATCCCACAGGCACCGTGCAGGTGACCCTCGACGAGCAGGGTATCCCCTCCTACGACATCAAGGAGAATGTGGCATGGGACAACATCCCCCTCGACACCGAGGTGCAGGCTATCGCCCGCCAGTGCCGCGCCGTATGTTTCGGTTCGCTGGCCCAGCGCAATGTGGTGTCGCGTGAGACCATCCAGCGCTTCCTCGACCTCACCCCCGCCGACTGTATGAAGATTTTCGATATCAACCTGCGTCAGAACTTCTATTCCAAGGAGGTGATCCAGGAGTCGTTGCGCCGTTGCAACGTGTTGAAGATCAACGACGAGGAGTTGGTGATTATCGGTCGTATGTTTGGCTATCCCGGTCTGGATATCGAGAACAAGTGCTGGCTCATCCTTGGCAAGTACAATCTCGATATGCTGGTGCTCACCTGTGGCACCAACGGCAGTTATGTGTTCACACCCGGACAGATGTCGTTCCAGGAGACTCCGAAGGTGGAGGTGGCCGACACCGTGGGAGCCGGCGACTCGTTCACAGGGTCGTTCTGTGCTGCTATCCTCAGTGGCATGCCCGTGACCGACGCCCATCGTCGTGCCGTGGAGGTGAGTGCATACGTGTGCACCCAGAACGGTGCCATGCCCGAACTGCCCGCACGCCTGAAGTAAGGTTGTCTTCCTTGCGAGATACAAAGAGAAGCCATTTCCCTCTTATGCTGAGGAGAAATGGCTTCTCTATTGGTATGTGTGCGGTGTATATCCTGCTTTTTGGGGATGCGGATGCTTGCTAATCCTTGGTCTTGATATATATGCCGTCGAAGGAGGAGTGGGCACCAAAGCAATCTGTGGTATTCCAGTCGGTGATGGTTCGCAAAACCACAAAGCGGGGGAAGAAGGCTGCACTGAAACCATATCCGCACTCATTCAGGTTTTTGTAGACGAACTTGTTGCCGTTGAGCACGGCGGGGCGGCCCTTTTCACTACTGCCCTCGGCAATGTTTCCCGTGACCACATTGCCAATGTCGAAATGCACCTTGTTCTTACCTGCGGCTTTCAGGCTGACATGGCCACCCATAAGTTCTTTCATACCTGTGTGGTATAGGTTGAAACAATAGTAATGTCCTAGTTGGCCTGGGTCTTCGGGGGTGAGTAATCCGCCGAAGCCTTTGGGGAAGGCGATGCTGCTCATTTGGGTGAATTTCAACTCTTTCTCAGTGCGTGGGTTGGTCCAGATGCCGGTGAGCCGACCCTTGCTGATGGTCAAGTCTATTAATCCCGAAATCTCGCCATCGGTTTGGTATTCGTTCAAATGATAACTGCCGTCAGCATTTTTGAAGCCGGCGACCATGATGGGAGCGGGGTGTGCGGCCTTGGGGTAATAGATGTGTCCGGCAACGATGTTGTCACTATTCACCTCAAAAGCTATGCGAACGGAGGTCTTTCCATTCAGAGTGCCTTGGAAGGCATGGCGTTCTACGATACGTTGGGCTTGGATTCCGACGAGTGTGAGCATCGTCAGGATGGTGGTTAATAGGATTCTTTTCATAATGTTGGTTTTTGTTGCGGCAAATATAGTGAAAGCCGAATACAAAACAAAACAAATACCAAAGTTTTTGCTTTTGCTTTGTTGAGGCGCCTCCTATATTCGCGATGAAATCGCAAATGGGTGAAAGCCGAATACAAAACAAAACAAAAACCAAGGTTTTTGCTTTTGCTTTGTTGAGGCGCCTCCTATATTCGCGATGAAATCGCAAATGGGTGAAAGCCGAATACAAAACAAAATACGGAGAAAAGCAATGTTACCCTTTGTGGATTATTAAAAAGAGACTAATTTTGCGGACAATATAGATGTCGTACCAACTTGATTCAAAAATGAGAAATAAGACCCTTTGGATACTTCCTTTCCTTCTTTTCGCCTTAGTGTGGGCTTCGCCCATGAAGTCGGGTGCACAGAACGTTGTTCTGGCCGATGCCAGACATGCCGACATCGATTCAGACTTTTATCTTGATGTCAGTCAGCTATCCGACCTGCTGAAATGGTTGCCCGCACCTCCCGATACCATTAGTGAGGCTTTCGCCCACGACTTGATGCGCTATTTCTGGGGAAAGACCCAGCGCCTTGATTCCGAACGTGCCCAAATTGCCGTCGGCGATGCCGATTTCAGCATCGAAGGGGTGGGCGAGGCTTTCAGCGTGCCTTTCGGCCTTCCCATATCCAAAGAGGGTACTCCCGAGATATACAATCTTCTGGAGCGGGGACTCAACACTATCGACTTGATTTGCATACTCCCCAAGGAATTCTATATGCGCAAGCGACCTTTTGAGCGTTTGCATGAACCCACGCTTGTTCCCGAAGATGAGTCCTTACTCGCATTAAACGGCTCGTATCCCTCGGGACATGCCATCCGTGGGTGGGGGGCTGCCCTGTTGATGGTTGAGATTAATCCCGAGGCAGCCGATACGCTGCTGGCACGCGGACTGATGTATGGCGATAGCCGTCTGATTGCGGGTGTCCACTGGCAGAGCGATGTGGATGCCGGCCGCCTGGCAGCCTCCGCTGCCTATGCTTTGTTGCATACCAGCGAGGCGTTTCGTATTCAGATGGCCAAGGCCCAAGCCGAATTCCGTCGGTTGAAAGGACTTCCCGACGACCATGCCACAGCCCCATTGGCCAATATGGAGCGTGATGACCGCGAGTACACGCTATCGGGTACTCCTGCCACCCCACAGACACGGGGTGTCGTCATCAGCGACAATCAAAAGAAAGTGAGAAGATAGTTTTGGCCACCTGCTTGGTGCTGTGTGTCACTCTTCCATTAGTTTGCGGTATCTGATGCGCTTGGGCTCTTCCAGTCCCAGGCGCATGGCTTTGTTCACCTCATACTCCGTGTAGCTTCCTTCGAAATAGAACACCTGTCCCTCGCCCTCGAAAGCAAGGATATGGGTGCAGATGCGGTCGAGGAACCAGCGGTCGTGACTGATGACCACGGCACAGCCGGCAAAGGCCTCGAGACCCTCTTCAAGGGCGCGGAGGGTGTTCACGTCGATGTCGTTGGTGGGCTCGTCGAGCAGCAGCACGTTGCCTTCCTGCTTCAGGGCAATGGCCAGTTGCAGGCGGTTGCGCTCACCTCCCGAGAGCACGCCACATTTCTTCTCCTGGTCGGCTCCGTTGAAGTTGAAGCGTGAGAGATAGGCCCTCACGTTCACGTCGCGGCCACCCATGCGGATGGTCTCGTTGCCTCCGCTCACCACTTGGTAGACGGTCTTCTCGGGTACGATGTCCTGGTGTTGCTGGTCCACATAACTCAGTTTCACAGTCTCGCCCACGTCGAATGAGCCGCTGTCGGGTTGGTCCAGTCCCATGATGAGCCGGAAGAGGGTGGTCTTGCCCGCACCATTGGGTCCGATGACACCCACGATGCCATTGGGAGGAAGTACGAAGTTGAGGTCGCTGAAGAGCGTTTTCTCGCCGAAGGCCTTGGCCACATGCTCGGCCTCGATCACTTTGTTGCCCAGGCGTGGACCGTTGGGGATGAAAATCTCGAGTTTCTCTTCTTTTTGTTTCTGCTCCTCGTTGAGCATGCGGTCGTAGGAGTTCAGACGGGCCTTGCCCTTGGCATGGCGTGCCTTGGGTGCCATGCGCACCCATTCGAGCTCGCGTTCCAGTGTCTTGCGTCGTTTCGAGGCCGTCTTCTCCTCCTGGGCCATGCGCTGGCTCTTCTGCTCCAGCCATGAGGAGTAGTTGCCCTTCCAAGGGATACCCTCGCCACGGTCGAGTTCAAGTATCCACTCGGCCACGTCGTCGAGGAAGTAGCGGTCGTGGGTTACGGCAATCACCGTTCCCTCGTATTGCTGCAGGTGTTGTTCCAACCAGTCGATCGACTCTGCGTCGAGGTGGTTGGTAGGCTCGTCGAGCAACAGCACGTCGGGTTTTTGCAGCAGCAGGCGGCAGAGGGCTACGCGGCGGCGCTCGCCACCCGAGAGGTGTGTCACCTCCCAGTCGGCGGGGGGACAGTTGAGTGCGTCCATCGCACGGTCGAGTTTGGAGTCAATGTTCCAGGCGTCGGTAGAGTCGATGATGTCTTGGAGTTCGGCCTGTCGGCTCATCAACTTGTCCATTTTGTCGGGGTCCTCGTAGTACTCGGGCAGACCGAACTTCACGTTGATCTGGTCGTATTCGGCCAGGGCATCGTAGATATGCTGCACGCCTTCCATCACGTTCTCCTTCACGGTCTTCGTCTCATCGAGTTTTGGATCCTGGGGCAAGTAGCCCACCGTGTAGCCGGGGCTCCATACCACATGGCCTTGGTACTGTTGGTCGATACCTGCGATGATTTTCATCAAGGTCGACTTTCCTGCGCCATTGAGACCGATGATGCCGATTTTGGCTCCATAGAAGAAACTCAGGTAAATGTTCTTGAGCACTTGTTTCTGGTTTTGCTGGATGGTCTTGCTCAGTCCCACCATCGAGAAAATCACTTTCTTGTCGTCTACTGTTGCCATAGTATTTTTATTTTTGCTCAAAAATAGTAAAAAACATCGGCATCACAAAACAAATTCCCTTTTTTGTTGTGCTCTTCTACATATACCGCGGCACATGGCTTACTACTTCCAAAAAAAGAAAAGTATCAGCGGAATGCCGTTGATTGTCAAAAATCACACTTTTCGAATCATTTTTTATGGTTTTGCGACAGAATTTTCATCGATTTGTGCTATTTGTCGCATATTCGGTGTTGTGTCTTATGCTCTTTGGCAAGAATTCGCGGAAAACGATTGCAGGGGATGAAAACCGCTATATCTTTGTATCAGAAACAACAAAGACAGCCCGCCTGTCGGAGTGAAAACAACAAAACAACAAGAAATTAAAAAACAAAAAATATACGATTATGAAGACAATGAATGCAACCCCAATGACAGTTGCCCAGTATGAGAGCAGCGCAACAGTAGTGAAAGTGATGAATGCCGCAAAGAAAGGTCTTGCCAGCATGGTGAAGTTCCTCATGTTCATCAGTCCGGTTTACCCACAGTGCACCCAGGCAATGAAATAAGAGCCGAGCGGCAAAGGTCAACAACTACAAACAAAAAAGACAATTATAATACCTATCTTTATTCGTTTGATTCTTCACCACCCAGTCTGATATAAAGGCTGGGTGGTTTTTATTTCCATCCTGAACAACAAGACACTGAGCGAATGCGAAACTTCGGTTAGGTGGAAGAGAGGTATATAGCCACAAAAAAGCGGGGGCTTGTGCCTCCGCCTTGAGATGATATGATGTGGGATTATTCTTAGTCGTCCATACTGAGGAGTTGACCTGCCTTGTTGAACTTCAGTTCCAGACCGTTCGACAGTTCGATTTCGTAACCAAAACGCTCCTTGTCGATCTTCGTCACCTTCGCGCCGGCGAAGTTGGTCTTCACATAGTTGGCGATGGTTCCGGGAATGAGGGCTGCAGGAACCGCACCTGCCTCGCAGTCAATCTTGTCCCAAACACCTTTCTTGTCGCAGTCGATTTGTGTACCATCGTTAAGTGTCACCTCATATTTTCCTCCGTTGAATTCACGGTCGAACTCCACATAGACAATGCTCTTGCCTTTGAAGTTCTGCTGAACGAAGGTCTTCGCTGCTGCTGGGAGTTGGCTAACTGGGACCATTCTGTCGTCAGCGTTACATACTGAGGAAACCATCATGCACATCAGTGCTACTGCAAAGAATTTAATATTTTTCATGTTGTATCGTTTTTTAAGTTATTATGATGTTTTATTTTTTGTCTTCTGACATTGCAAAGATAGCATGGGTTTCAACTCTTTCCAAATTTTTTTCTCAAAAACAATGAAAGCGCATCAGACGGTCAAACAAATATCGGACAAACGGGCGAAAGACACGTTTTTCCTGTCCAAAAACAAGGCATTTCTATCTGTTACTTGAACAGTTCGTCGAGGAAACTGTAGAACTTCGGGTCCTCGCCAATGACGGTACGGATGATCTTACCCTCGGCCGAGACGATGACCTTGGTGGGGAATCCTTGTATCTGGTACTGGCTGAGCAGTTGGCTCTCTTTCGGACAGTAAACGTGCAGCCAGGGCAATGAGTTCTCTGCCACGGCCTTGCGCCATGCCTGTTGGGTGTCGTTGCAGTCCACGCCCAGAATTTCCATCTTCTCCTTGTATTTCTCGTAGTATTCCTTCATCTTGGGGAACCCCTTGATGCACCATCCGCACCATGAGCCCCAGAAGTCGATGACCACCACCTTGCCACGCAAGGCCTTCAGACTTTGTTGGCCACCATTGATGTCGGTAAGGGTGAAGTCGGGAGCCTCTGTGCCATTGGTCAGCGTGCCTTCGGGTTGTTCGCTGGCCTGGGCAGCGCCCTTGATTTCGTTGAGCAGTTTGCTTAGGCGTCCGTTTTTCACTTTGGGCGATAGCAGGTCGATGGCTTCTTTCATCTTTTCCGGAGCGATGCTGCTCAGCACGCCAATCATCTCGACGCAGGCCTCGTAGTCGGGATGTGCCTTGATGAAGTCGAGACTCCGTTGTTGGAGCGTGTCGGGGTCGTTGGTGCCTTTGAGGGCCTTTGCCACTTCGTCGTATTGTTTGTAGAATGTAGAGCCACCCATGTTGTGGTCGCCCATGGCATCGCCCGTGAGCACAAGGGTGTCGCCGGGCATGGCGATAATCTGGATGACGGGTCCGGGCTGCTCGCGAAGCACGGCAGGCGCCACGAGGAGCATCGGTGTGGGCGAGGAGACGTTGAGGCTGTGCTCGAATTTGCCATTGCTCACAATGATTTCCTCGGGGTTGTTTTGGTTTTCCAAAGTCAGGGCCACAAGGGTGTCACCCACATTAGTCATATCGCCCCGCACCAGCATTTGGCTGATGGTGGCAGGTTTGTCGTGACATGCCATGAGGAGAAAGGCGGCCATGACGAGGGCGAATAGTGATGAAGTCTTCATAAAAAAATGGTGTTATGCGATTGGTTTTATTTCAGTTTGGGTTTCAGCTCGTCGGGCGAGTCGTTGGTGAACATGTCGACTTTAGGTGCCTCGTGCTCGAAGAGGTGGGTGATGACTTCGCGCGGGATGGTGATGGTGGGGCGGAATCGTTCCGACTGCATATAGCGCAGCACCGAGTAGCGCAGTTGTCGTGCCACAGGCCGGTGTGCGAGGTCGGTCTGCAGGTCGAGGGTGGTGATGAGCAATCGGCCGCCACCGACGTTGGCCTCGGCCATCATACCCAGTTTGCGGGAGATATGCCAAGTGTCGATGGGTTGCACGATGGGCTGGTAGTCGGTGGGCCATAGTGCAAGGTTCATCACCTGTGTGCGGTTGGTGAGTTCCCACCAGTTCAGGTTCTGCCAGTCGTCGGTGGGAAAGTCGGCAAACACGGGATGTTCTTTCTGGATATATGCCCCGGTGGTGTGTGGTGGACGCATCTTAAACCAACTGGTGTTCCAGAACACGGGCAGGAAGGAATGACGCACGTCGTTGCCATAGCGAATCTTCCCCCCGGCACAGATGAGCACCTTGCCACCGCTGCGCAGGGTGGTGAGGGCACGTTCGTCGAGGGTGTCGGTGATGAGAATGTCGCCAGGGGCGAGGTCGGGCACCTCGGGATATACCCAGCACTCATAATGGTTGCTGCCGCCACCTGCATTCAGGCGCAGGGTGAGGCGGGTGGGCTGACTGAAACCTGTGGGGATATAGGTGATGGTGTCACCCACCTGGCAGCGTCCTTCCTTCAGTGTATGTCGTCCATCAGAGAGGGTGTAAGAGAGGGTGCTGGCAGGCGATTCGGTGGTGTCGTAGAGGTCGGTGCCGATACGGATGGTGTCGGCAGTGGTGTAGACAAACCGTGGCCAGAGCGCCAGGGGCACGGTGGGTGAGCAGAACTCCCGCCAGTCGTCGGCTGTGCAGTAGCCTTTCTCGCGCCAGTGTACGTTGAGCACGCCCACGAGGGCGGTGCCCTGTCCGCTATAGTCGTTCAGGCTGAGCATCTGGAATCCGGCATAGTTATGGGTGCGCAGGTTGCGCTCGATGTCGAATTTGTAGGCCAGGGTCTGCAAGCGTCCACTGGCCATGAGGAATTTCCGTGCCTGACTGCCCATTCCGTTGTCGTTGAGCAGGTCGGCGAAGATTTCGAAGTTGGCGGCTTTGTAGGCACCGGTATATTGGACGGTCTCCGTGAGGTCGGGGAAGGCGCACCACTGTCCCAGTTCATGGCTGAGACAAGGCTCAGTGTTGACGGGTTTCTGGTCGGTGGGCTTGAAGTTGCGTGGCTGTCGGATGCCCTCGTCGAAGTTGTCGGTGCTCTGTGGAGCGCTGCGGTCCCATTCCAGTCCACGGGCACCACCTTTCACGTGATAGTCCGACCCCTCGTCCCAGGCCCAGCCGCCGCCCACGCTTGCCGTGCAATAGAGTCGTGAGGGGTCATAGCGCCGCATCTCGGCCACGAAGTCCTTGCCCCATGCCACCCAGTCGCCGGCTGGCTCGTTGCCTGCGGCGAGCATGACGAACGAGGGATGGTGCCCATAGGTGTCGACGATGCGCTTGCACTCGTCGGTCAGGTATTGGTCGATGGCCATACCCCGACGGAGCCGCACCCCATGGTTGGGCCACGACGGACCTTCGGGCTGCAGGTAGATGCCCAGTTGGTCGGCTGCCTGGAAGGCTGCGTCGGGTGGACAGAAGCTATGGAAGCGCACGTGGTTGATTCCGTATTCCTTGCATTTTCCCAGCACCTGCAGCCACGCTGCCACGTCGGTGGGTGGGTATCCTGTCTCGGGGAAGCAGCAGTTCTCTACCGTTCCCCTCAGCTTGATCTCCCTGCCGTTGAGCATCAGCTGGTTTCCGTGTGTGGCGATTTCGCGCACACCGAAGGTCACTACGATGGTGTCGCCGCGGTAGGGCAGGTGCTCGGTGTAGAGATAGGGCGACGACTCGCTCCATAGCCTCAACGGCTGTGCCAGGCGGATGTTGTAGGTCGTGTCGTTGAGCAGGATGCGTGCGGTGCCTTCGTGGATGTCGGTGGATACGCGCAGGCGGTGGATGATGGGAGCCGAGCGCAGTTCGATACGTCCGGCGATACCGTTCCAGTCGCCTTGGGTCTGGTCGGTCACGCTGTGTGAGTCTTGGCCTACGCACACGTTCTCAATACCATTATACACCTTGATGGTGATGGTGTTTTTCTTCCCGAATCTCACGGCATCGGTGATGTCGTATTGGTGGGGTACGCTGAGCGACATCTGGTGCCCTATCTCCTTGCCATTCACATAGACGGTAGTCTCGATATGGGGGCGTTCGAGATAGAGCGTCACGCGCCGGTGGCGCCATGCCTTGGGTATCACCGTGGTGCGTTGATACCAGGCATTGCCCACATAGTGGCGGGCAGGTGTGAGGAAGAACGGGAATTTCGTGTTGCCGGGTCTCCGGTAGGGTTCCATCTTGGGGTTATGGAAGTAGGAGGAGTCGTAGAGCGACCCCACCCATTGGGTGTTGATGCTCACAGGGTCGCCCTTCCCGTTGGTGAGCATCGAGCCGGGCAGCGTGATGGTCTCGGCATATTGCCGTGGCATGATGCCTTCGGTGGTGCGGTCGATGGCGAAGCGCCACTCTCCCTGCAGGTTGATGGTGTTCTGTGCCGAGAGGGTGTGGATGGCACCAAGGCAGAGCCATAGGGCACAGGTAAGGTATAGGTTTCTTTTCATGACATGAGAAAGGCAAAATGATGAAAGTATTGCAAATTTAGATAAAAATTGGGGATTTATAAGCCAGTCGAGATAAAAATGTAACAAATTGCCCCGAATTGGACCTCTTGCTCAAAGAATCAAGGCGC
>ONGG01000061.1 GCA_900317305.1 uncultured Prevotellaceae bacterium | reverse complement strand
GTTACTCATTTCCAATGAGTTGAGCAAACTTCGAAGCTTTATTTATTCCTATTTTATGTTAAATTATGCAGGTGTCAAAACACTTGCGAAACTTTAGTACATTATTTATTTATATTGTTCCTCTTCGGATGCGAAGATACAAAAATATCCGCACCTGGCGGCAGGAACATGGCAAAAATCATCATAAATGGGGAGCGTGAGTTAAAAAAGAAAGTTGTAACTTTGCACACGGAATCTGAAATCAGCATGATTGATATGAAAATAAGATATATTCTCTTATCCTTGACTTGCGCACTTGCATTACAGACACAAGCCCAAAAACAGGATGATATGCGGCAAGCGGTGGAATACCTGGCCTCGCAGGAACTGGGTGGCAGATATCCTGCCACGGCCGGCGACACCCTCGCCTCTGAGTTCATTGCCGGCAAACTGCGCAAACTGAAGTTCAAGCCCATCGTCAAGGAGAAGAAGAACAAAGGATACTACCACGACTTCACCTACGGGAAGAACGAGAAGCGAACCACCCACAACATCATCGCGGTGCTTCCGGGCAAGGACAAACGCCTGAGGAACGAGTACATCGTCGTGGCCTCGCATTACGACCATCTGGGTATGGGAGGCAAGGGCTCGGGTTCGCGACGTCCTGACACACTGGGCGTGCATCCCGGTGCCGATGACAATGCGAGCGGCGATGCCGTGGTGCTCGAACTGGCGAAGCATTTCAAGAAGAACCGTCAGCCCCGCAGCATCATCTTCGCTTTCTTCGGTGCAGAGGAACAGGGCCTTGTGGGGTCGAAGTTCTTCCTGGAATGGATGAAGAAAGAAGATGGCCGGCGCATCAACCTGCCTGCCAACAAAGACGGTATTGTGGCGATGGTGAACCTGGACATGGTAGGACGCATGCGCGACAATGCCATGAGCGTGTCGGGCACGGGAACGAGCAGTGGTTTCAAGGCCATGGTAGAGGAGTTAGCCGAAAAGGACAATCTGAACGTAGCATGCATTGCCGACGGTTATGGTCCGAGCGACCATGCGTCGTTCGTGGCCGTGGAAATCCCCGTGCTCTTCCTCACCACAGGCGGGCATATGGAATACCATACCCCTGCCGATGTGCCATCGACCTTGAATTACGACGGCATGCAGCAGACCCTGGAATTCTCGAAAGAGTTGATAGGCCGGATAGCCAGCATGCCCGAGGCGCCCGACTATATCAATGTGCCCAGCAGCAACAAGATGAGCCACGCCAAGTTCAAGGTGACTTTGGGACTGATGCCCGACGTGATGGGCGCCAGCAACGTGCCCGGCTTACGTGCCGACATCGTGGTGGCTGGAAAGCCAGCGCACAATGCCGGCATCAGGAGCGGCGACATCATCCAGGAGATTGACGGCAAGCCCCTTAAGGATATCGAGGAATACATGGAGCGCTTGTCGGAACTCACACCTGGAACCACCATCCCGGTGAAGGTGCTACGGGGTGAGGAGACTATCGTATTTCAAGTTCACTTAACACCTCCCATCAGATGAGAAAATTCCTATTCTGGCTTTTAGCAGTGGTCATCACGTTGGTATTGAGCATATACCAGCGCATGACGGGTCCGACTTATCCCCAAAAAGTGGCCGTGGAATGGAATGGGGAAAATGTGAAGGTGAAACTGTCCAGGAGTGGTGTGCAGCACGATGAGATGGTGAAACTAAAAGGTGTGCCGAAGGATGCCACCGCGCAAATCCATTACCGCCGCTACCCCACTCATGAGGAATACACCACAAAGGAGTTCGAATGGAACGATGGCGTGTGGCAGGCACCACTGCCCGTGCAGCCTGTAGGCGGAAAACTGCAGTATTACATCACTGTCGACGGAAAGGACTATCCAGTCGACGAGCCCGTGGTGATACGGTTCCGCAATGATGTGCCGGCAGGCATCCTGATTCCCCACATCCTGCTGATGTTCGCGGCCATGCTGTTTGCCGTCTACACGTTCATGCTGGTGATCACACGCAAGGAATACAGCAAATGGCTGAAGATCACCGTGGCCACTCTGTTTGTGGGGGGCTTCATCTTCGGTCCGCTCGTGCAGCATGCCGCCTTCGGACCCTGGTGGACCGGATTCCCATACGGTACCGACCTCACCGACAACAAGACACTCCTCTCGTTCCTGTTCTTCCTGCTGGCCCTGGCCACTATGAAGTGGAAGCACAACCGATGGGTGGTGGCCCTGGCCGTGCTGTTCATGATAGCCATCTTCAGCATCCCCCACAGCGCATACGGGTCGGAGTATGACTACGACTCTCAACAACTGAGCACGGAGAAGTGAGAGTTGGTTTATCATGCTTCGCATGATGAACATCGGCTGCGCCTCGGCATACAGAAAGCATGCTTTCGTCTGCTCTCGGCTTGCACGATGTTTGAGATTGGAGGTTGGAGGTTGGAGGTTTGAGCCTCGCTTGATGAGAGATTTATCATGCTTTGCTTGACGTTGGAGGACTTTCCAATTAACATCCTTGGTCTTGAACAACAAGAAATGATGCGAAACGAAAATTACATATTTATTCATTCAATCCATTTAGTTATGAAAATTAAATCTTTTATTACGATGATGTTCGCTGCAGTGGCAGTGGTGCTTGGCATGAGTGCATGCGGCAGTGACGACGATGACAAGGTGGTGGCATTGGCCACTCAGGTGATCGGCACGTATGAGGGCAATGAGATCGTCACCGTTATGGGCGATGAATCGTCGAACGGCACCGCCACCTACGAGTTTGCCAAAAGCACCGACTCCGCTATCGACATGACGATACCTGAAATGGGAGGAATGGGACCGATGTCGATTCCAAAACTGCTTGTGAAAGGCATCATGCTAACTGAGGGCAACAAAACCATTACGGGAAGACTGGCCTCGTTCAGCGGCACAGTGAAGTCAGCCGACGGGTCGGAGAAAGCCTATACCGTCAGTGATATCGTGGTGCTCTTCAACGAGAAGAATGTCGTGGTGACCTTCTCACTGAAGTATGGCAACATGCCATTTGCCATGGTAACCAATTTCACAGGCACTAAGAAATAAGCCGTGAAAACTTTCCTGACGAGCAAATTCTCACAATCCATCATAGCCAGCATCGCATTGTCGATGCTGGCTATTGGAGTATCGGCACAGACTCCTCCTATAGCCGTTCGTGATACGGTGGACCTGGAGGAGGTGGTGGTGACGGGATCGCATACGCCCAAGGCATTGAAGGACGCTCCTGTCGTCACAAGGCTGATTACGCTCCAAGACATCAAGATAGCCGATGCGACCAACATCCAGGACATGCTGACGCAGGAGATTCCGGGACTGGAGTTCGGCTTTGCCATGAGCCAGGAAACAGCGCTCCACATGAGCGGATTCGGTGGTAGCGCCGTGCTCTTCCTCGTCGACGGAGAGCGTATGGCCGGAGAGACCATGGACAACGTGGACTACAATCGGATGAGTCTCGACAACGTGGGGCGGATAGAGATTGTGAAAGGTGCCTCGTCGGCACTCTACGGCTCAAACGCCGTGGGGGGTGTGGTGAACATCATCAGTAAGGAGAATATTGAGCCTTGGACGGCCAACGTGAACTCGCGCTACAACTCCTTCGGACACGAATGGAGAAATGGCGCAAGTTTCTCGTTCAACAACGAGAAATGGAACTCGCAGACGAGTTTCCAGCATACGATGATCGACCCTGTGGACCTGCCCAAGGCGCACTCGGCCGAGGAGATAGCCATGGAACTGCTGAAGAAGGCGCAAGGACTGCCCTATGACGAGTCGGTGCTGAACGATGACTCCAACCTCAGCCGCCTCTATGGACAGAAGGCCTACAACTTGAAGGAGCGGCTCATATGGCGGGCCACCGACCGACTGACCCTGACGGGACGGGGAAGCTATTTCTTCCGCACCAGCGAGCGCGACACCCACGACTATCATTTCAATGCCTACGGCGCCGGACTGAAAGGGCGCTACAACTGGGGCCAGAACCAGCATCTGGAACTCTCGTATGCCTTCGACCAGTATGACAAGGCCAACTTTATGCCCGACGGCACCCGAACCCACGACCACGACTACAGCAACAGGCAGCATGTGGTGCATGCGCTGCTGAGCCACTCGTTTGGCAAGAACACGCTGATTGTAGGGGCCGACTACATGCACGACTACCTCACGACCTACCAGTTTCTTGACAATGCCAGCCACACACAGGACAATGTGGACGGTTTCGCACAGTTTGACTGGAACATCACCGACCGGCTGAACGTTGTGGGCAGCATCCGCTACGACTACTTCTCGGCCTCTTCGCAGAAGGCATTCACCCAACGGCTCGCAGTGGTGTATAAAATGTCTTGGATGACTTTCCGCGCCAACTATGCCAGCGGTTTCCGTGCCCCCACGCTCAAGGAGATGTATATGCACTTCGACATGGGCAACATGGGATATATGATTATGGGAAACCCAGACCTGAAGCCAGAGAAGAGCAACAACATCAATATTGCCATCGAGCGGACCTACCGCATCCGAAACAGCGGGTTCCTGGACGGACGCTACAATTTCACCCTCATGGGCTACTGCAATATTTTCGACAAGCGCATTACTACTATCGGCGACACCTACGAGGGGATGCCCAGTGCGCTCTACTGGAATGAAGAAGGTGTGAAAGTGTGGGGCGTGGATGTCAGTATTGGCCACATCTGGGATTGCGGAGCCTTGTTCAGACTCAACTACTCATGGATGCATGAGACGGGCAACGTGGTATTCTCAGAGTTCTCGCAGCCTCGCTCGCACTCGTTCACCTGCCGGGTGGGCTACGAGCACCGATTCTCACGCCACTACGCCCTTGATGCGGCACTTTCGGGCCGTTTCCAAGGCAAGCCACAATCGGGAGACAAGAATGTGGACCAGGGCTATACCATCTGGAAACTGATGCTCCAGCACCATATCTGGCGCGGTATCCATCTCAACACCGCCATCGACAACATCTTCAATTACAAGCCCAAGACGTATTACTATTGTTCGCCGCTGACCAAAGGCACTTCTTTCAGTATAGGCCTGTCGGTGGATTTGGAGAAAATCTTCTAAGGACCTTAAGGACTTTAGGGACTTTAGGGTCTTTAGGGTCTTTAAGGACAGCCCTTAAAGCCCTTAAGGCGCTCAGGCATTTGCTGGTACTATTTTTTCTTCAGGTAATCGAAAAGATTGATGGTTCCGATTTCGTTTTCCACCTCAAGGGAGGGCACTGACTCGACCATTCTTGTGGAGCCACTCGATTTGTCGACATAGAAATAGACGAAAGCACCGGTGTAACTACGGAATATCACCTGATACTCGGATGCGGTCTCCTCCCCCATCGTCACATACATGATGGAGGGATTTTCCTTGGCTATACTCCAGTCGTACTCGCTATGGCAGTAGTTGTCGACACCCTCATAAGCCATGTCGGCAGTGATTTTCTGCTCAGCGACCTTGGTGCTGTCGGTATCTGCTGTGGCAGCGGTGCTATCCGTGTTCAACGAGTCACTCGCAGCACCCAAGGAGTCTTGTTTTTCGGTCGATGATGGAGCCACTTGTGTGGCATCCGACTTGTTTTGGCCACATGAGCATAGCAACAAGGCGATAAGGGCGCAGGTGATAACATTTGCTTTTTTCATATATTCTAATAGTTTTTGTCAGCTATCTTTTCGCTGCAAATGTAGGCAAAAAATCGGGGATAAATGGGCAATGAAATCCAATTTTTCCTCTCATGGCTTGAAAACGGGGTGGAATGGGCATTTTCGAATGATTTGGAGGGATGGGGCGAGACTGGCAGTAACCGCTGGTCATGGCAGGGCTTGTGACAAGGGGATGGTATGGGCTAGGCTGACGCCTAACCCACAGTGGCTGATGAGGACGAGGGCGAGGCCTCTTGAGCTAGGTAGATGCCTCTTGGGCTTGGTATCTTGAGCAGGGAGAGGCCTCTTGGGCTTGGTTATATTAATCTTCTTTCACGATGGGATACAGCTCGATGAACTCGCCGTTATGGTTTTGGCCATCCTCTATGAGTTCGGCGAACTTCTGGCCTACGGTATCGATGTCGTGGAAGCCGGGGAGGGTCATGTTGCCATTCAGGTCGGTGGTGGTGGGGCCTGGATGTACAGAGAAGATCTCCAACTGCTTGCCCTGTTGCTGAATATCGACAGCCAACACACCCATCATGGCATTTTGTGCGGCTTTGCTGGCCACATAGGCTAACGGATGCCAGTAGGGACTGACCTCCGAGGGAACGGTGATGTTGACGATACGGCCTTTGTTCTTCTCGATTAAGGGCAGCAGGGCTTTGGTGAGGGCAAAAGTGCCGATGAAATTCACATTGAGTGTCTCTTGGATGACACTGATTTCAGTGTGCTCACCATCTACGCTCATATCACCAGGAATGCCGGCGTTGTTCACGAGGAGGGTTAGTTCCGGGAAACGTTCTCCAATCTCTTTGGCGGCTTGTTGGATGCCATCGAGATCCCTCAGTTCGATATTCACCCAACCCAGCACGTCGATGCCTTCGGTTCTCAGTCTGCTGACAGCTCTTTCCGCACGCAGTTCATCTCGTGCGCCGACAATCACTTTCCAACCACTACGGCCGAGGTGTTTTGCAATTCCAAATCCGATGCCTTTGTTGGCACCTGTAACCAATGTAAATTTTTCCTTCATATTCTATTTATATATTGATGTGAATTCGAGTGCAAAGATACAAATATTTTACCTAAATTGACAATCCCACGATAAAGGTAAATCGCATACCATATTATTGGTAGAAACCTTAGATTTGAAAGATTTTGAATTAGATTTTCCATCGATTTTGAGCGAAGCGACCTTACTCAACAAGGATGCCAACCTATCACATGATTCAAGTGTCACTAGTTCAAACCTATCCGAGAAGAAGAAGAGATCATTATCAAAACCGCTTCGCAAGTTTGCCACGACAAGTGGCGGGGTGTTAGTTGGGCGAACAATAGCGGGAGCCGTCGGTAACAAATGAGGTTTTTCGGTGTCGTCTCGGGCGAGGACTGTGTGAGCGGCGAAGCCGCGAGTTCCGCAGCCAGACACCGGAAAGCCCATTTGTTCGACGGCGGAGCGTGTTCGCGGTTCTTTCTTGTTTCTTCTTTCTGTC
>ONGG01000030.1 GCA_900317305.1 uncultured Prevotellaceae bacterium | reverse complement strand
GCCCACTACGTCAAGACCATGCCCATGAAACGGCATAAGCCCATCGAAAAATTATTCAACGAAGATTTTTGGGTGGCGCAATGACGAAGTCAGGAAAAATAATCAGGCGAAATCTTGATGGTTTGGCAAAAATGTCCTATTTTTGTGTTCTGAACAATCGGGCTCATTGTCCCTTTCTGTGAAGGCGATGCAGGGCTTTCTGCTTCGCAAAAATGTGGTATACTGTGAACTGCACGTAAAATGGTCAAGCCTTGGTAGAAGAACCGAATTTCGAATACAACTACGACCTGGCATACCAGAAGTCGTTTGCCGCAAGACTGAGTTTCAGAATCATGACCATTGCGGCAACCGTATTTCTTGTGGCCGTAATTCTGTTCTTCTATTTCACCGAAGACAGCATGACCCTGCCGCTGACCCATCAGATTGTGAAATACGGCATGGTGGTGTTTGTCGTGGGACTCACGTTGCTGTTCGTAGCCTGTACCATCGCCATCTACCAGATGGTGAAGCCCCTGAAGATGTTCACGGAGTCGGCGGTAAGCATAGCCGAGGGCAATCTTGATACGCCGCTGCCCAAGATTCATTCGCAGGATGAGCTGCTGCAGTTGCGCAACGCCTTCGAGTATATGCAGTCATCGCTGAAACAGCATATCGACGACCTGAAGACCACCACCGCCAGCCAGCAGCGCCTGCAAAGCGAACTCGTCATCGCCCACGACATCCAAATGGGGATGATTCCCACCATTTTCCCCGATCGCGACGACCTTGACCTCTTTGCGTCGATGACACCAGCCAAGGAGGTGGGAGGCGACCTCTACGACTTCATCGTCGAGGGCGATGAGCTCTTCTTCATCATCGGCGACGTGGCCGGCAAAGGGGTGCCCGCCTCGCTCTACATGGCCGTCACCCGCACGCTCTTCCGCAACCTGGCAAGCAACTACCAGAGCGCCGCCAACATCATGCGCGAGATGAACCATGCCATCGCATCGACCAACGACTCCCTGATTTTCGTTACCGCATTCATCGGGGTGCTCGACCTGAAGACCCATCACCTGACCTATTGCAATGCCGCCCATAACGCGCCGGCCGTACAGACCGCACAGGGCGACTGCTATTTGCTGGAGGTGGAGACCAACCTGCCCATCGGCATCGAGGACCATTTCAACTACGAGGACCAGCAGATGCCATTCCCCGAGAACACGTCGCTGCTGCTCTATACCGACGGTCTGACCGAGGCCATGTATATCGCCAGCGACGGCAGCAGGCGGCTCTTTGGCGAGAACCGCGTGCTGCACGACCTGAGCAAGAACAAGGCATCCTCCGCGATAGAGGTGGTGGACTATCTGAAACAGCATGTCACTGTGTTTGCTGACGGTACGGAGCAGGGCGACGACCTCACGCTGATGTTCCTTCGCCACGGCTCATCGCAGAAACACGCCTCACATGCGCCGCGCCGCATCATCATGAAGAACGAGATGTCGGAGGTAGGCCGTATGCGAGGTTTCATCTTCTCTGTATGCCGCGAGCATGATATCGACGAGGAAATGGTCAAGTCGTTGAACTTGGCCGTAGAGGAATGGGTGGCGAATGTCATCAATTATGCTTACCCCAAGGGAACCCGTGGCCATGTGGAGCTGACCGCCGAGATTTCCGGCGACGTGCTGACACTGGTCGTCAAGGACCATGGCATCCCCTTCGACCCCACCCAGCACGAGGAGGTGGATGTGGATGCGGAGCTCGACGACCGCCCCATCGGAGGCCTTGGCATCTTCCTCGTGAGGAGCATCATGGACACGATGGAATACCAGCGCACCCCCGATGGCTACAATGTGCTGACACTCAAAAAGAAAATCAAATAACCAAAGCCTTAACAAAATTAATATGGATTCAGTCGTTTTCTTAGGATTCAACCTACAAGCATGGATCACCATAGTCACTGTGCTGTCGATGTTCACCGTGCTGTTGTTCACCAAATTGCGTTCCGACCTGGTGTTTCTTGGAGCAATGGGCATCCTCTTCGTGACAGGGGTGCTCGATGCCAAGGAAGCCTTCTCGGGATTCAGCAGCACCTCGGTCGTCATCATCGGCGTGCTCTTCGTGGTTGTGGCCGGACTTACCCACACTGGTGTGCTGCAATGGATTGTGAAACATCTCCTGGGACAGCCGAATAGCTATTCCAAGGCTGTGGTGAGGCTGATGCTTCCGGTGGCCGCCCTCAGCTCCTTCCTCAGCAACACCACGGTGGTGGCTCTTTTCGTGGGCATCGTGAAGATGTGGTCGAAGAAGCTCAATATCTCACCTTCGAAGCTGTTGATACCGCTGAGCTATGCCTCGGGCATGGGTGGCGTGTGTACGCTTATCGGTACGCCCCCCAACCTGATTATCTCCGGACTGTATGCCGATAGCACCGGAACGGCGATGAACGTGCTGGCCACCACCATCCCCGGCTTGTTCTGCCTCTTTATCGGCGTGCTCTCCATCATCGCCATGCGCAAACTCTTGCCCGACCGCAAGGCGCCCGAGTCGGCCTTCGAGTCGACATCCAACTACACGGTAGAGCTGCTTGTGCCCTCCGACAACCCCCATGTGGGCGAGACCATGGAGGAGGCCGGGCTGACCAATATCCATGGCGGCACGCTGATCGAGATCATGCATTACGACGACCGCGAGATTGTGTCGCCTGTGCCCGAAGATGAGTATCTGATGGGTGGCGACCGCCTGGTTTTCGCAGGTCATATCGATGAGATACTCGACCTGAAGAAGAGCCATGGTTTCGTGAATGCCGACCATCACATCTTCACGGTCGACGAGATGGACAAGAACCGCCAGTTGCGTACGGCTTACGTCAAGTTCAACAGCAGCCTCATCAACAGTTCGATTGGCGACTCCACCTTCGAGAAAGACAACAACATGATTCTCGTGGCCGTGGCCCGTCGCGGTGAGCGCATCAACGAGTCACCGCGCAAGGTGGTGCTCCAGGCCGGCGACACGCTGCTCTTCGAGTGCCCGCCCCGCGTCAACATCCACACCGAGCGGCTCTCCTCGCAGCTGCAGTTCTTTGACAGCGAGCAGGTGCCCAACATCGGCAGGAAGACCTTGGTGTCGACCACGATCATGATAGCCATGGTGGTGCTGTCGGCATTGGGCGTGATGCCACTCCTTCAGTGTGCTTTCCTCGCCGCTGGAGCCATGCTCATCTTCCGTTGCTGCAATGTAGACCAGGCCATGAAGGCCATCAACTGGGAGATACTGATGGTGTTCGCGGGCAGTGTGGTGCTGGGAGTGGCCATCCAGAAGACGGGCATTGCCGAGCGCCTGGCATTCGGCATTCTCGATGTCTGTGGCACCAATCCCATTGTCGTGATGGCCGCCATCTGCTTAGTGGGCACATTCATCACCGAGCTGATATCCAACACCGCGGCTGGTGCCATGTTCTTCCCCATCATGTATGAGGCAGCCGAGAAACTGGGCTATGAGCCATTTCCGTTCCTCATCGCATTGATGGTGAGCGTGAGCTCAAGTTTCGCCACTCCTATCGGCTCGCCTACCCACATGCTGGTATATGGTCCTGGCGGCTACCGCTTCAGCGACTTCATGCGCATCGGTCTGTTGATGAACCTCATCATCCTCGCTGCCAACATCCTGATCGTGAATATCGTCTATCCGCTCACCCCGCTGCAATAAACAGAAACAAAATAATAACTGAAAAGATATGAACATTGAAATAAAAGAACTGAATGGTTCCTACTATGGAACGCTCAACGGCTGGATTGACACCGCCGTGGCCACGCAATTTCTCGAGGACCTGAAGCCGCTGATGAACAATGCCAACAAGTCGATCGTGATAGATTGTGAGAAGTTGGAGTATATCTGCAGCCTGGGACTTCGCGGACTGCTCAAGTTGAAGAAAGAGACGGTGGCAAAGGGTGGAAACCTGGTGCTGAACCATGTCGACGGCGAAGTCCTCAAGATTCTCAAGATGACGGGCTTCCTCAAATTGTTCGACATCCGTTAGGGATGGTATAAATCAGCCTTTTTTACAGCGAAAGATGGCCTCCTCGCAGGAAGAGGCCAGTCTTTTATGTGCCTGGCGGGCATTATAGTTTTTGTAGTTTCTAAGGTTTCTATAGTTTCTATAGTTTCTATAGCGATAAAGATGATGGGTATGTGTGCAGTCGTGGGATTTTCCTTCAATCTCCGGGCCATCTGGAATCCAGACATCTCGCCCATCATCACATCCAGTAGAATCAGCGAATAATCATGCAGGGGCAGTTCGAGTGCCTCTTCGGCCGAACACGCCGTGGTCACCTCAAAACCTTCGGTCTCGAGGTTGTATTGCAGTATCTCACAGATATCCAACTCGTCGTCTACAACAAGTATTTTCATAAGTCATCAGTGTGTATATGGCATCAAAGGTACGATTAAGTGAGGGAAAACACAAATTTTTTCGATGTTTCCCGAACGTGAGTATCTTCGCCGCAGAGCGGCAAAGATACTTTTTATTGCTGAATACAAAGAAGAATGTGTGTTACAATGTTATGACAATTGGTCTGGTGCGGTTGGTCACTGGTTGTTAGCTGTGGAAATGTCTGAACTCCTGAATTCCAAGAAAAAAGACTATTGTCTGAACTCCTGAATTCCAAGAAAAAAGACTATTGTCTGAACTCCTGAACTTCTGAACTTCTGAACTCCAAGAAAAAATTTACTTCATTTTGAGGTGATACATGATGAAGCCGTAGATGTCGGCCTGTTCCTCGAGCACCTTTGCCATGGGCTTGCCACCGCCATGGCCGGCTTTCGTGTCGATGCGTATGAGCACGGGGTTGTTGCCCGTCTGGCAGGCTTGCAGTGTGGCGGCGAACTTGAACGAGTGGGCAGGCACCACGCGGTCGTCATGGTCGGCGGTCGTCACCAGCGTGGCGGGGTAGGCCGTGCCGGGGCGCAGGTTGTGCAGTGGCGAGTAGCCCAAAAGATATTCGAACATCTCGCGGCTGTCGTCGCTCGTTCCGTAGTCGGGTGCCCAGTTCCATCCGATGGTGAACTTGTGGTAGCGGAGCATGTCCATCACGCCCACCTGTGGGATGGCCACGGCGAAGAGGTCGGGCCGCTGTGTCATGCAGGCCCCCACCAGCAGTCCGCCGTTCGACCCGCCCTGGATGGCCACCTTGCCTGGGTTGGTGTAGCCATTGTCGATGAGCCACTCGGTGGCGGCGATGAAGTCGTCGAACACGTTTTGCTTCCGCATCTTCGTGCCGGCCTGGTGCCATTCCTCGCCATACTCATTGCCCCCTCTCAGGTTCACCATCACGTAGATGCCCCCTTTCTCGAGGAAGGGGATGCGCATGGCCGAGAACGAGGGAGTGAGGCCGATGTTGAACCCGCCATAGCCATAGACGAGGGTGGGATTCTTGCCGTTGCGCTTCATTCCTTTCTTATAAGTGATGAACATGGGCACGCGGGTGCCGTCCTTGCTGGTGAAGAACACCTGCTCGCTCACGAAGTCGCTGGTGCGGAAACTGAGTTGGGGCGCTTTGTAGAGCGTGCTCTCTCCGGTGTCGAGGTCGTAGCGGTAGATGCTTCCCGGCACGGTGAACGAGCTGAACGAGTAGAAGCACTCCTTGCGGTTTTTCTTGCCTGAGAAGCCCGCGCTGCCTACAGAGGGCAACTTCACCTCGCGCAGTTCCTTGCCGTCGAGCGTATAGAGGTAGGCATGCGTGGAGGCATCCTGTGTGTAGGTCACCAGGATGCGTCCGTCGATGACGTCGGTCGACTCCACCACGCCCTCGCGCTCATCGATGAGGGTGCGCCAGTGGTCGATGCCAGGGTCGTGCAGGTTGGCCACCACCACCTTGCCCTTGTCGGCACCGTAGTTGGTCTGCAGTATCATCTCGTCGCCGATGTTGTCGACGAAGTCGTATTGGTAGTCCATGTCGGAGGTCATCTGCATGAATTGCGAGTTGGGCTGCCGCAAGTCTCTCACAAACAGGTTGTTGCCGGCTCCGGCACCACTCTCGTAGAGCACCATAATGGTCTCCTCCTCGTTCACTCCCACGCCATAGAAGCGCTTGGGATAGGCTGGGTTCATATAGAACAGCGCGTCGTCGCTCTGTGGCGTGCCGATGCGGTGGTAGTAAATCTTGTGGCATTCGTTCACCGACGAGAGCTCCTTGCCCTCCACGGGGTCGTAGGCGCTGTAGTAGAATCCGTCGCCCTGCCATGCCGCGCTGCTGAATTTCGCCCACATGATATGGTCGTCGAGGGGCTTGCCCGTGGCAGCGTCGAGCACATAGAACTCCTGCCAGTCGGAACCACTGCGCGAGATGCTGTAGGCCACGTATTTGCCGTTGTGCGAGAAGCTCACGCTCTGCAAGGCCACGGTGCCGTCGTCGCTCAGCGTGTTGGGGTCGAGGAACACCCGGGGCGTGCCGCCCAACTGGTCCATCACATACATCACACTCTGGTTCTGCAGACCATCGTTCTTGTAGAAATACCATTTGCCGTGCTTCTCGAACGGGATGCCCGACTTCTCGTAGTTGGCCACCTGGCGCAGCCGCTCGAGCAGTTTCTTGCGTTGTGGGATGCGGTTCAGGTAGGCGTTGGTCACAGCGTTCTCGGCCTCCACCCATTGGGCCGTCTGGGCGCTCGTGTCGTTCTCGAGCCAGCGGTAGGGGTCGGCCACCTTGGTGCCGAAATATTCGTCTACGGTGTTGTCACGGGGTGTGGCAGGGTAGGTGATGCCCTGTGCCGATGCTATGGTGCTGCAAATCGTCATGGCGATGATAAGAAAGTGGTTGTTCCTCATGTTTCAGGATTGTTGAGTAGAAAGAAACGTAAAAAGTTGGCAATAATTATTAGGTGCGAAATTAGTGAAATTTATTTGAATAACAAGTTTTTGGGGTGTTATTTACGCTTTCGCACGTCGACAAAACAAAAATAATGTTATTTTTTTGGCGTTGTGCCTGCTAATTATTACTTTTGCCTAACGAATGTGCCGATGCTGAGTCAAGGAATGTTTGCGGCACATTCCACAATCTGGAAATGTATGAGAATAGGAAAGAATATCATGCGGTTTCTTGGCCGCTTCAAGTATATCATTGTATCGGTGCTGGGCATCGTGCTGCTCACCGTTGTGGGTGAGAACAGCCTGCTGCAGCGCTACCGCTATGCCAGGCAGATTACCGAACTGGAGGAGGAGATCGACAAGCAGGAGATGCGTTTCCTCAAAGACTCGCTGCGCCTGAGCGAGTTGGAGCGCAACCCCGTCGAGGTGAGGAAGATAGCCCGCGAGCGCTATTTCATGAAGGCCTACGATGAGGATATCTTCGTGTTGAGTGACGATTTGGAAGAAGAGGAGGTGAACGATGCGGCCGCTCAGTAAATGGCAGACCATTATCTTTCTGGTGGGCGGTGTGCTCATGGCCATAGGAGCCGGCTGCTGCGCTTTCCTCTGGCATCCGCAGGTGTTCTGCTGGTTCTTCCTGGTGGGCGCCATTCTCTTTGTCGCCATGCAGGCCCAGCAGCGCTATGAGGGCAGCAACCTGAACATACGCCGGCTGCGCAAGATACAGATGCTCTCGGGCGCCTGCTTCGTGATTGCCGGTCTGCTGATGGTCGACACCTACTACCATTTCCTGCTTCATTTCATGTCGCACATCACCTATATCACCTATTTCTTCAACAAGTGGGTGGTGCTGCTTCTGGTGGGGGCCATCTTGCAGATGTATACGGCCCATCGCATATCCAATGAGTTGGAAAAAGATTAAAAAATGGTAAAAGTGGGTAATTTTACCTTAAAATAAATGAATGTTTTTCCTCACTTCGATTATACATATTATTTTTGTGTGCCAAAATCACATGGCCACCTGATTATGAACAAATATTTATCTTTCTTCGCTGTGTTCTCTGTCTTGATGTCGGCCACATCTTGCATGAATTCCTATAATATTGAGGGTTCATCGGATATTTCCGGGCTCGACAGCAGGATGATGTACCTCTCGACCATTGGCGACAACCAACTCAAGGACCTCGATTCCACTGAAGTGGTGCATGGTAAATTCGGATTCACCGGCACCACCGACTCCGTGCGCATGGCATTCCTCACTTTCGGCACCAACGGCCGGCTGCCCATCGTGCTCGAGAGTGGCGACATCATCGTGAAGGTGAACAACCAGAAGAGAGAATGGGGAGGCACCCCATATAACGACAGGCTCTACCAGTTTGTGAGAACCCTCGACAGCCTCTCGATGCAGATGGAGGAACTCGACCATGAGCATGCCCGCGCCTTCATGGATGGTGAGGACATGGTAGAGGTGGAGGCCCGCCTCTCGCAGCAAGGCCGGCGCATCAGCATGTGCATCGACTCGCTCGTGACCAACTCCATCAGCGAGAATTTCGACAATGTGCTCGGTCCCGGTTTCTTCATGCTCTACACCCTGGGCACCTACCCTGAGATGAGTCCCTGGGTGGTGGAACTGATGAGCAAGGCCTCGGACTACTTCAAGAACGATCCTTACGTGAAAGACTATATCAGCAAGGCACAATACCTTCAGAATGTGAACAACGGACTGGAGACACCCGCTACGGCCGGGCAGACCGCCGACAACACCCCTGTCGCACCTCCCGCCGCCACCACGCCTCCACCCTCGGCACCCACACCCGCCGACCTGGCCAAACCGGCACCACAAGCCGCAGCCGACACTGTGGCCGCTGCCGCCCCCTAATCTTCTGCAGATGACCATACTGATTTCGAATGCAACCATCGTCAACGAGGGGAAGTCTGTATTCGGGCACGTTGTCATCGACGGCGATACCATCCAGCAGGTTTCCTTCGCTGCACTGCCGCCCCATGGCTCCTATGACCAATGCATAGACGCCATGGGGTGTGTCGTCATGCCAGGAGTCATCGACACCCATGTGCATTTCCGTGAGCCGGGACTCACCGCCAAGGCCGACATCGGGAGCGAGAGCCGTGCCGCCGCCTACGGGGGTGTGACCACCTACTTCGACATGCCCAACACCGTGCCGCAGACCACCACCATGGAGGCACTAGAGGAGAAATGGCATCTTGCTGCCGAAAAGAGCCACGTGAACTACGCGTTCTTTTTCGGAGCCACCAACGACAATATATCCCAGCTCGGCCGCCTCGACCCACACAGTGTGCCGGGCATCAAACTCTTCATGGGCTCGTCGACGGGCAATATGCTCGTCGACAGCGACGAGGCCCTACGCCAACTCTTCGCGCAGGCCACGCTGCCCGTAATGGCCCATTGCGAGGACACCACCCTCATCAACCGGCAGATGGCCTTGGCAAGGCAGCGCTTTGGCGACGACCCTCCCGTTGACCAGCATCCGCAAATCCGATCGGAGGAGGCCTGCTATGCCTCTACGGCCCATGCCGTGGCCCTGGCCAGGGAATATGGCACGAGGCTGCATGTGGCCCATCTCTCCACCGCCTGCGAACTGTCACTTTTCGAGCCATGGGACGGTACCGGGACGATGCCCCTGGTCACAGCCGAGGCCGTGATCGCCCACCTGATGTTCTGCGATGCCGACTATGCGTCGCTGGGCACACGCATCAAGTGCAACCCCGCCGTGAAGGGTGCCGCCGACCGCACTGCCCTGCGCCGTGCCCTTGCCGACGGCACCATCCTCACCGTGGCCACCGACCATGCCCCGCACCGCCTCGCCGACAAGCAGGGTGGTTGCAGCAAGGCGGCCTCGGGCATGCCCATGGTGCAGTTCTCGCTCCCCGCCATGTTGCAGTTCTGCGACGAGGGCGTGATCACGCTGCCCCGCCTGGTGCAGCTGATGTGCCATCATCCCGCCATGCTCTTCGGCGTGAGCCGCCGCGGATTCCTCCGCCCGGGCTACAAGGCCGACGTGGTGATTGTGCGCCCCCATGCTCCCTGGACTGTGGATGCCGGCATCATCCAGAGCAAGTGTGGGTGGAGTCCGCTTGAGGGCCGCCAGTTCGATTGGCATGTGGAGCACACGTTCTGCAACGGCCGCCACGTGGTGGACAACGGGCGTTTCGACCCTGCCGTGCGTGGCGAGCAGGTGACATTCCGATGCTGAGACCATGAGAAAAGTCCTGACCTACGCCATTCACGATGTGGAGCCGTATATCAACTGGCTCTACTTCTACCATGCCTGGCAGGTGGGGCAGAAGGGTGCCGCCGAGCGTGAGGCGCTGGACAGCGACGCCCGCGAGATGCTCGCCGATTTCGACCGCCACTTTGCCACCCATGCCGTGGTGGGCATCTATGATGCCAACAGCGATGGCGATGACATCATGGCCGGAGGCGTGCGCATACCCCTCCTGCGGCAGCAGTCGCCCGACCCCGTGGCGGGTGCCTGTCTCTCGCTTGCCGACTTCATCAGGCCTGCCAGCAGTGGCGTGGCCGACACGATAGGCGTCTTCGCCACCACCGTCGACACGATGATGGAGAACAGCCACCCCGACGACCCCTATGCCCGCATGCTGGCACAGACACTCGCCGACCGGCTGGCTGAGGCCACCGCAGAGAAACTGCACCAGGAGGTGCGCACACGGTTGTGGGGCTATGCCCCCGACGAGCAACTCTCCATGCAGCAGTTGCACAACGAGGCTTTCCAGGGCATACGGCCCGCCGTGGGCTATCCCTCGCTGCCCGACACCAGCCTCAATTTCGTCATCGACCGGTTGCTCGACTTCGGCGAGATTGGCATCCGGCTCACCGAGCATGGCGCCATGCGTCCCCATGCCTCGGTGTCGGGACTGATGATAGCCCATCCCGAGGCACGATACTTCAATATCGGCAAGATAGGCGACGACCAGTTGCGCGACTACGCCCTCAGGCGCGGCCTGCCCGAGACGCTGGCCCGCAAGTTTCTTGCCACGAGTCTGATCACACGATAAAAAACCAACATTATGATAGCAAGGTTCTTGCCATTGTTCATTTTGCTCATCCTCCTGCCCGACTTTTACCTCTACAGGCAGTTGGTGGCCCGGCGCACCCAGTCGGTGCCCTTGAGGGTGGCGTGGTGGATACCTACCGTGGTGTTGACGATTTACACCATCATCCTGTTCTTCTCCACCAATTTCATCCCCGAGAATCCCAGGTTGCTCAACTTCTACTTGTTGGTGCTGGGAGTCTTCACCTTGCCCAAGGTTCTGCTCGCCATCTCGCTGTGGGTGGGCGAGTGGATAGGCAAGAAGCGCCACTGGCGGCACCATTATGCGCTGCCGGTGGGTATGGCCCTGGGACTTATCCCGGCATGGTCGACGGTCTATGGGTCGTTCTTCGGTTTTCAGGAATTGGAGGTGAACCGTGTGGATTGCTATTTCGACGACCTGCCGAAGGGATTCGACGGCTACCGCATCGCCCTCTTCTCCGACGCCCATGTGGGCAGTTACACCGGAGGTGACAGTCTGGTGCTCGAAAGGGCCGTCGACAGTCTGCTGGCCATGAAGGCCGACGCCATCTTCTTCCTCGGCGACCTGCAGAACATCGGTCCCTGGGAAATCAAGGAGAAAGCCACCCTGCTCTCCCGGCTCACCGCCCCCGACGGTGTCTACTCCATCCTCGGCAACCACGACTACTCCGCCTATCAGGGTGGGGGATTCCGCCGCAAACTGGCCCAGGAGAAACAGACCGAGCAGGCCGAGCGCGAACTGGGATGGCGGTTGCTGCTCAACGAGAACACCGTGCTGCGCCACAATGGCGACTCGATCATGCTCTGCGGCATGGAAGGCAACGAGAAGAAAGGGGCCGACCATGGCATAGGCCTCATCCACAAGGCCCTCGAGGGAGTGGGCGACAACCACTTTGCCATTCTCCTCGCCCATAATCCCAAGATTTGGCGCAAGTATGCGTTGCCCCTCTCCACCGCGCATCTGACCCTCAGCGGTCATACCCATGGCGGCCAGATGGGCATCTTCGGAGTCACCACCACCTCGCCGTTCTATTCTGAGAATGGCGGACTCTATGAGGAGGGCAACCGCAAACTGTTCGTCACCAAGGGAGTGGGAGCCCTGATTCCCATGCGTTTCAACGTGCCGGGCGAGGTGGTGCTCCTCACCCTGCATCGGCAGACCAATCCACCCCGCCAGAGCACTTATAGCGATATCACCCAATAACCCGCAACTCCGACATCCAATAACCAGATCATGAAATACATCTATCGTGTCTATCAACTTTTCATCGCCATACCCCTGCTTGTGATATGGACCATCATCATCGCCGTGATGATTATCGTGGGATGTGCCATCGGCAACGGTCATTTCTGGGGCTATTATCCCGGCAGATGGTGGGGAAAGGCCTTCGTGAGGCTCTTCCTGCTGCCCGTGAAAGTGGAGGGGAAGGAACATCTGGAGAAAGACCGCTCGTATGTGTTTGTGTCCAACCACCAGGGAGCCTTCGACATCTTCCTCATCTATGGCTTCCTGGGCCGCAACATCAAGTGGATGATGAAGCACCAGATTCTCAAGATCCCATTCGTGGGGAGTGCATGCCGCGCATCCCACCAGATCATTATCGACAAGCGCGGTCCGAAGCGTATCAAGGCCTCCTACGACAAGGCCCGCGAGGTGCTCAAGGACGGCATCTCGCTCATGGTGTTCCCCGAGGGCGCCAGGACGTTCACCGGTCACATGGGCGAGTTCAAGCGCGGGGCCTTCATGTTGGCCGACGAGTTGCAACTGCCAGTGGTGCCCCTCACCATCAATGGCTCGTTCGATGTCATGCCCCGCACCCGCGACTGGCATTTCGTGAACTGGCATCCGCTGAGCCTCACCATCCACCAGCCCGTCTATCCAGTGGAGAAGGGAGCGTCGAATATCACCACCACACTTAACGACAGTTACAATGCCGTGATGTCGGCGCTGGTGCCTGAGTATCAAGGCTATGTGGAGAATCCCGACCAGTGAGTCTGGGAATGGCCACACGATGAGAGAACAATAGTAGAACTGCATTTTTTTTATTTCAAGCATGAATCAGTCAGACAGTATCGTTATCATTCCCACATATAACGAGAAAGAGAATATAGAGAAAATCATCCGGGCCGTGTTCGACTTGGAGAAGTGCTTCCATATACTGGTCATCGACGACGGCAGTCCGGATGGTACGGCAACCATCGTGCACCGCCTCATCGACACTGAGTTTGCCGACAGGCTCTTCATCATCGAGCGTGAGGGCAAGCTCGGTCTGGGCACCGCCTATATCACTGGCTTCAAGTGGGCGCTGGAGCACGGCTACGACTATGTGTTCGAGATGGACGCCGACTTCAGCCACGACCCCAACGACCTGCCCCGCCTGTATGCCGCCTGCCATGACGAGGGCTACGACCTGGCCATCGGCTCGCGCTACGTGAGCGGGGTGAACGTGGTGAACTGGCCCATCGGCAGGGTGCTGATGAGTTATTTCGCCTCGAAATACGTGCGTCTGGTCACGGGATTCAAGATTCATGACACCACCGCCGGATTCAAGTGCTACAAGCGCCGTGTGCTCGAGACCATCGAACTCGACAAGGTGCGCTTCAAGGGCTATGGCTTCCAGATAGAGATGAAGTTCACTGCCTACAAGATAGGTTTCCGCATCAAGGAAGTGCCCGTGGTGTTTGTCAACCGGCGCGAGGGCGTGAGCAAGATGAGCGGTGGCATCTTCGGCGAGGCTTTCTTCGGCGTGATGCGCCTGCGCCTCGACGGATGGTTCCGCAAATACCCGCCCATGCCCAAAGCAAACAGCTGACCCTGCTGTACTTTAGAGATTCAATGAAAATACAAGAACTACAGGAATACTACGGTGCCACCGCAGAGTGTGCCGCCCTGGCCAAACTTCTGGGAAGCACGAAAGAAGGCACCATCCAACTCAACGGACTGGTAGGGTCGGCCGCCCCCGTGCTCTTTGCCGCCCTCGCCACCCGCCGGCACTCCACCATGCTCTTCATTCTCAAGGATGCCGAGAGCGCTGGCTATTTCTATCACGACCTACAGCAGATGATGGGGCAGGAGAGGGCACTCTTCTTCCCCTCCTCCTACAAGCGCGCGGTGAAATACGGACAGCGCCAGGCCGCCAATGAGATCCTGCGCACCGAGGTGCTCACCCGTCTCTCGGCGGTGGGCGAGGGCGCGAGGAAGGCAGGACAGTCGACCTACGTGGTGAGCAGTCCGGAGGCACTGAGCGAGTTGGTCATCACCAAGAGCCGGCTCGACGAGCGCACCATCCCGATGCAGGTGGGGCAGACCTTCGACGTGGGCGAACTCACCCGTAGGCTGCGCGACCTCGGCTTCGAGATGCACGACTACGTCTACGAGCCCGGCCAGTTCAGCCAGCGAGGCAGCATTATCGATATCTACTCGTTCAGCAGCGAGTATCCGTTCCGCATCGACTTCTTCGGCGACGAGATCGACACCATCCGCACCTTCGACATACAGACCCAGCTCTCGAAAGACATGAAGCAGAGCGTGGAGATCGTGCCCGAACTCGTGGATGGCGAGAAGATGTCGTTTCTCAGTTTCCTGCCCGCCGACACCTTCCTCGTGACCGCCGACTTCGACTATGTGTCGCAGACCATAGGGCGTATCTACGACGAGGGATTCTCTGCCCAGGCCCTGGCCGAGCGCATGGAGGGAGCCACCGAGCAGCAGCGCGACGAGATCATGCGCGAGATGCGCAAGGAGAACCAATTGGTGAGCGAGCGCCAGTTTGTGAACGATGCCGACCGGTTTGTCAGGGTGGAGCTCTCGGCCCATCTCTCCGACACCCCCAAGGCCAGCATCTCTTTCGACACCACACCGCAGCCCATCTTCCACAAGAACTTCACCCTGCTCCGTGAGACGCTCGAGGACTATATCCTGAAGGGTTACCAAATCTTCATGCTCTCCGACAGCACCAAGCAGATACAGCGCCTGCGCGACATTCTCGACAATGAGGAAGCGTCGGGCACGGCCATCCCCTTCACCGACGTCGACAAGACCCTCCACGAGGGCTTCGCCGACAACGTGCGCCGTGTGTGCTGCTTCACCGACCACCAGATTTTCGACCGTTTCCATAAGTACAGCCTCCGCTCCGATGCCGCCCGTGCCGGCAAGATGGCCCTCACGATGAAGGAGTTGCAGGAGATGGAGCCTGGCGACTACGTGGTGCATGTCGACTTCGGCATCGGCAAGTTCGGTGGTCTGGTGCGCGTGCCCACCAAGGACAGTTACCAGGAGATGATACGCATTATCTACCAGCGTGGCGACATGGTCGACGTGTCGATTCACTCGCTCTACAAGATATCCAAATACCGCAGGGCCGACAGCGGTGAGCCGCCACGCCTGAGCACGCTTGGCACCGGCGCTTGGGAGCGCATGAAGGAGCGCACGAAGAAGCGCATCAAGGACATCGCCCGCGACCTCATCAAGCTCTATGCCAAGCGTCGGCATGTGAAAGGGTTCGCGTTCAGTCCCGACACCTATCTGCAGCATGAGTTGGAGGGCAGTTTCCTCTACGAGGACACCCCCGACCAGCTGAAGGCCACCAACGACGTGAAGGCCGATATGGAGAGCAGCCGCCCCATGGACCGCCTGGTGTGCGGCGACGTGGGCTTCGGCAAGACCGAGGTGGCGGTGCGTGCCGCCTTCAAGGCCGCCACCGACAGCAAGCAGGTGGCGGTGCTCGTGCCCACCACCGTGCTCGCCTTCCAGCATTACCAGACCTTCAGCGAGCGCCTGTCGAACCTGCCCGTGAAGGTGGAGTATCTCTCGCGCGCGAGGTCGGCCAAGCAGACGCGTGAGATTCTCACCCAACTCAAGGAGGGGCGCATCGATATCCTCATCGGTACACAGAAGATGCTGGGCAAGAACGTGGAGTGGAAAGACCTGGGACTCCTCATCATCGACGAGGAGCAGAAGTTTGGCGTGTCGACCAAGGAGAAGTTGCGCACGCTCAAGGCCAATGTCGACACCCTCACCATGTCGGCCACACCCATCCCACGCACGTTGCAGTTCTCGCTCATGGGCGCCCGCGACATGAGCATCATCCGCACGCCGCCGCCCAACCGCTATCCCATCTACACCGAGCTCACCACCTATACCCACGAGGTGATAGCCGATACCGTGAACTTCGAGATGAGCCGCAACGGACAGGTGTATGTGGTGAGCAGCCGCATCACCTCGCTCCAGGAGATAGCCCGGCTTATCGAGAAATACGTGCCCGACGCGCGCATCGCCATCGGTCACGGACAGATGAAGCCCGAGGAACTGGAGAAAATCATCATGGGATTCATCAACTACGACTACGACGTGCTCATCTCCACCACCATCGTGGAGAATGGCATCGATATCCCCAATGCCAACACCATCCTCATCAACGACGCCCACCGCTTCGGACTCTCCGACATCCACCAGATGCGTGGCAGGGTGGGGCGGTCGAACAAGAAGGCCTTCTGCTACCTGATGGCCCCGCCGAAGGCATTCCTGCCTGCCGACGCGCGCAAGCGCCTCGAGGCGGTGGAGAGTTTCTCGGAACTGGGCAGCGGCTTCAACCTGGCCATGCAGGACCTCGACCTCCGTGGTGCCGGCAACCTGCTGGGTGCCGAGCAGAGCGGATTCATGGAAGACCTGGGTTACGAGACCTACCAGAAAATCCTGTCGCAGGCCATCACCGAACTGAAGAACGAGGAGTTTGGCGACATCTACGAGGAGGAGATAGCCAACGGACGGGAGGTGCGCGGCGACGAGTTCGTGGAGGACTGCTCGCTCGAGAGCGACCTCGAGATGTATTTCCCCGACTACTACGTGCCCGGCAGCAGCGAGCGCATGCTCCTCTACCGCGAGCTCGACAATATCGAGAGCGACAATGAGTTGGAGGCTTACCAGCGACGGCTGGAAGACCGCTTCGGCAAGATTCCCCGCGAGGGTGTGGAACTCATGCAGGTGGTGCCCCTGCGCCAGCTCGGCAAGCAGTTGGGCTGCGAGAAAATTATCCTCAAGCAGGGCAACATGCAGATGCGCTTCGTGAGCAACACCGACAGCCCGTTCTACCGCAGTTCGGCTTTCTCCAAAGTTCTCCGGTTTGTGAACAAGCACCTGCGGCGCTGTCAGCTCAATGAGGCTTATGGCCGCAACTCGCTCAATATCAAGAA
Organism: uncultured Prevotellaceae bacterium; assembly: GCA_900317305.1. GTDB lineage: Bacteria > Bacteroidota > Bacteroidia > Bacteroidales > Bacteroidaceae > Prevotella. The sequence goes on along the minus strand of ONGG01000030.1, from coordinate 33,931 downwards.
TGTGCCGACGGTGGGAGAGGCCGTGTTCCTCCTGCGCGAGATGATTAACGAGACGGTGCTCACCGATTAATCCTCCTGCCATGACCATCCTGCTCACCATCCTTGGCTACTTCGTGCTGCTGCTCGTCATCAGCCGTCTCACATCGGGAAAGACCGACAACGACACCTTCTACCGTGGCAACCGGCAGTCGCCATGGTATATGGTGGCCTTTGGCATGATTGGTGCCTCCATCTCGGGCGTCACCTTCGTGAGCGTGCCGGGCATGGTGATGGGCATCGACATGACCTACATGCAGACCTGCCTGGGCTTCATCCTCGGCTATGCGGCGGTGGCCTTTGTGCTCCTGCCCGTGTTCTACCGCCACAACCTCACCACCATCTACTCTTTCCTGCAGCCCCGTCTGGGCAACCGTTCCTATACCACCGGAGCCTCTTTCTTCCTCCTGTCGAAGATGACGGGGGCCGCGGCCCGTTTCTATGTGGTGTGCATCATCCTCCAGCGGTTCGTGCTCGACGCCTATGGCGTGCCGTTTCCGCTCACCATCGTGCTGATGGTGGTGCTGATATGGCTCTACACCCGCCGCAGCGGCATCAAGACGCTGGTGTGGACCGACACCCTGCAGACGCTGTGCATGTTCGCAGCGCTGATATTCATCATCTTCCATGTGATCAACATGTTGGGATGGTCGCCCACCGAGGCGGTGAAAGCCGTGGCCGATGACCCGCGCAGCCGCATCTTCGTGTTCGACGACCCCATGTCGCGCCAGTATTTCTGGAAGCAGTTTCTCAGTGGCATCTTCATCGTGGTGGTGATGACGGGTCTCGACCAAGACATGATGCAGAAAAACCTCACCTGCAAATCGTTGCGCGAGGCACAGAAAGACATGTGCTCGTATGGCGTGGCCTTTGTGCCCGCCAACCTGCTCTTCCTCGCCCTTGGCGTGCTGCTCTGCCAACTGGCCGAAAAGCAGGGCGTGGCACTGCCAGAGGCAGGCGACAGCCTCATGCCCATGTTCGCGGCCACCGGCAACCTGGGGCAGACCGTGGTGGTGCTCTTCACCATCGGCATCGTGGCGGCCGCTTTCTCGAGTGCCGACTCTGCCCTCACGGCCCTCACCACGAGTTGTTGTGTAGACATTGTGAAGAAGCCCGACGATGAGCGCCTGCGGCGCCGTGTGCATATCATCATGGCGGTGGTTTTCGTGAGTTTCGTCTTGATTTTCCGTTGGGTCGACTCGCCCAGCGTCATCGATGCCATCTATGTGATGTGCTCCTATACCTACGGTCCGCTGCTTGGCCTTTTTGCCTTCTCGCTCTTCACCAAGCGTCCCGTCAACGACCGGGTGGTGCCCTATATTGCGGTGGCCTCGCCTCTTCTCTGTTTTGCCGCCGACATGCTCACCCAGCAATTCACCGACTACCGTTTCGGCTACGAGTTGCTCATGCTCAATGGCGCCCTCACCTTTGTGGGGCTGTATCTTTCTACTGTTGGTAGAAAGCATGATAAATAAATGAGGGCATGCCGATTTTGGCATGCCCTATATGAAGAAAGGCTGGTGCGCGCTTTTCAATATCTTATTTTCCCGTCGTAGTTGAATATGGGCTGGTCGGTGGGCACTTTCTCGTCGTAGAACTGCACGGCGCTGTCGTTCATCTTGGGATGCTGCTGCCGTAGGAGACAGATGATCTCGGCACCGGCCCAGATGGCGGGGCCATAGCCATGGGCAGCCATGACATGTACCGGCCGGTAGGCATAGAAGGAGGCGTCGAATCCCATTCCCGTTCCCACGCATACGTTCTCTACCTGTCCCTTGGCGTTGACGCTCGACGCCACGGCATGCCATGCCATCAGGGCCACCGGGCCGAAGGCCTTGGCGTCGATCCATCCTTGGTTCACGGCATGAGCCAGGCAGTAGGCATAGATGGCGGTGGCCGATGTCTCGAGATAGGTGTCGTTACGGTCGAGCAGTTGGTGCCAGAAACCGTCGTGGTGTTGCAGTGCGGCCAGTCCCTCGGCATGCTCGCGCAGCAACTGGAGCAGTGGTCCGCGCTGGGGATGGTTGTCGGGCAGCACGTCGAGCACCTCGCAGAGCGTGAGGATGGCCCATCCGTTGGCCCGTCCCCAGTGGAAGGCGGGGTGGGGCTGCATGTCCTCTACCCAGCCATGACGGAAGAGTTTCTTCTCGGGCACCCACATCCTCGAGGCGAACAGCATCACCTGCCGGGCCGCCTCGTCGTAGTATCTCGTCTCGCCCGTGAGTTTTCCCATATAGGCCACGGTGGGGATGCCCATGAACATATCGTCGAGCCACACGGTGTTGCGCTGTGGGCGGAGGCGTGCGAACGTGCCGTCAGCGAGTCGGTATTCCTTGTTCATGATATAGTCGGAATAGTTGTCGATGAGTGGGCGGAGCGGCTGTTGGGGGTCGATGAGCATGCTTTTGATCATCGAGCAGCACACGGCACCCGCATCGTCGAGGGCATGAGGATCGATGACGCGGCGCACGTTGGGGTCGATTTTCTTCTGCTTCTCGTGCAGTTTCCTGAACACGGGGGCGATGTCGGCCAGCAGTTTGTGGCGCTTCACCACGTAGTCGAGATAAGCCTTGTCGGCCGTGGCTTTGTAGGCGGCCAGCAGGGCCGAATAGGTCACGCCCCACTCGTAGCTGGTGAGTCTGAATCCACCTTGCTGTAGTTGGGTGTGCTCGTCGATGTCTTTCAGCCGTGTCACCTCGCGTCCGGTCTGGCTGTCGCAGAGCCGGGCCGGAGTCTCGCCATCGATATACTGCAATATGCGGTCGATGGTGGCTTTCACCTCTTCGGTGGTGGGGATGCCATAATTCAGTCGGTAGGCCGGCTTCATCAGGTGCAGAGGCGTGTTGTTGTCGTTCACTTGTTGGGCGAAGGTCATGGTGGCCATCGCCATCATCACGGTGATAAGTAGGTGCTTCTTCATGTTATGCTGCGATGAAAGTTGAAAGAATAGTTCGTGGTTGATGATGCGGTTGTTGCAAAGGCAAAGATAGTACAGGGTGAGCGAAATGCAAAACAAATAGCAAAGTTTTCTTATTTGGATGGGTCGCTTCGCTCAAAATCTGAAAAAATCAGATTCAAAATCTATAAAATCGGAATGAAATCTTACTAGTAATAATGATTAGTTCGTTACATCTGCACGGCGAATAACAAAACTCCCCCGTGGGTCTTGAGGACCTCGCGGGGGAGCACCGTAATGTATGATATGATGTAGTTTGTGGTATTTCTTAGAATTTGTAGCGCAGACCTGCCAGGAGGATACCCTGCTCACCGCATCCCAGTTCGGCGAAGCCCCTTATCTTTTGCGAGCCAGCCTCGATACCGAGGAGAGATGCCTGGAAGTTGCCCATGAAGCGAGATTCGCTGTGTATTTTCTTGTCACCGATGTCCTTACCGGTGTCGTCCTTCTTCTGGATTTCCTTCTCATACATATAGGTGAGACCTATACCCACTTTGGAGTAGACTCCGAAATTCTTCGTGCGTACCCAGTCGAACTTCACGGCTGGCATGAGTGTGGCGTAATATTTCTTAGCGCTACCGATCTTATCCTTGCTCTTGAGGGTGGCTGTGCCGTCGCCGCTGTTCTGCTGCCAATTGAAGAACATGTCGCTGGTGTATCCGTTGAAACATCCGATGCCACCGATGCTGACGGTCTTGTTCAGGTGGTGGAAATACTCTACAGAAATTGGTGGAATGTATTTCTCGTTGTCGTAGGAGGTGTGCCCAGTATGGGTTCCGACAGTTGCAACAGAGGTGATAAGCGCTTCACCCATCACACCGAAAAGGTTGGAGAATACGCTGTAGATTTGTGAGTTGGTGCCTGCTCCGAAGGATATGGCCACCTCATCTTCGGTCTCATAGTAGTTGTTTGACTGTGCCTGAGCGTTGTTCACTGTGCCGCAAAGAAGAGCTGCGGCGATCATCATCGATTTTGCTACGTTTTTTGTTTTCATTGTTGTTGTATTTTTTTTATGTTTGTTTGACTTTTTGTTTTTTTCTGATGCAAAGATATGGCGGCTTTTTCAGTCTGCAATATTTTTTCCGGAAAAACGGATGTATACGTTTGGACAACAAGCCGAATATCGGACAAAGAGGTGAAAACGGCGAAAAAATTGTCCAAAAGTGGGTGCCGCGCCCGTCATTCAGGCTGATTTTTCTTGTTTTTCTGCATTTTGGAAGAAAAAGACAAATCATCCAAACCATTATGGAAGATTTTATCAACCGCGATAAGCATCCGACATTTCTGCTCATACATCAAACTTAGGTTTTCGTACATCAAACTTACATTTATTTGGAATAGTTGAAATAAGAAACTAACTTTGTGCCATAAAACAAAACTTTAACCTTATAGGAAAGACGTTATGAAAGCGAAGATAAAGGACATCGTGAAGCAATTGCTTCGCAGCCCACGGGAGTTTCCCGTCGAGGCGGCCATGGGACTGGCATTCTTCCTCATCAGTGCGTGGCATACGGAAAATGTGAGTTGGATTGAATCCACGGGCGAATACACCAGTGGAATCAATGGTGACATCCTGATGTTGTTTGTGCCGCTGGTGGTGCTCACCTTCTGGCTGCACAAGGTAAACCGGTGGGCATACATGGCCTCGGGACTGTTGTTCCTGCCCCTGATGGCCCTTGACCTGAAGCCGTTTCTCTGGACATACGGATTCGGGTTCACCTATGTGCTGGCCGCCATCCTCCTGCTGGTGGGTGTGCGGCGCATGGACAACAGGAGTTTTGCGGCCCATGCCCTGCACGTGGTCACCCAGTTGTTCTTCGGCGTGGTCATCTCGGGACTGCTCACGTTGGCTGTGTTGGCCATCTCCGCCTCTTTCTTCTACATCTTCGGCATCGATGAGCCAAAGCATTATTATGAGCACGTCTATCAGTTCATCTGGTTCTTCATCGCGCCGCAGGTGTGCTTCACGCTCATCTCGCAGGGCGAGGACGAGGTCAGCGAGCCGGCCAAGGTGGTGCGCCTGATTCTCAACTTTATCCTCTCTCCTGCCGTCATCATCTACACCGTCATCCTCTATGTCTACTTCATCAAGATTGTCGTGGTGTGGGACCTACCCAAAGGCGGCGTGGCTTGGATGGTGATGGGTTTCGTGACCGTGGCCCTTGCGGGAAGGCTGATGCAGTATGTGCTCAACGAGCACCATTACGACTGGTTCTACCGCCATTTCACATGGATAGCCATCCCGCCGCTCATCATGTACTGGGTGGGCTCCATCTACCGCATACGCCTCTACAGTTTCACTGAGAGCCGCTTCTACCTGATGGTGGCTGGAGTGCTGATGACACTCTTCGTGCTCATGCTGCTCTGGCGGCGCACCCGCTGGTTCCAGCTGATGGCGCTGATTTTCGGTGCGGCCGTCATTGTGTTCACCTACATCCCCGGCATTTCTGCCAAAAGCATTGGCTTTGCCTGCCAGAAGGCCCGCCTGCATCAGTATATCCATGACCTGAAACTGGTGGATGCGAAAACGCATAAATTCATCCAGACGCTGAATATGGATGCGATCAGGGGCGACAGCGTGCGCAGCGCACAATATCAGGAGGTGTGCAGCATCATCGACTATGTGCGCAAGGACATGGGGCGTGATGCCTTCGCCGAACAATATGGCAAATGGAGTTGGTATGACTCCGATTTTGATTCCATCCAGACAGACTATGTAAGAGCGGATAGCGTATGCAAAACGCCGGTCAATTTGGGCGACTACAACGTCATGCTGCCCGTTGATGATTTCAATTTTGTTCAGCAAGACGGCACGATAACGCTGACGAGAGACAATAAGGTGGTGCTGGTCTATCCCATCAACGAAAGGGTGCGCCGGAATCCACAACTGCTCGACCAGTCGGACAGCCTTTTCACTTGGCGCAACGACTCGCTGATGCTTGTCTTGCAGAGTTACTCTGTAGATGCCAAGGGTATGGTAAGGGCACAACCTTACAGGTTCCAGGTGTTCCGAAAGCCGAAGTGATGTTCAATAGGGAAAACTGACTCTCCCTCGTAGGGGGCGTTGATAACGAAGTGATTGTTCCACAAAACAAACCCCTCCATTTTTCCAAGTGGAAAAATGGAGGGGAATATATTATAATAATGTATGCTCAGATGCCGCGAAGGAACCGGTCGGCCTCGATGGCGGCCTTGCATCCGCTGGCGGCAGCAGTGATGGCTTGACGGTAGTGTGGGTCGGCCACGTCGCCGGCGGCGAAGACACCGGGCAGTTTGGTGCGTGGCGTACCATCGATGGTGATGATATAACCCGTCTCGTCGGTGTCGAGCCAAGGCTTGAAGATGTCGGAGTTGGGCTTGTGGCCGATGGCGAGGAAGAACCCGTCGATGGGCAGGTCGTAGCGCTCCTCGTCGGGCTCGCCCTTGCGACGCACCACGTGTGCGCCCTCCACGCCGTCGGTGCCATAGAGGCCCAGCGTGTTGTGCTCGAAGAGTATCTCGATGTTCTCGGTCTCCTTCACGCGGCGCTGCATCACCTCCGAAGCACGGAGGAAGGGCTTGCGCACGATCATGTACACCTTCTTGGCCAGTCCGGCCAGGTAGAGCGCCTCCTCGCAGGCGGTGTCGCCACCACCCACTACGGCCACCGTGCGTTTGCGGTAGAAGAATCCGTCGCAGGTGGCGCAGGCCGACACGCCCATGCCGTTGTATTTCTTCTCGTCGTCGAGGCCCAGGTATTTGGCCGAGGCTCCTGTGGCGATAATCACCGTGTCGGCGGCTATCTCCACGCCGCGGTCGGTGGTGAGGATATAGGGCCGCTGACTGAGGTCGGCCTTCACAATCTCACCGTCGCGGATATCGGTGCCAAGGCGTTCGGCCTGCGTGCGCAGGTCGAGCATCATCTGGTTGCCGTCCACGCCCTCGGGATAGCCGGGGAAGTTCTCCACCACGGTGGTCTGCGTGAGTTGTCCGCCGGTGAGCATCCCACAGTATTCCACGGGCTGTAGGTTGGCGCGCGAGGCATAGATGGCTGCCGTATAACCTGCCGGTCCGCTGCCGATGATGAGGCATTTCACGTGTTCTCTCTCTTGCATGGCGTGGCTTACAAAAGGTCGATAATCTGTTTCTCTATCACTTCAATCTTCTCTGTGGGCTCGAAGCGGGCCACCACCATACCTTTCTTGTTGATGAGGAACTTGGTGAAGTTCCACTTGATGTCGGGGCTGTCCTTATAGTTGGGGTCGGCCTTGCTCAGCATGTCGTCGAGGATGTGGGCGATGGGGTGATCCATGTCCCATCCTGCGAAGCCTTTCTGCTCCTTGAGGTATTTGAAGAGGGGGTCGGCGTCGTCGCCGTTGACTTTCACTTTCTTGAAACGGGGGAATTCAGTGCCGTAATTCAGTTTGCAGAAGTTATGTATCGACTCGTCGGTGCCAGGGGCCTGCTGTCCAAACTGGTTGCAAGGGAAGTCGAGGATGGTGAATCCTTCAGCATGGTGCTTCTCATAGAGTTTTTCCAATTCCTCATACTGTGGAGTGAATCCGCACTTGGTGGCCGTGTTGACGATGAGTATCACTTCGTTGGCATACTCCTTAAGCGACACGGTGCCGCCTTTCCTGTCTTTTACGGTGAAATCGTAGACTGTTTTCATTTTTGCTTTATATTAATAATAAGGTGAATTGTCGTTTTCAGCTTAGGGTTGAAGTGGGGTGAGGGGGCGAGCTGCATCCTCACTTCGCGCTTTGCGCAAAATTAGCAAAAAAAGATTGAAAAGCAAATTTTTGCAGTCTATTTTTGAATTTGTGTGTTTTTTTAAGTTTTTCGGATGATTATTTATTCAATCAACTTCTTTTTTCGAACACGAGATTTGTCATAGACCCACTGACATCCCGAATATTCACGAATAAAATTTTTTGTGGTCGCTTCGCTCAAAATCTGAAAAAATCTATTTCAAAATCTATAAAAATCGGAGTGGAATCCCAACCCATCACAAAAGAAGACCCACCTCTCACAAGAAAAAAACGGTTCGCTTGGAAAAAGAAACATGAAACGCTGATGCTCGGGAAAAAGGCGCAAGGGCCTGGGAAAAAGGAAGAAAAAACCTCAAACATCGTGCAAGTCGAACCGAGTAAGCAGCGAGTGCAGTGTGAACTTGTTCAAACACTGCCGAGTCGCGTTCGAGGTCGACAAAAGTCAACGCAATAGAGCTTGCTCTAATTGCCGAGACGCCGCCGATGTTCATCATGCGAAGCATGATAATCCTCCAATCTCAAACCTCCAACCTCCAACCTCAAACCTCAATCCTCCAATCTCAAACCTCAAACCTCAAATCTAAATTTTCCCCCACTCAAATTAGGGAAAACCCTATTCGAAATATGGATTATCATTTGCGAGAGATGAAAAATAGCATTACTTTTGCGGTAGAAATAATAACCATTAATATACTACAGACATGAAAAAGTGGATTTACAACATCGCATGGGTCATGATGGCCTTCGTATCGCTCACACTCACCAGTTGTGATGACGATGTCGACATCGCCCGCACCCTCGAGGGCACCTGGGAGGGTGATATGTATACTTCGACTTACTGGAACGGCCGTTACTACGATGCTTCCTACAGTCAGATTTGCTTCCTCCGCGATCCCTACACCTATTCCTCCGGAACGGGTTACTGGGTGGACTACTACGACGACAACTACTGGGGCAGCTACAACTATGTGACGAGCCACATCGAGTTCACGGTGAAGAACAGGGTGATCAACATCTATTTCGTGGAAGATCACGAATCTGTATCCATCTACGACTATAGCCTGTCGGACAACTACTTCACCGGATACATCGAGCTGTATAATGGCGACCGCCGCCAGTTCAGACTGCGCCACGTATCGTCGCCCAACTGGGGTAGCTACAACCGTTGGGGATACGACGACTACTACGACTATTACTATTATGGCAACGAGAATGCGCTCAACTTCAACGACGACGACAAGGCTGTCGCTCCCAAGAAGAACGATGGTGTGAAGTCAGAGGCTCCGAAGCGCATCTTCCGCGCCAGGGAATAATCCAGACCACTGCCTGTGGGCAACGCGACAACCATGTTGTCCACAGGCAACCTCTCTCAAGAATTGTGAACAATCCTATAAAAAAGAACCATCATAAAAACCATAAGCTATGAAAAGATTTTATTACCTCGTTTCATGGGCAATGATGGCCTTCATGGCCGTAACCCTCACCAGTTGCGAAGACGATGACTGGTACTACGAGCCTTATTATGACTGGCATGGCGACTACTACCGCGACGCTTACGTGCCCAACGACGACAACAGCGACTATCTCATCTCGATGGCCAATGTGCTCAGAGGACAGTGGGAGGGCACCATCAGCACCCAGTATGTGGACGACTACGGCCATACCCAGAAGGGCACCTATGGAGCCGACTTCCAGTTCGACCAGTACAAGACCAACACCATCAATGGTCGTGGCCGCGAAATTAACTACAATTTGTCGAGAGATTCCGAGGAAATCTACCGGATGCCGTTCAGCTGGTATATCGACAGCAAGACCGAGGATATCTATATGAAGTATGACGACGGCCGCGAGATGCTGGTCACCTCGTTCCATCTTGACGACAACTCGTTCTACGGCACGATGGAGAGCACCGACGGCCTGGAGGTGGATGAGTTCAACCTCACCCGTTACACCTTCTCGAACCAAGGCCTGGTATTCGACGTGGAATAGCAACGAACATCCCTATACATCAAAAATCCCCTCACGCACATCGGGCGTGAGGGGATTTTCGTGTATGGGGGTGCTTGAAGTGTTGTCAGTTCACCGCCCTGAATTGCTTCAGCACATCGCATCGGCTGACATAGGCGGGCATCTGCGCGCTGTGCTGTCTGGCATAGTTGTTGAGGTCGTCGAGCGCCTTGAACTGCCTTGTGCCGCGCAGCGGTGTGTAGATATACTTGTTGGTATTGAAGTCGAAGTCTACGCTGCACCATGGGTCTTGCGGGATGAAGGCCAGGGCATAGAGGCTGTTGAGGTGCAGGGTGGCATTGGTGGTGAGCTTGCTCTGCTGCAGGTAGTCGATGGCTTTCTGCACGAAGTCGGGACGGTTGACACGTGCTGAGTCGTAGACGCTGTGGCCATAGTCGGAGAGCCACCAGCAGTCGCCCCAGCACGAGGCCTGGTAGTAGCGCTTGGCCAGGTCGTAGGCCACCTGTGGGCGTGTCTCGTTGTTGGCTGTGGTGTAGCGCTCCAAGAGATTGTTCATCTCGCGGCAGAAGTCGGCGCGGCGGTTGGTGGTGAGTTTGGCCAGGTTAGGTCCTTCGGTCACCTCGTCTTCCTTGTCTACCTGATGGTCGAGCCAGCGGGCCTTGGTGTAGTCGCGGTTCTTCATATAGTAGCTCAGGTTGAGCTTCTCGTAGTAGTTGGCCGGCACCTGGTCGAGGTACTTGAGCGCCTCGGCGAACTTGCCCTCGGCGAGGAAGCGTGTTCCCACGAGGTCGTTGAAGTAGTTGTCGTCGGCGGTGAAGAACTGCTTGGCATAGTTTTTCAGGGCGTCGTTGCTCGGCTCCTTGATCTGCTTCACCACGGAGAGCAACTGGTTGGCGTCGAGTTCGTAAAGATCTTGGTAGAAATCGCTCGAGTAGTTGGGGTTCCAACCTTCGCCTATGAACTCGGGCGTCTTCAGCATGTTGCCTCTCTCGGTCATGAAGATGAGCATGGCGGCGATGTCGGGATGTCCGTTCTCGCGGTATTTGGGGGCGAGGTTGTTGTAGACCAGCCTCTCAAGCACGTCGACATAGTGGTAGTCGTAGTCGGGATCGTATCCCTGAGGGTTGGGACTGCCCACATTGATTTTGCCGGCCAGCCACTTCAGTTCGTTGGTAATCCACTGGCTATACTGGCTGTCGATTTTCGATGCTTTGGCCGATACCACCATGCGGATGGCGCGGGCATTGTCCTTCATGCGCTCGGTGCCCTGTGCGTCGACGGCTTTGTTGAGCGTGGCCATGGCCTCGTTGTTTTGTCCGAAGAGGAACTGCAGTTCGCCGATGGCAGCCAGCCAGAGGGCGGGACAGTCGGTCTTCTTGTTGTCGACCAGCCCTTGGGCGTAGCTGATGAAGTTCATGGCCTCGTTGCGCAGGATGAGGCGTGCGTTCACCCAGTCGATGGCTTCTTTGTCGCCATTGGTGTCGATGGTCTCCTGTGTGTTGTTCACGAAGTCTTGCACGAGGAAGGGGATGGCGGGCGACTTCGGGTTCTCGGCCACCACAGACTTGATGCCGGCCAGGTTGCGGTGCTTGCGCAGCGCCCATTTCACGCTCACCATGTCGCCTTGTTCGGCGTAGATGTCGCAGGCCTCGGAGCGGTTGCCCGTGTGCAGGAGTGCTCCGGCATAGATGTTGCGTGCCATGTCGCGGTATACGCTCTCGGGCAGTCGCGATGCCCTCTGTTTCCAGTAGTTGATGTTGTTGGTGTGCTGTCCGAGCACCATATAGGCGCGCATCACCAGCAGTTCCCATTGTGCCTTCAGGCGCGAGCCTTTGTAGCCCTTTCCGCGTATGATGATATTGTTCAGGTCGACTTTGCGCTGGGCCAGTTCCTCTTTGGTGGGATAGGTCCACTCCTCCTGGAGCTGCTTGCTGATGTCGAGGTATTTGTTCAGGCTGTTGAGATAGTTCACCATCTCGTTGTCGCCTTTCTTCTTGGCCAACTCGAGTATCTCGTCCTCGTTCCAGCGGTACCGCTTGACGGCGCCGTTAGTATACGTTTGCCAGAATTTGTCGATACGGTCGGTAAACACCTCGTTGTCCATCAGGTCGCGGTGGATAACGCTGAAGAGGTAGGCGTTGTGCGTGGGGTAAGGCCCTCCGCACGCCCAAGCCCCTGTGGTGAGCAGGAGCAGCGTGATGCTAATGATAAATTTTCTCATAGTGTTGGGAGTTAAAGCGTTGTATGTTTTTTTTGCTGATGTCGAAAATGATGACCTCGTCGTTGGCATGGGGACGGAGGCGGCCTACGGCCTCCTTCACCTTCAGCACGGTGGCGGGTGTTGCCTCACGCACGATGATGGTGTCGCCCGGCAGGCGCGACAGTTCGTCGTCGTCATACTGGATGCGGATGAAATGGGAGCCGTGCACGAGCAGTTGCCATTCGAAGATAGGGTAGGCGGTGGCCAGCGGCAGGCTGTAGTCGGAGATGTGTTTCAGATAGGGTTTCACGGCATCCTCCTCGAGGATGGGGTTGTGGCTCAGGTCGCTCACGTCGCCCGTGTTGTACATCATCAGCACGCCGCGGTCTACGGGAGGTGCCTTGTCGGCCAACTGGTGCAGGCGGATGGTGGTGGAGATGTCGATGCCTTTGGCATGCGCGCTGTCGACGAGCCGTTGCAGGAATTCGAAGTAGACTTTCCGTGTGCGGGCCGTCCAGTCGCAGTCGATCTGTATCTCGTGCACGCCCGTCACGTCGTGGGTCTCGCACATCTGCAGGATGCGGCCCAGCAGTTTCTGGTCGAGGTCGCTCGTGTCGTGGTAGAAACAGTCGTTGACGATGAACACGGTGGGCACGATGTCGACCCCCTCAGGCACGGGTGTGGCGAAACGCACGGTGGCGTTGGGCATCACCATGGTGTCGGGCCTCACCACCACGTCGAAGAACCGCAGGTAGATGCGGCTCACCTTTTGCTGGGTGATGAATTGCTGGAGTGCGGAGTCGTTCTCGAAGGTGGTGCTCCAATAGTAGGCCGAGTGGGTTCTTTCCTCAGTCGGCTTATTGGTGTCATCGCAGGCAGCCAAGGCCAAGATGGCGAGCAGTATCATCCAAAATCGAGTTGGCATGATATGAAGAATTCGTGCAGTTAGTTAGTTTTCGTTTCTATCTCAGGCTCCACGCCGAGGGGTATACGATTTTCTCTGTCTTCTCCTCGAGGTCGTCGGGCAGGTTGCAGAAGAAGTCGATGCCGGTGAGCCGTTCCAGTTCGTCGATGCTCACCACGTAGTTGAGGAGATTGTCGTTGCTGTGGTCGGTGGCGTAGTGCTCGGTCCATAAGCCGATGGCCTTGTAGCCCTGGCTGTTCTTGCAGAGCACCGCCATGAAGAAGTATTTGGGCACGATGAGCCCCTTGGGCGTGGTGCGCATGATCTGGTCGGGCTCATCGATGGTGCCGCCCTTGCAGATGAATAGTGTGTCGCGGAAACTCGCTTGGTTCCACGTGCGGCTCACGATATTCTCCATCTTCAGCCACAGTCCGGCGTTGAAAATGTTGAGCTGGGGCTGCATGTTGGTGAGGAAGAAGGTCTGGTAGTTGGCCTTCGACGAGTTGAGCCGGTCGTAGGAGGGACAGATATGGCCGTGGTCGAAGCCTGATCCCCAGAAGGGGTCGCTGCTGAAATAGTATTTGGATGGCAGGTCGGGGTCGTAGGGATATTGCGGCTCGCCATAGTATCGCGACACGTTTTTCGGTGAGTTGTCTTTGTGCTGGGTGTAGCATGTCCACCGTTGCGACTTCTTCACGCAGTCCCATTCCACCATGAAGTTCACGTCGTTGCCGTCGGCATAGTGTACGAGCACCAGGTTGTCGTCGGTGCCTTTCACCCGGGGCACCTCGAGCCGTCCCAGTTCGCGTCGGGTAGTGGGGTTGGCGTTGATGTTCTTCGACGATGCCTGTCGTCCTGGAGAATCGGAGCTGTCGTCGTCGCTGCCGCAAGCCACCAGGGTGAGTGTGGCGAGCACGATGAGCAGTAGGGGCAGACCGGATGTCTTCATAGGCTTTGAAAAATGAAATAAGGTGCTTCCGAGCGCATATGCAACTACGCTTCAGAGGCACCTTGTTTTAAACCGTCACCAGGTTGGCGACTATATATCGTGGTTCTCCACCACGCTACCGTTACACTTACTTCTTGATTTTACCGTAGCGGCTCATGAAGCGGTCGACGCGTCCTGCGGTGTCGACGAGCTTGTTCTTGCCAGTGTAGAACGGATGCGAGGTGTTGGAGATCTCGATCTTTACCATGGGATAAGTCTCACCTTCAAATTCCACTGTCTCTGAAGTCTTGCATGTGGACTTTGTAAGGAACATATCGCCGTTGGACATATCCTTGAATACGACGGGGCGATAGTTTTCTGGATGGATACCTTTTTTCATTTCAGTTTAAAAAATTGTTATTATTAAAAAAATCTTTCTATTGTCAATTGGAGTGCAAAGTTACGAATATTTCCGCATCCCACAAAATTTTTGTTTGAAATTCGGCCGGCTTTTCCTTTTTTTCTATATTTTTGCATTTCGTAACACTCAACTTTAGCCAATTGAATGGAGTTGAACGAAGGTGGTACTTGAAAAAAACAGTTTCAATCGAAATATGGTAAACAAAAAAAGAAGTATGAAAAAGTACATTGTATTGGTCGTAGTCGCCATAATGACTTCAGTGAGTATGAATGCCCAGGAAAAGGGAGATTTTAACTACAAGGTACGTTTGGGTGCTGCCCTGTCGACATTCACCAATAACGACGATGCGAAAATGGAACCCAACTTCCAGTATGCTATAGGTCTGGACTATATGCTGACCGAAAGGTTCGCGGTGAGTTTGGAAGCCCAAGCCAACTATCTGGGAGCGAAGAGCAAGGATTTTGACAAGCGAATGACACTTTTTTATACCAGTATCCCGCTGCTGGCCAAATATTATGTCACGCCATGGCTGGCCGTGCAGGCTGGTCCGCAGGTCAGTTTCCTGCGCAGGGCGACGATGGATGGCGAAAAGACTTACGAAGGTGTGAGGGTAAAAGACCTCGTGAAGAAAGTGGAACTGGCCATTCCCCTCGGCCTCTCTTTTGAGCCGAAGATTGGCAAGAATGGAGATGCGCTGCTTGTGGACCTTCGTTACCATCTCGGCTTGACTCCGGTGAACAAGAAGAGTGATGGTGATTCCAAATCAAACTATAACAGCGCCATCGTCCTCACCGTGGGTTATCGCACCGATTTCTTTAGATAAAGGTATCGCACTGCTCCCCAAGTGGAGTGAGACAACATGAAAGAAGGGGGATTGCTGGTCCAGGCCAGCAATCCCCCTTCTTTCATGCTATTTCTTCATCTTTTTTGCTACCCAGAGCACCCAAGGGTCGATGTTGTCGGTCAGTTGTTTTGGATAAGGCAAGGGAATGATGACATCGGGCTTGTGGCCAGGGTTTCGTTCGCTGCATGCCTTCTCAAATTCGGCATCCACTGTCATGGGGTAGGTGAGCGACATGTTGCTATGGGGTAGGCGGATGGTATTGCAGTTGCCCGACAACTCACAGCCTGCCGAGCGTTCTCTTCCATAGACCTTGGCATGGCTCTTGGAGTGGTTGCGAACAAGCTGGACTGGCGTTTCGCCTGCACTTGCACTGTAATTGTCGATGATGATGGCTCCTTTGCGCACCAAAGGGGTGTATGCGTCAGTTCCTTTGAGCACTGTATGCCAGTTGATGAGGCTTCCCTCTTCAGCCGTAGCCGTTTCAGCCAGTACGCGGTCCATGAATGTCCCGGGGAAACTCTCACAGTTTTTTCTCAACGTCTTATTATTGGCAGTGCTGTTCATATAGTATGACTTTTCGTCATTCATCGCACTGCAGTCGCACATCATCTTGGCAAACAGTTCGCTGAAGGCATCGCTGCCGCCACTGTTTCCCCGGAGGTCGAGAATCAGGTATTTGCAGCCAGACTGCTTGAACTCTTCCTCTTTTTTCAGCATCCACTCCCATGTCGGCACATCGCCCACGCAGGAGGGCAGACGCAGGAGGTAAGTGTCGTCGTCCACCTTGCATCCTACCGGCTCGGGATGATATTGCGGGATGAGCTTGGTGTAGTCGACAAAGGCTTCTGACTTCAACTTATGGAAGAACTGCGAGGAGCAATTTGTATGGCGGTCGAAATTCTTATAAAACCAGAAAACGTAGTGCCCCACCGCTTCGTCGGCATTGATTTCACCTCTTATCAAGCGTGACAGGAGCGAGTCTTTCATGCTGATGTATTCGCCTTCAAAACCATTCCGCATCAATACAGGGAAGATGGCGTTGTTGCGTTCGGTGGCATCTACTGCGAAATCGTATGTCTCGTAGGCAAGGCGGATGGAATCGGGCAGGTTTCCGTATTTCCTCATGAAATCATTGGTGAAGAAGCGTGAGATGTCCTTTTTCATTTGGGGCATGCGAGTGCCAAAGACCTCTTGGATGTTCTGAGGCAAGCCACAACGGTCCCAAACGGTTACAAACGGGCGACCTCCGTCGTTGATGCCCGTCACGGAAATGGTTTCGCCATCAAACCAGTTCACGATGAATGTCTGTCCGGCAAAATCGAAGGCGTTTTCACTCAAATAGGTACAAGGTGTAAATTGGCACTGTAAATTCGCTCTTGGAAAATCTGGATTGGCAATGACTGTCACTGCTTCATGGCTGCCAAGAATCTGGTATGTTTCCGGTCCGTTCTTCACAATCCAATATTGTGAGGCGGCATTGTTCGATTGTTGGATGCCGCGTAATTTCCATACCCCTTGCAAACGATGGCTGCCTGTGCCCAAATTCATTTGCAGTAGGTTCAGTGACCGCTGGATGGCGTCTGTGGTGTCTTTCACCATTTCGTATCTCTCGTCATTGTTCGTCAGGTAGGGATACAGGCGCTCGTCCAAACCACTTCGGTCGTTATACCAACGCAGGGTGAATGTGCTGTCGGAGGTGCCAATCACCTGGATTCCCTTGTTTTCGGTCTTTGAGAGATCGCCTGTGAGGTACAGGGGCTTGCCTTCGGGGTTGGAGATAGAGAAATAGAATGGCTGGTTTTTATATATGCTCGGGTTGTAGTTGACCGTAAGTGTGTAATTATCCTGACAATATTTATACTGTTTGTAACCTGCCTCCAGATGTTTGCCGTCTTGATGGACAATCTCCGTCAGCCTGTAGAGTCCTTTTGGATTGGAGGTCTGGGCCATCAAGCATGGAATGGCTGTCATCGTCATGGTGATGATGAGAAGCAGTTTCTTCCAGTGCCAGATAAATGTGAAATGTTTCATCTCTTTAAGGTTTGTTCGCGTTTTGTCACGCAAAGGTAATCATAAGTTGGCACATGGAAAGGTATATGCGAGAAAAAATGCGACAATGTTGTGAGATTTAGGCAAAATAGGGAAAAACCGCTAGAATTGGTATTATTGCTTGCAAGTTTGGACGAGCATATGGATGGATTGGCAGATGTGTCGTGACTTTGCCCAAAGCAATAACCAAACCTTTTTTCGCCTCGTTTCTTTGCTGTTTGGAAGAAAAATAGTAGATTTGCATATCACATTTAACTTACAAAACCATGAACAGCATCAGATGTAACAAATGCGGGAATTTCGTGGCCGACAACACCCCGTTTTGTCCTTATTGCGGCAATCCCATCAGGGCTATTCCCCCTCAGCCGAAAAACAACAACAATGTGCTCCTCGCGATAATCATCCTGTTGCTCTCGCTGATTATCGGCATGATGGTATGGATGTTTTGGGGCGACAAGATAGTAGGCAAAGTTCGTGGCAAGGAGAAACCCCGGGAGGAAATGGTTGCGCCTACCAAGGATGCCGGAGATGCTGAGGATGTAGGGGATGCAGAGGTCGAAACCCCTGGTGCAGAGGCCGATGCCGACGTTTCTGCGACGGCTGCTCCTGCCGCCCCGGCTGTTGCCGAAGAAGTGGCTGCCCCTGCCGCGGTAGCGCCTGTCGCTCCTCCTCCTCCAGTGGTAAGAAACAAGGTTGCCAACGGTACCTACCGCCTCAATGGCGCCATCATGCACAAGCAGAACTATTATATTGACATGGAGGTGTATGTGAAGGGCAATCAGGCCAAGGGACGCTATATCGTATACAATGGGGAGAACGTCTACGTGAACCTCTCGGGCACCATCGATGCCAACGGCAACATGCGTCTCACGGAATACAAGAACGGTGTGGCGACAGGCTATTACTTCACTGGGCAATTCAACCAGAATACCTATTCGGGGAAATACAAGAGCACCAACCGCAAACTCACAATGAATTTCTCGGCATCCACTTACTGATGGGATAGTGTGGACGACCTGTTAAGAACATAATTATACTACATTCGGAATGATCAATATACGCAAACTTGAAGCGGAACTTTGGGAGTCGGCCGACTTACTGCGCCAAGGTAGCAAACTGACCAGCAGCCAGTATTGTATGCCTGTGTTGGCATTGCTCTTTCTGCGCTATGCCTATAGCCGCTATAAGATGGTAGAGGCAGAGATTTTGGAGAACCGCCCCAGTCGTGGCGGGCGTGTGATGCCTGTGGAGCCCAGCGACTTTGCCGCCAAGAGCGCATTGTATCTTCCTCGTGAGGCACAGTTCGACTATTTGGTGAATCTGCCCGACAATATCGTGGTTGCAGGCCTGAAGACCAAGGACGGACAGCCCATCAACTCGTTGGGCGAGGCAGTGAACAATGCCATGCAGTTGGTGGAAGACCAGAGCGAACAGCTGACGGGCGTATTGCCCAAAACCTACACCATGTTTGCCGACGACCTGCTGCGCGAACTGCTTCGTATCTTCAACAACAAGACCATCGACGAGGTGGGAGGCGACATCATCGGGCGCATCTACGAATACTTCCTCTCGAAATTTGCCAAGGCCGTGGCCTCTGACGATGGGGTGTTCTTCACGCCGAAATCGTTGGTGAAAATGCTGGTCAATGTGCTGGAGCCCAAACAGGGCGTGATGCTCGACCCCGCTTGTGGTTCGGGCGGTATGTTCGTGCAGACGGGCGACTTCGTGAACCAGGCTGGACTCAATGCCAATACCAATATGACCTTCTACGGACAGGAGAAGGTGGAATACAATGCCCAACTCTGCTTGATGAATATGGCGGTGCATGGGCTCAATGGCCGGATTATCTCGGGCGATGAGGCCAACTCCTTCTACCACGACGCCCACAACCTGGCCGGCAGGTGCGACTTCGTGATGGCCAATCCGCCCTTCAATGTCGATAAGGTGAAAGCCGAGTCGGCTTCTGCCGCTGGCCGTCTGCCCTTTGGCTTGCCGGGCGTGAACCAAAAGACCAAGGAGATAGGCAATGCCAACTATCTTTGGATCAGTTATTTCTACGCCTATCTTAACGACCACGGCCGTGCTGGCTTCGTGATGGCCAGTTCGGCGACCGACAGCGCCAACAAAGACCGTGACATCCGCGAGAAACTGGTGCGCACGGGCGATGTGGACGTGATGGTGAGTGTGGGCAACAACTTCTTCTACACGCTCTCCTTGCCCTGTTCGCTGTGGTTCTTCGACCGCAACAAGCATGCCGACATTCGCGACAAGGTGCTGTTCATCGATGCCCGCAACTACTATACGGTTGTCGACCGTACCTTGAACGAATGGACGGAGTGGCAACTGCGCAATCTGCAGGCCATCGTGCACCTCTATCGTGGTGAGAAAGAGAAGTATCAGCAGTTGCTTGCTGACTACAAAAAAAGCCTCACCCCCAACCCCTCTCCAAAGGGCGAGGGGAGTAGAATGTTGAACGACTGTTGGACTGTTGCATCGGCACAAGAAGCACTTGATAAGCAGAAGGCCGCAGCGAAAGAGGCTATAGCCAATGCCACCCGCAAGGACAAGAAGCGCATCGAGGCTGAGCAGAATGCACTGATTGCTGATTTGGAAGATGTCCTCGAAACGGCCCGCCAGCACGAATGGCTTACCTCGAAATTTGGCGATGGTGAATACAAGGATGTGCTCGGCCTCTGCAAGATTGCCACCATTCAGGAGATAGAGGAGAAGAACTATTCGCTCACTCCAGGTGCCTACGTAGGCGTGGCCGAGCAGGAGGACGATGGCGTGGACTTCCATGAGCGCATGACGGAGATTCATGCCGAGTTGGCAAAACTCAATCAAGAGGCCAACGTCCTGATGGACGAGATACAAAAGGCATGGGAGGGGCTGAAATGAGCAAGGTGTCCATCCGTTTCTACAAAGACCATAAGGTTCGTGCTGTATGGGACGAGGAACACAATCAGTGGTGGTTCTCGGTGCTCGATATTGTGGGTGCTATCAATGAGCAGGATGACCACGAGAAAAACCGCAACTATTGGAAATACCTTAAAGCCAAATTACGGAAGGCGAAGAGTGAGGTGGTTAGTGCCACTACCCAACTGAAACTGACTGCTTCTGATGGAAAGAAGTATTACACCGATGTCATAAGTCAGGCCGACGTAGATAAACTGGCAAAGACCATTCCGAATAATCAAGCCACTGCTTTTCTTGATTGGTTCACTTATAGCGACAATACTCTTGATGGCCGAAGCCGTAAGAAAGCCTATACATTCATTGAAAGCAACTTGGTGGCCGATAAGGATGTAGGCACAGTAAAGGCATTGCAGCAAATACACGCTTATATTTTCGGGGGCCTTTACGATTTTGCCGGAAAGATTCGCACGAAGACCATATCCAAAGGCAATACATTGTTTTGTTTGGCAGAACATCTGCACGGCTATCTTAAAACCGTAGAGGCTATGCCCGAAACCACTTTCGACGAAATTGTGGATAAGTACGTAGAGATGAATGCTGCCCATCCGTTTATGGAAGGCAATGGACGCTCAACACGCATCTGGCTAGACTTGATATTCAAGAAACGCTTAGGCCTATGTGTGGATTGGAGCAAGATAAACAAGAAAGATTATCTTGAAGCCATGATTGCGAGCCATACGGACAGCACCCGAATCCGTGAGTTGCTCCAAACAGCAATGACAGACCGCATTGATGACCGCGAAATATTCATGAAGGGCATCGACTATTCGTATTATTATGAGCAGGAGGAAGACCATAAGGTGGTTGAAGACAGAAAGGAGGATGAGGGATGAGCGAGTGGAAGAAAGTAAGGTTAGGAGATATTATCTCAATAAAAAGTGGTCTTTCGTATAAAAGCGAATTTATAGGTAAAGGAGACAATCTACTGTTAGGAATGGGTTGCGTATCTTACAAAGAACAGTTTTTGGATTCTGGTGTAAGACCATATTCTCAAGATTGTGACACTAAGTATTTGGCTGCTCCCGGTGATTTGGTATTAGCAACACGACAGCAATCAGATTATCTTCCTATTTTGGCTATGCCTGCCATTATACCCGAAAAGTATCGGGGAAAGAAGATAATTATTGGCACCAACCTTTATAGAGTTGAAAACCATTCTGATATTGATAACAGATTCCTGTTTTTTGTCTTAAAGGGTCTCGATTATGTCAATTACATTAGAGGCGTTAAGACGGGAACGACGGTACAGATGGTATCTAAGCGTAATGTTGAGGAATATCGTTTTTTATGTCCTCCCAAAGAAGCAAGGGAATACATTGTCTACGACTCTTTGATAGAGAACTATCAGAAGCAGATAAAGTTGTTGGAGGAAGCAGCGCAGCGACTCTATAAGGAATGGTTCGTTGACCTCCACTTCCCCGGCCACGAAAACACCAAGATTGTCAATGGAGTGCCAGAGGGGTGGGAGAAGAAAAAAATAGCGGAAGTTTGTGATACTATTGGCGGAGGAACTCCTTCAACAAAGATCGCCTCTTATTATGAAGGTGGCACCATAAGCTGGGTAACGCCAACTGATATAACAAAGAATAACAGTTTGTGTTTACTAAGTACTGAGAAGAAAATCACCAAAGAGGGACTTAGTCATAGTTCAGCAAAGATGTTACCTAAAGAGGCTATCTTGATGACAAGTAGGGCTAGTGTTGGGTATTTCGGTATTTGTGATTTTGAGGTATGTACTAATCAAGGGTTTATTTCGTGTGTTCCTTTTGATAAAGATTTCCAGATGTACCTTTTGTACAATTTGATGAATAGGGTAGAGGAAATAAGAATCAAAGCAGGTGGTTCAACATATCTTGAGATTAACAAGAGCGTATTTCGTAATTTCGATATAATATGTCCTGTGCAGAGCGTCACAGTAGTATTTCAGCGCAAAGCGCATCGCTTTCTTGAAAGAACAAGAATTGTAGCTAAACAAATCCACCTCCTAACCGAAGCTCGCGACCGCTTGCTTCCAAAGCTGATGAGTGGAGATATAGCAGTTTAACGAAACGATAAAAAGCACGGAATATGTATGTACCACCATTTACAATAAGTGCCGATGCCATCAACCTGATAGCAGAGATTTCCGCTCAGGTAGAACGCTATGCTATCCGACTGGAGCAAGAAGATGGATTGCGACTACGTAAAGTAAACCGCATTAAGACCATCCACTCTTCGCTTGCCATTGAAGGAAACAGACTGAGCGAGGGACAGGTGCGCGACATCATTGATGGTAAGAACGTAGTGGCACCTATTAAGGAGATTCAGGAGGTGAAGAATGCTATCAAGACCTATGAACTGTATCCCACGCTTGATGCTTTCAAAGAAAAAGACCTTCTGAAAGCCCACGGCGTGATGATGCAGGCATTGGTGGATAATCCAGGGCATTATCGGCGTGGAGGCGTGGGCGTGTTTAGTGAGAAAGGGTTAGTACATATGGCACCCCCTGCCGACCGTGTGCCTATGCTGATGGGTGACCTCTTTGATTGGTTGAAACATTCGAAGGACCATCTGCTGATTCGCAGTTGTGTGTTCCACTTTGAGTTTGAGTTTATCCATCCCTTCATCGACGGTAATGGTAGAACAGGACGCCTTTGGCAGTCGCTCATCTTAGGCAAACTACATCCATTGTTTGAACATCTGCCTGTGGAAAACATGGTGTATAGGAATCAGCAACAATACTACGATGCCATTACGGCCAGCACTCATGCAGGACAGTCTGGGCCATTTATCGATTATATGCTGAATGAGATATACAAGACGCTGAAAGCACATCAAGGAGAGGAACTTACTATTAATAACGAAAATCCTATTGAGAAGGAGTTCCGTATAAAGTTCGGTGAAGAGTTCCGTATAAAGTATGGTATAAAGTTCGGTATAAATGAAAAAACTCTGCTACTTATGCTTAATTCTAATCCTTCATCTACAGCCGCAAATGTGGCAGAGAAAGTTGGACTCAGTTTGCGAGGAGCGGAGAAAATGATAAAAAGACTAAAAGATGCAGGCGTTATTAGTAGGGAAGGAAGTAGAAAAAACGGGCATTGGATTATTAATAAAAACATTTGATTATGCCACACGACTATAGCGAAGACCAGCTGATACAGCGGAGTGCAGCCGACTTCTTGGAGCAGGAGTTAGGTTGGACGAGCGTGTATGCCTTCGACAAGGAAGTGCTAGGTACCAATGTCACGTTGGGGCGCACGTCGTATCATGAGGTGTTGCTGACCGCCCGTTTCCGCAAGGCACTGAAGGCGCTGAACCCCTGGCTGACGGATAAGCAGCTGCTGGAGGCTGTGGAGCGTATGACAGAGCACATGAGCAGTCAGACGCTGATGCAGATCAACGAGCAGAAGTATCAGTATATCAAGGACGGTGTGCCCGTGACCCGCGTGAAGCCGAACGGCGAGACGGAAGAGGTGCGTGCCAAGGTCATCGACTTCGCTTCGCCCGAGAAGAACGACTTCCTGTGTGTGCGCGAGATGTGGGTGTATGGCGCGCTCTATCATCGTCGGGCCGACATCGTGGGCTTCGTGAATGGGTTGCCTTTGCTCTTTATGGAACTGAAGAACCACGATGTGGAGGTGGTGGATGCCTTCAACCAAAACTATCGTGACTATCTGAATACGATTCCGCAACTGTTTTACCACAACGCCTTCATCATGTTCAGCAACGGACTGGAGGCGCGTGTGGGCACCATCGACTCGAAATGGGAGTTCTTCCACGAATGGAAACGACTGAAGGAGGAAGATGCCGGCAACATCGAACTGCCCACAATGCTCCGAGGTATCTGCCGGAAGGAGAATTTTTTGGACTTGCTGGAAAACTTCATCCTCTATGACCATAGCGGCGGACGGACGGCGAAGATTCTGGCCCGCAACCACCAATACCTTGGTGTGAACCAAGCGGTGGATAAATACCGTAATCGTCAGCTTTTGGATGGGAAATTGGGCGTGTTCTGGCATACGCAGGGCAGCGGTAAAAGCTACTCCATGCTGTTCTTGGCGCAGAAGATTCGACGCAAGTTCGAGGGGTCGCCCACCTTCCTCGTGCTGACCGACCGCGACGAACTGAACAAGCAAATCAGCGACACGTTCGAGAACTGCGGACTGCTGGGCAATGTGAAGGCCAAAAAGTTCATCGCCAGCAGTGGCGAGGACCTGAAGATGAAACTGAAGGGCAATCCGTCGTTCATCTTCTCGCTCATACAGAAATTCAACGACCCGAAGGCTGAGCCCATCTATCCCGACCACGACATCATCGTGATGAGCGACGAGGCTCACCGCACACAGAACGGTATCTTTGCCGACAACCTGATGCACCTGCTGCCCACAGCCCACCGCATTGGCTTTACGGGCACGCCCCTGCTCTCCAACGACAACATCACGGCCCGCACCTTTGGCGGCTATGTGAGTATCTATGACTTCAAACGGGCTGTGGAGGACAAGGCTACCGTACCGCTTTATTACGAGAATCGTGGCGAGAAACTTCAGGATTTAAAGAACCCTGAAATCAACGAAGAGATAGCGGCTGCCTTGGAGCAGGCAGGTGATTTGGATGCCTCGCAAATGGCCAAGTTGGAACGGGAGTTTGCCAAGGAGGT
Source organism: uncultured Prevotellaceae bacterium (assembly GCA_900317305.1). GTDB lineage: Bacteria > Bacteroidota > Bacteroidia > Bacteroidales > Bacteroidaceae > Prevotella. The sequence goes on along the minus strand of ONGG01000030.1, from coordinate 9,259 downwards.
GCATCTGCTGACAGCAGCCAAACGTCTGCGCCTGATAGCCAAGGACTTTGTGCATCATTACAGCGACCTGTGGACCTCGGGCAAGGCGATGTTCGTGTGCTACAACAAGGTGACTTGTGTGCGTATGTTCAACTATGTGCAGGAGTATTGGCAGGGCGAAATCAAGACGCTGGAACAAGCCCTCGTGAAATGCACTTCGCAACAGGAGGCGCAGGAGATGCAGCGCAAACTGGAATGGATGCGCGAGACCGACATGGCCGTGGTGATCTCGCAGGAACAGAACGAGATGGAGACTTTCCGGAAATGGGACCTCGACATCAAACCGCATCGTGAGCGCATGGAGAAAGAGGAGTTGGACAAGGCTTTCAAGGCCGATGACTCACGGCTGCGCGTGGTGTTCGTCTGCGCCATGTGGCTGACAGGCTTCGACGTGAAGACGCTCTCGTGCCTCTATCTCGACAAACCCATGAAGGCGCATACGCTGATGCAGACCATAGCCCGTGCCAACCGCGTGTCGGAAGGAAAGACCAATGGCCTGATTGTCGATTATATCGGCATTGTGAAAGCCCTGCGCCAGGCATTGGCCGACTATACCGCCAATCCCGGAGATGGTGCGGGCAATGACCCGACCATCGACAAGAAGGAACTCATCAAGCATGTGCTGGAAACGATAGCCGCTGCCAAGGCTTTCCTGAAAGAGCATGATTTTGAGTTGGACGACCTGGTCAAGGCAGAGCGCTTCGAGAAACTCTCGTTGCTGAAGCAAGCCGCCAATGCGATGTGCGAGACAGCGGAAATACGCAAGTCGTACTGCACGTTTGCCTCCACGCTGCTGACGTTGTGGAAATACCTCGACCGTGAGGATATAACCCCCGATATGAAGCAACAGAAAGATGCCATTGAAGCCATCTATAAGGAACTGCAGCAGAAACGCAAGCATGCTGATATCACAGACCTGAACGTGGCCATCAACCAAATCGTGAATGAGCATTTAGAGATGGATGGCGATGGGGCAATGGCGGCCGATTCACGACGCTTCGACATCAGTGGCATTGACTTTGATTTGCTCCGTCGTGAGTTTGCCAAGAGCAAGGAGAAGAACCTGGTGCTGAAAGACATTCAGGAACTGCTGCAGGAGCGCATCGCCCAGATGCTGGCCGAAAATCCCTCGCGCATCAACTTCTACGAGCGGTACCAGGAAATCATTCACGACTACAACCAAGAGCAGAACCGTACGACGATTGAGAAGACATTCACCGAACTGATGGCTCTTTCGCGTGAGCTGACCGAGGAGGAAAAACGCTACATCCGTGAGGGCTTTGAGAACGACGAACAACTTTCGATGTACGACGTGCTGATGAAAGACAACCTTTCGAAGGATGACATCAAGAAGTTGAAGGTAGTCGCCAAGGAATTGCTTGAGAAAATCAAGGCACAATTAGCCACCATGGACCATCCGTTCGACAAGCAGGAAACCAAGGCCACCATCATCATCACCATCCGCGATGTGTTGTGGAAAGAACTCCCCGAAAGTTATTCAGATGAGAGCATCAACTATTACCGTGATGCCGTATACCAATATGTGAGTCAAAAATACGGAGGAGTGGCTTGACAATTGGTCAAGAGGAAAGAACTCTTCTCAACGCTCCTCCTCGAAATCCACGTACTCGCCCTCGTCGTCGTCGATGATCTTGCGGCTGGCACGCTGCGGGTCGCGGGTGTCGGTGATGGTGTCGCCGGTAGAGGTGGAATGGCCCGACGAGGTGCGGCCCGACGAGGAGCGGCTGGAAGTTTGCCGGCCCATTTCCTCGGCTCCCTTGCGCAATTCGTTCCGCATCTTGCGCACCGACCAAAGGATGCGCACCACGCCCATCACCACGGTGATGATCACGGCCAGAATGATGAAGAAGAACAGCCTGAGGATAATCATGAGATGGAAAGTGTTGGTGGGGTAGGGGCGTAGAAATAAGATTCTTACTTAATTGTTCAGCCGCGCTTGGCGTTGTTGTAGAGGGAGAGCAGCACATACCATGGGATGATGACCGCCAGCGACGACAGGCGGAGCAGCAGCACCAAGGGCACGCAGGTGATGAGGAAGATGTACTTGATTTCGTTGCTACGCCATCCCCATTGCTTGAACTTCAGGGCGAAAAGGGGTATCTCGGCCACGAGCATCCAACAGCTGAGCACGATGAGCGCCAGCACGATGGGCAGCGAGAACGGGATGTGCATGAGTTTGGTGCCACCTCCCACGATGAGCGACCCCCAGAACAAGGCGTTGGCCGGAGTGGGCAGTCCGATGAACGAGGTGGTCTGGCGCTCGTCGAGATTGAACTTGGCCAGGCGGAGGGCCGAGAAGGCGGCGATGATGAAAGCCACATAGGGAAGGATGCCGCGCAGGCCGTCGAGCCACTCGGGATAAGGCAACTGATGGAGGAAGGTGAACACCATCGTGGCGGGGGCCACACCGAAGGTGACGTCGTCGGCCAGGGAGTCGAGTTCCTTGCCGATGGGCGACGATACCCCCAGCAGGCGCGCGCTCATGCCGTCGAAGAAGTCGAAGACGGCGCCCAGGATGATGAAGGCCAAGGCCCACTCTTGCTTGCCCTCAAAGGCAAAGCACGTGGCGATGCAGCCTGAAATCAGGTTGCAGCAGGTGATGGAGTTGGGGATGTTGCGGGTGATGATATTGGCCATGGTCAGCGGAGTTTGGCGATGATGGTCTGGTCGCCGGTGGTGGCCTGTCCCATCCTCACGCAGACCTCTGTGGTGACAGGAAGGTATACATCCACACGCGAGCCTAACTTGATGAATCCCAGGTGGTCGTCGATCTCGCATTCCTCGCCGGGCTTGGCGTAGGTGACGATGCGGCGGGCGATGGCGCCCGCAATCTGCCGGCAGAGCACCTGCACCCCGTTGGGCGTCTCGATGATGATGTCGGCATGCTCGTTCTCCTCGCTGGCCTTAGGCAGCCATGCCTTGTGGAAATTGCCGTTCTGGTGATGCACCAAGGTCACGCGGCCGTCGACGGGAAACCAGTTGGCATGCACGTTGAACGGACTCATGAAGATGGAGATCATGAGGCGGCGGTCGTGAAAATACTTGTTCTCGTCTACCTCTTCCACCACCACGATCTTTCCGTCGGCAGGAGCCACGACAATATTCTCGGTGTCATCGACGTCGAGGCGGCGCACCGGGCAGCGGTAGAAATTGAGCAAAATAAGGTAGAGGACGCTCGAAATGGAGACAAAAATCCAGAACGGTATCTTGGTGTCGATACAACGCCAAAGCAATACCGATATGGCTATCAGTATGAATAAACTGAACAAAAGAGTGTCGTTGCCTTCGCTATGTAGACGTTGTTTCTTGAGTTTGCGAATCCTTTTTCCCATGATTGATTAGGCTTTCATCGTCGATGATGGGCGAAATGGCCTTGTCCACGATGCGTGGAAAGTAAACAAGATGTTGCCTTTGTCACCTTTGACCATTCATTCAGCTGCAAAGTTAAATCTTTTTTATAAAATGTGCAAATAAAAAGTAAGAATTGATTTTTTTCAAGGAAAATATTGACGTGTTTATGGAGATTGTGGGGAAAAAGCAGTAACTTTGCTACTGTTATGAGAGATTTCGTCCATTTACACGTACATACATATTTCTCGATACTCGACGGACAGTCGAGCATCAAAAATCTGGTAGACAAGGCGATTGGCGACGGCATGCGCGGCATCGCCATCACCGACCATGGCAACATGTTCGGTGTGAAGGAGTTGTTCAACTACTGCAACAAGGTGAACGGCAAGCGGAAGGAGAAAGGCCTGCCCGAGTTCAAGCCCATCTTCGGCTGTGAGATGTATGTGGCCCGGCGCAAGATGACCGACCGCAGCAAGGAACATCACGACCAGGGCGGATGGCACCTCATCGTGCTCGCCAAGAACTACCATGGCTACAAGAACCTCATCAAGCTCGTGTCGCATGCATGGGTAGACGGATTCTATATGCGTCCGCGTACCGACCATGAGGAGTTGGAGCGCTACCACGAGGACCTTATCGTGTGCTCGGCCTGCATCGCCGGCGAGGTGCCCGACAAGATTCTCAAGGGCGACATACAAGGTGCCCGCGAGGCCATAGAGTGGCACAAGCGCGTGTTTGGCGACGACTACTACCTGGAGTTGCAGCGCCACGAGGTGCGCGACCCCAACATCCGGGCCAACCGCGAGACCTTCCCTCTGCAGCAGAAGGCCAACAAGGTGCTGATAGAGTTGGCGCGGGAGTATGGCGTGAAGTTGGTGTGCACCAACGACGCTCATTTCGTGGACCAGGAGAACGCCGAGGCCCACGACCACCTGCTCTGTCTCTCTACGGGCAAGGACCTGGACGACCCCACCCGCATGCTCTACTCCAAGCAGGAGTGGCTGAAGACCCGTGCCGAGATGAACGAGGTGTTCGCCGACATTCCTGAGGCGCTCGACAACACCTGCGAGGTGCTCGACAAGGTGGAGACCTACTCCATCGACCATGCGCCCATCATGCCGTTCTTCCCCATCCCCGCCGAGTTTGGCACCGAGGACGACGTGCGCAAGAAATACACCGAGGAGCAACTCTTCGAGGAGTTCACGCGCGACGAGAACGGCAACGAGATCATGTCGCGTGAGGAGGGTGAGAAGAAAATCAAGAAACTAGGCGGCTACGACAAACTCTACCGCATTAAGTTCGAGGCCGACTACCTGGCCAAGTTGTCGTACGACGGTGCGCGCCGGCTCTATGGCGACCCCATCCCCGAGGAGGTGGCCGAGCGCGTGAAGTTTGAGCTGCATGTGATGAAGACCATGGGATTCCCCGGCTACTTCCTCATCGTGCAGGACTTTATCAACGCGGCGCGCAAGGAACTCGACGTGATGGTGGGGCCGGGACGTGGCTCGGCAGCCGGTTCGGTGGTGGCCTACTGCCTGGGCATCACCCAGATCGACCCCATCAAGTATGACCTGCTGTTCGAGCGCTTCCTCAACCCAGACCGTATCTCGCTGCCCGATATCGACACCGACTTCGACGATGACGGCCGTGGCCGTGTGCTGGAGTGGGTGGAGGACAAGTATGGGCACGACAAGGTGGCCCATATCATCACCTACGGCAGTATGGCCACCAAGAACTCCATCAAGGACGTGGCCAGGGTGGAGAAACTGCCCCTGGAGGAGAGCAACCGCCTGTGCAAGGCCATCCCCGACCGTCTGCCCGACGGTATGAAGATGAACCTCGACAATGCCATCAAATGCGTGCCCGAACTGCGCGATGCCGAGGTGTCGGCCGATGTCCGTGCCCGCAACACCATCAAGTATGCCCGCATGCTCGAGGGCACCGTGCGCAACACCGGCATCCATGCCTGCGGCACCATCATTTGCCGCGATGCCATCAACGAGTGGGTGCCCGTGTCGACCGCGGAGGACAAGGCCGACCCTGGCCATAAACTGCTCTGCACGCAGTATGACGGCCACGTGATAGAGGAGACGGGACTCATCAAGATGGACTTCCTGGGACTGAAGACGCTCTCCATCCTCAAGGAGGCCGTGGAGAACGTGAAGCTCTCCACCGGAAAGAAAATCGACCTGGAGACCATCCCCATCGACGACCCCCTCACCTACAAGCTCTACTGCAGTGGCCGCACCGTGGGCACCTTCCAGTTTGAGTCGAGCGGTATGCAGAAATACCTGCGCGAACTGCAACCCTCTGTCTTCGAGGATCTTATCGCTATGAATGCCCTCTATCGTCCGGGACCTATGGACTACATCCCCGAGTTTATCAGGCGCAAGAAAGACCCCTCGCTCATCACCTACGACATCCCCTGCATGGAGAAATACCTGAAAGACACCTACGGTATCACCGTCTATCAGGAGCAGGTGATGTTGCTCTCCCGACAACTTGCCAACTTCACCCGAGGCCAGTCGGATACGCTCCGCAAGGCCATGGGAAAGAAGCAGATAGAGAAGATGAACGAGCTCGAGACGCTGTTCTACAAAGGCGGAGAGGAAAACGGATACGACAAGAAGGTGCTCAACAAGATATGGGAAGACTGGAAGAAGTTTGCCTCGTATGCCTTCAACAAGAGCCACGCCACCTGCTACTCGTGGGTGGCCTACCAGACGGCCTACCTCAAGGCCCACTATCCATCGGAGTATATGGCCGCCGTGATGAGCCGCAACCTGGACAACATCACTGAAATCACCAAACTCATGGACGAGTGCAAGGCGATGGGCATCGAGACCCTCGGTCCCGACGTGAACGAGAGCCGGCATAAGTTCAGCGTGAACAAGCAGGGCGCCATCCGTTTCGGACTGGCCGCCATCAAGGGCATGGGCGCCGCCGCCGCCGAGGCCATCATCGCCGAGCGCGAGGCGGGTGGGCCGTATTCCGACGTGTTCGACCTGGTGAAGCGCGTGAATCTCTCGGCCGTGAACCGAAAGGCCATTGAGAGCATGGTGCTCAGCGGTGGTTTCGACAGTTTCGGCATCGCCCGCGAGCGCTACATGTCGGCCAACAACAAGGGCGAGGTGTTCCTCGACACGCTCATGCGCTTCGGTCAGCATTTCCAGGCCGAGAAGATGCAGGCCCAGATGTCGCTCTTCGGAAGCGACATGGTGGAGATTGCCACGCCGCCCATTCCCGAGGGCGACCCCTGGAGCAACATCGAGCGCCTGAACCGCGAGCGCGACCTGGTGGGCATCTATCTCTCTGCCCATCCGCTCGATGAGTACAGCATGATACTGAAGCATATGTGCAACACCACCTGTCCCGAACTGGGCGACAAGGAGGAACTGGCCAAGAAAGACACCATCACCTTCGGCGGTGTGGTGACCTCAGTGAAGGCAAAGTTCAGCCGCAATGGCAGTCCGTGTGGTTTCGTCACCATCGAGGACTTCACGGGCTCGGGCGAACTGGCGCTCTTCGGCGAGGAGTGGGGCAAGTGGCGTGGCGCGCTGCAGGAGTCGTGTACGGTGTACGTCACCGCCAAGGCTCAGAGGCGCTACCGCGACTCCAACTTCTATGAGTTGCGCATTGCCGACATCCAGTATATGCAGACGGTGAAGGACAAGAGTATCGATAAAATCACCATCCTCATCAACAGCGATGCCATCGACTCTACCATGGTGAGCGACCTGGTGGCGGCCGTGGAGAACAGCCCCGGCAAGTCGTCGCTCTATTTCCAGATCCATGACACCGAGGGCAACTTCCAGTTGCGCAGCAAGGCCCGAAAGGTGGAGCTGTCGCACCAACTGATGCAGTTCCTCGACCAGGCCGAAGGCATGACCTACACCATCAACTGATGGCATAAGGTGATTTGGCATGGTGTTTGCATGGATATTTTAAGGAGTTCAGGAGTTCAGGAGTTAAGACATTTCAGGAGTTCAGAAGTTCAGGAGTTCAGACATTACAATATTAAAACCGAGGACTTCAGAGCCCAAATGAATTCCGGGCTGTTGGCCGAATTGCTGCAACTTCAAGAGAAGAAGTGAAAGTGAGACTATAATCATTAACAATAACAACAATAATCGAGACAAAATGGAAGTAACAATCACAACCGAGAATTTAGAGAGTTATCTGAATGGCGAACTGCCATTGGTAGTTGACCTTTGGGCCACCTGGTGCGGACCCTGCAAGATGATAGCCCCCGTGATTTCGGAACTCGCTGCCGAGTATGACGGAAAAATCGTGGTAGGCAAGTGCGATGTGGAGGAGAACGACGATGTGGCAGCCGAGTTTGGCGTGCGCAACATCCCCACCGTGCTCTTCTTCAAAGGTGGAAAACTGGTCGACAAGATGGTGGGTGCCGCCAACAAGGCCAAGTTCGACGAGAAGTTCAAGGCGCTGCTGGGATAACGGCCCTTCATTTTCACGACAGCCTGTAGGGACGCAGCAGGCTGCGTCCGCCCGAAGAACGTCATAAATCGCGGAGACAGGTCTGATTGATTGGAATCAAACAATGACCTGTCCCCGCGATTGCGATTGAGGGTGATATCTGTATTTCTTATTTACGTCCGAGTTTTTCTAATGCTTTTTTTGCATAATCTTCTCCTTGTGCCGCCGCTTTGCGGTACCAGTTTACAGCTTGTTCGATGTCCTTTTTGACGCCATTGCCTTTTTCATAACAATCCCCTAACCAGATATATGCATTTGATTCTCCCAATTCAGCCGCTTTTCGAAACAATTCCAATGCCTTGGCATAATCTTTGGATACCCCTTTGCCTTCTGCATAGCAACGGCCCAAATTAGACATTGCCGTCGCATTTCCCATCTCCGCCGACTTACGAAACCACTCCACTGCCTTGATATAATCTTTGGAGACACCATTGCCATTTTCATAGCAATAGCCTAAGTTACTCATCGCCATCGCATCTCCTTGTTCTGCTGCCTTTTGGAACAATTTCATTGCCTTGGAAGAGTCTTTGGATACGCCTAAGCCAAGCAAATAACAATAGCCCAGACCACATTTACCTACTGCATCCCCTTGTGCCTCAGACTTGCAGAACCAATTATAAGCTTGGTTGTTGTCTTTATTTACACCATGCCCATAAATATAGCAATAACCTAATCGGCCTTGCGCTGTTGCATGTCCTTCCTGTGCCGCCTGACGGTAATATTCCACTGCTTTGTTGTAATTTTTTTTCTTCCCGTTACGTCCATTGTAATAGTCTTCGCCCAATTCGAACAGCACCTGGCTCGACGGCTTTTCTTTCAGCGCGCCGGAGAGAGGGGTCTGCTGGTTCTCATTGATGGTCACCGTCTGGGTGAGCGGCTCGAAACCGTCTTTGCGTATCTCCACACGGTGATTGCCGATCTGGATGTTGCGGAACACATCCGGCGTGGTGCCCACTTTTTTGCCATCGACGAAAATCTCGGCATTCACGGGCGTCACCTTCACGTCGAGGATGCCCATGATCATGTCCAAGGCCGGAATCTGCAACGTGCGTTGCTCGCTGTCTTTCAGCGTGATGTTCTGCGTGTTCGTGCGGTAACCGTCGAGGCGCGCCTCCACCTTGTAGTTGCCGGCGGGGTAGGTGCCGCTCCACGGGGCGGTGCCCTTCGACTGGCCGTTCACGAACACCTGCGCGCCGTTGGTGGCACACTCCACGCGCAACGTCGCCAGCAGCGATTTCAACTTTATCTCCAAGTTCTTCTTCTCATCTTTCAACTCCACCGTCCCCTCCTCAGTGGCATAGCCGGGGGCCGACACCTGATAGCGGTGGGTGCCCTGCGGAAGGCTCACCAC
>ONGG01000058.1 GCA_900317305.1 uncultured Prevotellaceae bacterium | reverse complement strand
GAAAAAAATGATTACATTTGCCGCGAAATCAAGTTAGCAAACTCGTGAGTGACTGATTTTGTCCGATGCAGCTGACTGAATTTCGCCCGACGGGGGCATGCTGGGAAAGATGATTAAGAGACTAATTCATTCATTGTTGTTGATGAAATCAAAGAAATAGTCATCAAAAAATTGTTATTTCCTATCTAATTTAATTCTGGATAATTTGCGTATATATATACAAAAATCCATAAATATTCCGATTTTTATGTGGATTTTTTTTCCAATTTGACGAAATGATAAGAAAATTTCACGAAATGATAAGAGAAGAAGTGCATTTGTGCCCTACCTTTGCCCCGTCAAAATCAAATTTATGCCAAATGTCAAACACCAAAATGCTGCCATAGAATATGCTATGTGGTATCAGGAGCATCTACTCCAGATGGAGAGTATTATGGGTAAGAAGATAGAGGCAAAAATAGAGAAGATAATTGACAGGAAGTTCAATGAATACATTGATGAAATAAGAGCCGAGAGAAATTCGAACAACAACCCTTAATATAAATTTATTAACAATTAATTATTTAACATTTATGAAAAAGACTATTTTCAGTTTCGCCATCGCAGCTGTAGCAACATTGATGGTATCGTGTGGAGGTAAAACAGAAAACGCTGCTGGTAGCGAGGCTACCGCCGAGGGCGAGCAGGCTACGGAGCAAGTGGTAGATGCTCAGGCTGCACCGAGTGAGATTACAGGTCCCGTGACCATCGAGACGAAGAACTTCTCTATCGACTTGCCCGCTGGCTGGTATGTGAAGAGCCCGAAAGACAAGACTCTCGACGAGATTAAAGATAAGAGAGATTTGAACATCGCAATGAAGGAGCCGCTCAAGCAAGGTAAGTCTTCCAGCTATTATGCCATGCTGATTCAGTCGTTCGAAGGCACTCCCACCGAGCAGGAATACATCGATACATACGTGAAGAATCATAGCAGTGCCGCCGCTGGTGATGCCATCACCATTGATGGCAAGCAAGCAAAGCACTTCGCCAAGGTGACCGAAATAGCTCCCGATGATAAGAAAGAGGAGCATTGCATCACCGTTGCCACCTCAAACGGTTTCATCGGCATCAACACCTATGGAATGGAACTCAGCATCGAGGATGTTCAGAAGATTATCGCCAGCATCAAAGTGAAATAATAAAATGACATCATATTATATAGTGTTATGAAAAAGACTATTTTCAGTTTCGCCATCGCAGCTGTAGCAGCATTGATGGTATCGTGTGGAGGTAAAACAGAAAACGCTGCTGGTGGCGAGACTACCTCCGAGGGCGAGCAGGCTACGGAGCAAGTGGTAGAGGAAGAGGATGCTAACACGCTGAGCACTGATGCTTTCAGCATGGCCACACCCGAGGATTTTGAGATCAATGGCAAACCTGAGTATTTGCAGAAGAACCATGAAATCAGTTTCCGCACCAAAGCCGGTGTGACACCTACCTATGAGATTAAAATCAACCATGATGCCAACATCACGTTTGATGCTCGTCAGTCGGACATCGCCAAGCTGAAAGCTATCGACCCCATCAAGGTGGGCGACGTGTCCTTCCAGGGTGGTTGGCAACCTGATGGCAAAAGCATCGTTCTGTATGCCGACCTTGGCGATAAAGGCACGGCAAGGGTGTTCCTGCCCAAGCCCAGTGGTATGAATGCTCCCGACGATGCTGCTGTCATCGCAAAACTCACCGAACTGCTTTCTGCCCTCAAATTCAAATAAGCAAAACGATTCTTCATTTTCATCAGCCTGGCAACAGTAACACCATACTGTTGTCGGGCTATATTTGTCAATTCAATTGATGAACCGACCTCTCTAAACGGCCTTCTTGTACCGCAATAACTTTCTTAACTTAATACTTCCTCATCTTACAAAACTTCTTTATTCGTCAGCCTTTTTCATTGTCGAGGTGCCACCTATTTTCGAATGGAATTCAACTTTTTATTACCCGATAATGGATTCTTTGTTGTCGCTTTGTTGGATTTTTTGACATTTATGATGCGGTGGAGGGGCAACAAAGTTTAAGATTTGGTTAAGATTGTTTAACTACCCAATAAGCATTAAGAAAATGCGGCAGTTCTATGAGGAATGGGCACCATCAAATCGCTAGTCACCAGGCTGAGGTGTTAAGTTTAATGAATTCATAACAACATACACTTTTTACTTTCAAAAGTAAAAAATAGCAAGAAAATTTGATTTTTCAAAGTAAAAAACATATCTTTGCACCATAATTATAATTCTTAGTACAAATGGATAGATTGTATAAGGCTTATGGCCGCTTGCTGGCGGAGACAGATTTGAGTTTCACCAGATATCTCTATGAGAAGATAAACTGGGACAATAGATTGATTGTGATTAAAGGTGCTAAGGGTGTTGGCAAAACGACAATGCTCCTTCAGCATATCTTACGCTCTTTTGAGGATAAGCAAAAAGCACTTTATGCATCACTTGACCATATATGGTTTGCCAATCACTCTGTTCTCGACCTGGCTGAATATCACTATACGCATGGAGGAACTCACTTGTTCCTAGACGAGGTGCATAAATATAAGACATGGCAGCAGGAAATCAAAAACATCTACGATTCCTTTCCGCAATTGCACGTCGTTGTTACGGGTTCTTCGATGCTGAAACTGGAGGAATCGCTAATGGGCGACCTATCGCGTCGTCATCGGCAGTACACGTTGGAGGGTTTGTCGTTTAGAGAATATCTACAATTGGAACAAGTAGCACAGTTGCCAGTGCTTTCGTTAGAGACTGTGCTGAACGACCATTTCATGCAGGCATCGCAGATTACATCGAAGGTAAAGGTTCTACGGCATTTCGAGAAATACTTAGAGACCGGCTATTATCCATTCTATCGTGAAGAAGGTGACGGCTTTGCCGACCGCCTCCAGCAAGTGATTGAAACCATCGTCACCAGCGAGATTCCTTCGGTAAGTAACATAGAATATGACTCTGTCTACAAGGCCAAGCAACTGTTGGCGGTGCTGGCAGAGAGTTCGCCATATACTTTAAATATCTCTGGTCTCTGTGTCACACTAAAGGCTTCTCGCAATAATGTGCTGAAACTCATTGACCTGATGGATAAGGCAGCATTAGTACGCCGGCTATACGCAGCCGACAGTGGGATGAACATGCTGACGAAGCCTGAAAAGGTTTTGTTTTATAACACCAATCTGATGCATTGTCTGACTCCACATGCTGAAGCAGGAACGGTGCGTGAGACCTATTTTGCCTCACAGGTGGGCGTTGGTCACAAACTCTCGATGCCTAACCAAGGCGATTTGTTAGTGGATGGTAAATGGCTATTCGAAGTGGGAGGAAAGAGCAAGGGATTCAAACAGATAAAGGGTATTGAAGATGGATATGTCGTAAGCGATGGTATCGATATTGGTTTTGGCAAGAAGATTCCGCTCTGGCTTTTTGGTCTGCTTTATTAAATCTATGACATATGGCAGTCGAATTAACATATAGGATTGTTTTCAATTCTCAATGACATTTAATAGTTTAATGCCAACTCATATATAATGAAATGAAACGTTATGCTAAATTTCTCATACCAGGAGTTCTTTTATTAGTATTGGGCATCTGGTTGTTTTTTTTCGCCTTCCCATCTGTTTATACGGATGAGAATTTGAATGGCAAAACCACTCTTGAAGAAATAATCAGTACATATGGCAACCCTGATTTTTCGAAAACAATCATGTTGTCTCATGTTTACCAATTATTTGAATATCAAGGAGGGCTTGCCAAATATTGTCCTACGGATGGGAGTTCAAGAAAGATTGTTGAACTAACGTTTAAGAAGCACGATAATCGTATTTTGAAAATCTGGTATGAGCAAATTGATGACAATGCAATCAATGTTTTGGACAACCTGGAATGGGATTCTGATAAAATTCAATTCTGATAAGATAAATCCCCCATATGGAACTCCCTTGTAATTATGTAAGTCTCTGATAATCAATGACGATTGAAAATGCTCCATTTTAAACGGTACAATTTTTTATTACCCGACAATGGATTCTTTGTTGTTACTTTGTTGATTTTTTTGACAATCATAAGGCGGTTGAGGGACAACAAAGTTTAAGATTTGGTTAAGATTGTTTAAGCATAGTCTAAGTTTGAAAACTCCGCGAAATCTTGTTTTTTTAGCCACTTTTCGCATAGTAACCACCTTATTTTTGGAGCATTATTGCCGTTTGCCAAGTCAGGCTTGTAACAAAATCTTATTTTGGGTTTTCATCTCGAACGTGAGAAATGGGGTAAGAAAAGCGTTCCTTTACCTTATTTTGATGAAAAATTAGTTGTAGTTGCTGGAAAAGTTATAACTTTGCATCCATTCAAAATGTTAACAACAATGGGAAAAGTAACTATTGTCATATTTGTAACTGCGATAATTATTCTCGCTTTGTGTTCTTGCTCAGTTTTAAGCAAAAAGAGTATCTGGGAGAAAGATGACCTCTCACTCTTCGAATACATCTTCGATAAGTTAAGCGACAAGAGTGATTTTGGCTCAGACTTATCCAGCCTCAATGAAAAGGAAAAGGTTTTTATGTCAATGGCACTATTGGAACAAGAGGTAAACAACGGTGGATTCGACCAATATTTCCTTAATCTCGGAGGCAAATACAATGACATCTTGGTTTCATCTGCCGAAGCGATAAAAGCCTATGATATTGCCGAAATATGCAAGAAAGCATTGGCAGTATATGCTGAGGGCTCGGAGCAAGACGAGATTATTGAGGAGTTGAATGAATATGATAATGCATTTTATGAATCTAAAGATGCTATTAGTAATCTTTGTGTACAGTACGCAAAAGAAAATAAAAAGTATTTTGAATTATAGAGAAGTAAAATTCATTTAGCCGAACAACGTCAAAATGATTATGAAACATATCGTCACTACCATCCTCCTTGCCATCGTCACTTTGGCGATTCAGGCACAAGAGAACAAATTCACCGTCAGTGGTGACTTTTCCGGAATGTATAAGGACGCACCTTACGCCGTAAAGGCCGATTCCCTGTATATTCTCAACGATTCCACGATGATAATACCTGCCGGTCAGACCCAAAAGAAATATAAAGTGACGGACGGGAGATTCCTGATTAGCGGACAGGTAGAACGGCCCATTTATTCCTCTCTGATAGTTCACATGGACATTGAATTCGAAGATGGAAGGAAGGACGAGCATGATTCGGACTTTCCCTTCATCCTTGAACCTGGCAATATCGTTTTTGACAGTGAAAAGTTCGTGTTACGGGGTACACCACTCAATGATGTATGTGCCGAGGCAAAACTCAAATTTCGCGAGTTGGTTGAGTCAGAACAATTTGTCGAACTAAAACAATATGCCAAGGATTTCGTGAATCAGCATGCTGCCGACCCTGCCGGCATCTATATGACATTGCTCATGGAGGATGTGCTGCAGCCGAAGGAAATTTTGAAGATGATCAAGCAACTAAGTGAGAATGGGCAACGCACCATGAGCATAGGGTTCTTGGAGATGAGGCTTGAAGATCAATGCAAGTCACCACAGGAAGGTGACATGTTCACGGACTTCGCCGTGGAGTATGACGGAAAGACAAGCCGACTCTCCGACTTTGTCGGGCATGGCCAATACGTGCTCGCAGACTTCTGGGCATCATGGTGCATACCCTGCCGAGAGGAGATACCCAACATCATAGCTGTTTACAACAAGTATAAAGACCGCAACTTCACTGCCCTCGGTATCGCTGTCAGCGACAAGCCAGAAGCCACGATGAAAGCCATCACCGAAGAGAAGATATCATACCCACAAATCATCAACTCGCAGAAGATTGCTACCGTCGCCTATGGCATCACAGGCATTCCCGAGATTATTCTCTTCGCCCCCGACGGAACCATCATCGCCCGTGGTCTTCGTGGCAACGAAATTGAAAGTAAATTGGCTGAAATATTTGAGTAAGCAAGAGCCTTTTTGTCTGCTTTACTAAATCAATGAAATATGGCAGTTTAATCCATAACGAAAAGAACATAAAATATAGTTTTCTTCTTTTTTTTTCTCTTTTTTGCAAAAAAGATGTATATTTGCATTGTATTTACACACAAGTCAGAATATGAGCACACAAGCAATGAGCAAGGCCATCGCAGATTACTTCAAGACCCAGCCCGTCTTGAAGGCATGGTTGTTCGGCTCCTATGCCCGTGGCGAGGAGACACCGATTAGCGATGTGGATATCCTCGTTCAATTCGACGAGGGAGGTATCAGTCTTCTGAAACATGCCGCAATGATTTGTGAATTGGAAGAGATACTTAATCGTCCCGTGGATATAGTGCAAGAAAAAATGTTGCGTCCACGAGTAAGAGAAAGTATAAATCAAGATAAGAAACTGATATATGAGAGAGCTCATTAGAGACCGCGATAGACTGGAACACATTGTGGAAGCCATTGATTGCATCTTGGACTTTGCCAATGGCAAGACAAAAGAAGAGTTGGAGTCCGATAAACTGAAATATTACGGCATCGTCAAAAACATCGAGATTATTGGTGAGGCTGTATATAAGTTGACACATGCTTTCTGTCGCCAACATCCCGAAACACCTTGGGCATTTATTGCAAGAATGCGCCACGTTTTGGTTCACGACTATTATCAGATTGACTCGACGGAAGTATACAAAGTTGTTTTAGAAGATCTCCCTATCCTCCGTGAACAGGTGGCTCGTTATCTTTCCGACACGGATTGGAATGAGTGGGAGAAAAACGAGGTAGCCATTGCGGAAACCTCCACACACAAAAGTCTAATACAGACCGCCACACGTATGAAGCAGCGTGGTTACGACACCGACGAGATATGCAAAATAACAGGATTGAGTCGAGACGAGATAAACACACTTTAAGAGTAAAATAATTCTTTTCTAATCTCAAAAGCCCGCCTCCAAGCACATCACTTGGGGGCTGTGTTTTCCATATGGACATATGGAAGTATCAAGTCTGGCCCTCAGGCCCATTTGGGAAAAACTGACGTTTGTCATTTGGCCATTTGGTATATTTTTGTCAACCAATCACTTGCTAAAACGCAAAAGGCCATAGCATGAAATCCACAAGAAAAAAAGTGGGGTTTATTTGCCTATTCCGATAGAAAGATGTAATTTTGCAGACCAATTCAGATTCATGCACGCGAAGCCCCCTCCCCCTCCCGTGCATAACGACAAAGACGCATTACACGATATGAGTTCTCAGATAAAGGCATTCGTTATCTTCCTGGTGGCATTCATCGCACTCTTTTTATATTCAAAATCGAGTGTGGGCGTCACTTTCGCCCATCAGCTGCTGAAGAAGATCGACCTCGACAAATACCTGGTTTCCACTTCCGACACTGACACCGTGAGCCTTGCCATGGTGGAAGAGAAGTTGGAACCCGACAGCACCCCCCAACGCTTTCTCTTCGTTGGCGACTCAATGGTGGAGCCCATGGCCTACCGTTTCTTCGACATCTGCCGCGTGAGTGGCGACACGATGTATGCCGTGACATGGTATGGCAGCACGACTTTGGGATGGAGTGGCCTGACACTCGATTACTACATCGAGGAGACCGACCCCACCTACGTGATTTTCTGCATGGGCAGCAACGAGCTGTCGTCGAAGAACCTAAGTGCTATCAACGAGAGCCTGAGGAAGATGAAGGCCAAAGTGGGCGACCGTCCTTGCATTTTCATCGGTCCCCCCAACACGAAGCCTGATGCCGGCTTGAACGCTGAGATAGCCAAGGTGTTTGGCAAGAAGGCCTATTTCGACTCCCAGCATCTGGAGATGGAGCGCCGTAGCGACCACCTTCACCCCACCTCGCTGGGTGCCCGCGAATGGATGGACCTGGTGGCCGAATGGATGAACAGCGACGACTGTGTGCACCCTGTGGTGCTTACCATCCCCGACTGCAAGCAATCCTACAACATCGAGCACATCGAGGTGATGCAGGTGAAAGACAAGGGCCGCCGTCCCAAGACCCCCATCGTCCTTCCGCAAGCCTAACATTTAATTCGAAGGCTGATGCTCAACCAACTCATCCACTTCCTCACGACTCCCGACGAAGCCTGGTCGCTTGTGTCGGTTCCCTTTGCCGTGTTGTTTGTGCTGTTCTTCGGCCTTTACATTGCCATCCGCCACACCTCGAAGAGCATGATGCTCGTCTATGTGGTGATATTCAGCCTGTTTTTCGCCTTCAAGGCCAATGGTGTGCTCATGCTGCTGCTTCCGGCCACCGTATTGCTGTCCTACTTCCTTACCCGGAAGATGGACGAGTGGGAAGGGCGCCGGCGCACATGGCTGATGTGGCTCACCATCGTGGTAGACCTATTGCCCCTGCTCTACTACAAATACACCAACTTCTTCATTGAGATATTCAACGAGCTGACCCGTACGAATTTCTCACCCCTCTCCATCATCCTTCCGGTGGGCATCTCGTTCTACACGTTCCAAGCCATCAGTTACACCGTCGACGTTTACAAGGGCCGTTTCACCACCGAGACCACCCTGCTCGAATACACGTTCTACCTCACGTTCTTCCCCCTGCTCATGGCAGGTCCCATCACCCGTGCCGAGACCCTCATCCCCCAGATCAAGCACCGTTACCATATCGGCGACACCCAGGTGTACAACGGTCTGTGGCTCATCATGAGCGGACTACTGAAGAAAGCACTCATCGCCGACTATATCGCCCAGTACAACAACTGGATATTTGATGACCCCACGGCCTACTCTGGTTTTGAGAACGCCATGGGCGTGCTGGGCTACACCCTGCAGATCTACTGCGACTTCTCCGGCTACAGCGACATCAGCATTGGCCTGGCCTCGCTGCTGGGCATCGAACTGCGCGAGAACTTCCGTTTCCCCTACCAGTCGCTCAATCTCCAGGAGTTCTGGCGCCGCTGGCATATCTCGCTCTCCACCTGGTTTCGCGACTACGTCTACATTCCTCTTGGCGGCAACCGTTGCGGCAAGGTGCGCACTTATGTGAACAACTTCGTGACGATGCTGGTGGCCGGACTGTGGCATGGTGCCTCATGGATGTTCGTGATATGGGGAGCCCTTCATGGCATAGGCCTCGTGGTGCACAAGTTCTGCAAGCGTTGGCTCGACCCCATTCCCAACCTTTGGTATGTGAGGGTGTGCTCTTTCGCCATCACCTTCATCTACATCTGCCTCACCTGGATATTCTTCCGTTCCCCCGATATGGCTACCGCCTTCACCATGATTGGCCGCATCTTCAGCGACTTCAGCCTGTCGTATCTCGTGCCGTTCGTAGAGACCCGCACCGCCTGGACGGTGTTCGTGGTGCTCGGCTTCGCCCTTCATGCCGTACGCCAGAATCATCTCGACAAGATGAAGCGGTGGTATATCAACAGTCCGATCATGCTGAAGATCATCCTGCTCATCATCATTCTGCAGGTGGTCGTCAACTACCGGCAGAACGACATCCAGCCCTTCATCTACGCACAGTTCTAATCATCAGGCAGAAATCATAGGGCTTATCGGGGGAAAGTCAGACTGGCTTACCAGTCGGCATACACCATCCCCAAACACTCAAATAAAAGAAAAAAGTCATGAGTCTGAATCGAAAAACCATCCTGTCCGTTATCATGCTGACCATTGCGACGAGTGCCTTAGCCGCCCACCTGGTGCCAGCCACATCGTCGGGTTTTGCCTACACAGGCCGTACCAGCCACACCTACAAACCTGGAGCCGTGGCATGGACATACCCCGGCGTACAGATACGCTGCACGTTCAGCGGCACCTCTGTGCAGATGAAGACCAATCCCGACTGTGGCTATTTCATGGTCGAGATCGACAGTATGGCTCCCCACAAGGTACAGGTGATGAAAGGCAGCAACATCACCCTCCTGGGCAAGGACCTGCCGGAGGGCGAACATAGTCTCACGCTTACCTACCTTATAGAAGGTCATGCCAAGAAGCCCACGTTCTACGGTCTGCTTCTCGACGACGGCTGCGACCTGGGCGAGCGTCCTGTGCTCCCCGAGCGCCGCATCGAGTTCATCGGCAACTCCATCACCTGTGGTTACGGCATAGAGGGCGACGGCACCGAGAAGACCTTCCTCTTCAGCAAGCAGAATTTCTACTACACTTATGCCGCCATTGCCGCGCGCAACCTCGGTGCCCAATACCAGGTGTGCGCCCGCAGCGGCATCGGCATCTACCGCAACTATGCCGGCAAGATACCCGACCAGATCATGCCCAACATCTACCCCCACACTTTCTACACCACCAATGGTGAACTGTGGGACTTCTCGCGCTTCCAGCCCGACGTGGTGTGCGTGAACCTGGGTTGTAACGACACCTCTGTGGGCGAGTACGACAAGGCCAGACTCACCGAGGCCTTCAAGTCGTTCACCAAGATGCTGCGCGGCCACTACCCCAAGGCCAAGATTGTATACCTGATTGGCGCCATCCCCAGGTCGAAGCGCCTCACCGACATCAATGATGCCCAGGATGCCGCCATCGCCGATGCCGCCAGTCGTGGCGACCGCGAGGTGTACCGCATGAACTTCACTCCTGAGGACAAGTCGCTGGGCATGGGTTCACAGGGCCATCCCTCGATGCGCCGCCAGGCTCTGATGGGCGAGGAACTCACCACCTACCTGCGCAACCTGATGGGCTGGTGACCTTTTTTCTCAGCGAGGCCGGGAACAGGGAATGTGTGTGTAATGATTGTGAGAAAAAAAGATTGGAAAAAGAGAATATGATGAGAAAATTTACATTTCACGTGCTATTGGTGCTCATGGCCGCTTTCGTGTGGGCATCATGTGAAGACAAGAAGAGTGCCGAGATGCTACGAGAGAGCACTGCGATAGCGCGCCAGCGCACCGACTCGCTGCTCAACGTGCAGAAAGACTCCATACAACGCGCCAAGCAGTTGGCGATAAGGCGTGCCGACAGCCTGCGGCGTGTGGACAGTCTGCGCCGCGTCTACGAGCGTTCGCACTTCACCATCGTAGGCAAGGTGGGAGGCGACACCGCCTCGATTGAGCTGCGCCACGGCAATGAGCTCGACGACCTCTCGGGCACCTTCAAGTGGGGCGGCCGCTCGGTGAAGGTGGAAGGCTACTTCGGCGACCACATCACGCTCACTGGTTCACAGCGCCGCGACAGCATCGAGACGCTGAAGGTGCTGATTGAGCTCACCCGCGTAGAGAATGACTTCAGTGGCGACGTGACCTTCGAGGAGAACGGCAAGACCACTACAAAGCCTACGATTCTGAGGAGGAAATAAAAGAGGGGGATATTTTGAATCCCCCCCACACTAACGGATAAGTTGGTCACCTTATCATGATCTTCCACGTCTCATTACCTTGCCTTACCACATAGACACCCTTTGGCAAATGATTCATGCTGGTGCTCACCTTGATGCCCGAGAGCGTGTAGACAGCCGTCTCGGCAGGTTGCATGTTGTCGGGCAACACCGACGGGATGCCGCTCTCTCCGTATGAGAGGTCGACGGTGAGATACAGGTCGTCGGTCTGGTTCTCGTCGGGAGTTCCCATGAACGACACGTCGTTGAGCATGCTCTTGATCACAGGCTCGGCCCTATCCATGAGGGTGAGTTGGAGAATGGTGGCAAGGAAAGCCCTGGTATCGGTGTTCTGGTTGTCGAATATCAGGTCGCAAGCCTTCACACAGTCGGCTTTGAGTTGTTCCAGTATCTCGTCAGCGGCTCCTTTCAGGTTCTCGTTGGCCTCGTCGGTGGTGAATACCACTTTCTCGAAGGTGGCTCCGAAGGCCTCGAAGGCGAGAGCGGCGAGTTCATCATTGTCGGCAGGGATGTCGGCGATGACGTTGTCGAACTCAGGAATGCCGGCAAACTGCTGCATCATATTGTCGAGCATCGACCTATACGCGTAGACCAGTTTGCTCACGGTCTCGGGCAGGGCGGCAGCCACCTGGCTTCGTGCAGAGGACTGCAGGTTGCTCAGCAAAGGGGTTGCATTTACCGGCCTCGACACCACCTTCATCGTCGAGAGGTTCTCGTCGAAGAGCAGCATTCTGTAATGGCTGGGATAGGAGATGGTGGAAGCCGACGAGATGTCGTAGATGGAGTCTTTTCTGTCGACGCTCCACAGTTTGGATACATTGGGAATGTGCATATGTCCGGTGAACACCGCCTTGATGCCATGGGCGGCAAAGATGCGTGCGATGCTGTCGCCATGCTCCGTTACCGAAGACCCGAAGAACGAGGTCTGTCCGTTGAAATGCTCCATCATCTGGTGATGCACCATGGCGAGCACCCGTTTGTCCTGTCGGCGTGCCTCATCGGCCTTCTCTACCACCCAGTCGAGAGTGGCCTGGGTGATACGCCCGAACTCCATGTCGCTGATTCTGTCGATTCCCTTCGAGGGCACCCTGCTGTCGTCGATGGCGATGAGCACCAATCCGGGTATCGGCTCGCAGACGTAGGAGAGCGAGGAGGGATCGCGGTCCATCCCCTCGCCATATCCGAAGTTCCTATAAATCTCGGCAAACTGGTCGATGGTGATGGTCTCGGCCATTTTCACGCCGTCGTAGTCGTAGGCCCGCGCCATCTGGCTCTCGATGTCATGGTTACCGGGAATCACGAGCGAGGGGATGCCCTCGTCGAGCAGTTGCTGCAACCCTTCGGCCACAGCCTGATGGCTCAGCAGTTCGCCATCCTTGGTGAGGTCGCCAGGGATGAGCACAAGGTCGGGATGCAATGCCTTGATGGTATCGCAATAGGTCTTGAAGATGTCGTAACTGTATTTGAGCAGTTTCCTGTCGTTCCCTATCATTTTCTGGTAACTCGCATTGTTGGGGTCGGTCACCAGTTCAGGACTCATCACATGGATATCGGAGAGGAGCATTACCCTGTATTTGCCATCTATGGGCAGTTCGGCAATTTGGAAGTTGAGCTGTGCCATCGAGTTGTTTCCCCTCACGAGCAACGCCCAGTAGTTGCCGGGCTGCAGAATGGGCGGCACGTTGTAGATACCCTCTTGCTGCTCGACGTTGAGTTTTTCGGCAAGCGGAAGGATGGAGAGGTTCTGGTATAAGATGATTCGGTCGCCTACCTGGGCGCCCTCATACTTGATGCCCACCGTCTCGCCCATCTCATAGGTGTGGCGTCCATCGGTGGTAGAGAGT
This sequence comes from uncultured Prevotellaceae bacterium, assembly GCA_900317305.1. Classification (GTDB taxonomy): domain Bacteria; phylum Bacteroidota; class Bacteroidia; order Bacteroidales; family Bacteroidaceae; genus Prevotella. Next base: position 7,525 of record ONGG01000058.1, on the reverse strand, counting down.
TGCTGCGCGGCCGTCCTCACCGACAAGGTCAGGAGGCATGTGGCCATGCACACCGTAAGTAAAAAGTTCTTTCTCATTTATTTTTATTGGGTATGTTGTTATTGCTGTCCGCCTCTCACCATGCGGTCAAGGTGGCATTGGAGCAGTTGTCCGCCGGCATCGCGCAGGTGCATGCCATTTCCCTGACAGTATTTCCACATATTGCACTCGGCACAGGTGCCCGTACGCATCCACTCGCGGTTGCGGTAGGGTTGAAACCTGTTCTCCCACACCTCCACGAAGTCGTCTTTGTAGATGTTGCCCTGAACATAGTCGGCCCTGATACTGGTACATGCCGAGATGCCACCATCGGCCAGGATGCCTGCCACGGTCACTCCAGCGTGGCAGAAGAAGGAATGAGGTCTCACGTCGAACTCATACTCTCCCACGAAGCCCTCGCACCCATAGTTGAGCGAGAGTTGCGGAAACTGCTGTTGCGTCTGGCGGATGAAATCGAGCAACTGGCGGTAGTGCTTGTCGGAGAGCAGCATCTGTGGTTCGGTGGCAGCCCTTCCCATTGGGAAGACGTCGATCACCCGCCACATCTCCACGCCATGGTCGACAAGCCACTCTCGCAATCGCGGCAGTTCATCGAAGTTGCGCTCTGTGGCACATGTCACGATGTCCCACACCACGAGGGGCTCGTCGCGCAGCATGCCGATGGCCTGCTCCACCATCCTGAAGCTGTTGTCGTTGCCCCTCATCCAGTTGTGGTTGTCCTCCAGTCCGTCGAGGCTGATGGCCATGCTGTGGATACCCGCGTCAACAAGTCGGCGGAACCGCTCAGGCGTGAGGTGCAGGGCATTGGTCACTATTCCCCAGGGGAATCCGAGGTCGTAGATTTTCCTGCCACACTCCTCCAGGTCGGGTCGCATCAACGGCTCGCCGCCACTGATGGTGACAAACACCTCATACGAGTTGTAGACCTGCTTGATGCGGCGCAGCACCGCCAGCAAATCATCGACGGGCATGTCATGCGCATCGGCCTTGGTCTTGCAGTCGCTCCCACAGTGCCTGCACTTCAGGTCACAACGCAACGTGCACTCCCAGAACAGTTGTCTTAGGGGGTGCCGTCGAATGATGTCCTTATGCATGCGGCGCTCCAGTTCGAGCGCTGCTTTCTTCCGCAACGGGAGTCCTTGGTACCTCATCAGTAGAGTTAGGTATAGGGTTATTTCCTCCTCACCCTACGGTCCATCATGTCGGGTCCTCCGTAGATACAGATATTCTGCTCCATCTCCTTTACCTTGCGGATGCTGTCGAGCCGATAAGCCTCGTAAGCCGCCTGTGCGCCAGCCTTCTCAATGCTGTCGCGCACAAAGGCCTCGCGCTGCTGTGCCTGCTTCTTCTTGCTGAAGAACAGCGTCTTGCACGACCCAAAGCCCAAGAGCGAGAGCAAGGCCGATAGCAGAAGCATATAGAGGTGACTGACTTTTCTTCTCATGATGGTAGGTTTCATGTGTATGCTGCAAAGATAATGGTTTTTTGGCAACAGCCATACGTTATTGCGATTTTTAACAAAAAAACGACAGATGGCGGGGTGAGAAAGCAAAAATATGTGTACATTTGCACTGCAAAAACCACAAAAACACTATCAACCACTGGCATTTGTTATGAAATTCATCATGCACAACCCCCTCACTACCCTCCCCTTTGGTCCGAGAACAATCATCCTGACCGCCATCCTGACATTCATTGCCGTCTTGCCTATGGCGGCCCAAAACGACAAGGGCAAGACCGTGACCTACAAGACCTATATTTATACCAGCGATGAGCTGGGCAGCGAGATCAGCAAACTCAACGACCAGCGCGACAGTTCGCGCGGCTATCTTGGCGACCTGTTCAGCGCTGCCGGCCATTCGGTGAAAGGCCTTGCAGGTGGCTACGTCACCTCGTTCTTCGACATGGGCGTCAACGCCATCGGCTCGCTCATCACCCGCAACCGGCGCTTGAAGAAGGAGTGGGAGGAGGCCGTGAAGAAAGAAAATGTCTTCCAGACGAGAATCAGTACGGTATCCGAGATGAGCGACTTCTACGACGCACCTTCCTTCGACGGAGCCATGGACCCCAAAGGCATGCGTTTCGACGGCATCGGCTGCCTCCGCATGGATGGCAACGACACCCTCTTCTACGTGTCGCTCCACATCGACCGCACCAAACTCTACCGCATCATCAACCACTCGAAGTTTGAGTTGGTGCTCGACACCCTGATCCTCAGTCCGAAGCGGTCGAACCTTCCCAACACCCAACTGAACATCCCCTACTCTTTTGAGGAGCGCAAAGACTTCACCCTGTCGATGGACATCACCATCTCGTCGTCGTGGATGAACGAGGTGGTGCAGCTGCAGAAGAATGTGGAGTTGGGGCAGTTCAACATCAACATTCCCGTAGACCCCAGTCTGCTGGGTGCCGACGGGTTCCTCCGCTATACCCGCCAAGCCGATGCCGCCCCCCGTTACAAGGTGACCGGAGAATGCTTCATCGTGCCCCGCTCATATATGGGTTTCCGCGACGAGAAGGAGAACTTCAAGGACAGTTGGGGCACGGGCGAGTACAAACTGTCTATCGACCTCAAGGAGAGTTGTGACGTGACCGAGCAATACCGCGCCAACTGGAAAGCCGATTACAAGCACCGCAAGGAGATGACGAAGAAGAACCTCAGTCTGCTTGAGCGTACCTGGCAGGTGGTGTCGAAACAAGACTGGAACGAAATCACGCATTCATGGGTCATCACCACCCTGCAGGCACCCGCCGACATCATCTCTAACGATTTCATCAACAAATTAGGACTGGAGTAACAGTGAGCGCTATCCGGACAATCGTGCTGGCCATGGTGGTATGGCTCTGGGCGGGCGGGGCACACTCGCAGCCTGTGGCGTCACCCACCACCCCATCCCGCGACAGCCTGTCGGCACAAGCCCTCGGCCAGCGTGCCAAGGAACTGTCGGCAGCGGGCGACTACGCCCAGGCCGTGAAATGGGGCAGGAAAGCCCTTGACGCCACCGAGCGCCAAGTGGGCACCCACCACCACGACTACGCCATGGCCCTCACCCAACAGGCCGGTTACCTCTCGCGCTCGGGCCGCTATGCCGAGGCCATCGCCTTGGCACAACAAGCCATGACACTCAGCGAGGAACTCTCGGGCACCCAAACCGCCGACTACGCCCAACTGCTCAACAACATCGCCCGCTACCACTCGTATGTGGGCAACTACATCGAGGCGGTGAGGCTGGGCCGCAAGGCGGTGGAACTGCGCGCCCAACTCTTCGGCAAAGAGAATGCCGACTATGCCACATCGCTGAGCAACCTTGCCGGCTACCACTCCCGCCTGGGCAATTTCGACAAAGCCCTGTCACTCGGCGAGGAGGCCCTCGGCGTGAGGGAGCGCGTGGTAGGCAAGGAGAGTGCCGACTATGCCCAGTCGCTCAACAACCTCTCCAAATACCATTATTATCTGGGACATTACGACGACGCCATCCTGCTGGGCACCGAGGCGGTGGAACTGCGTCGACGCCTGCTGGGCGAGCACCATCCCGACTACGCCACCGCCCTGAGCAACATGGCCGACTACTACATGCGACTGGGCAACCTGCCACAGGCCATGCGCTGTGGCACGAAGGCCATGGAAATACGCCGTGAAGTGCTGGGCGACGACCATCCCGACTATGCCGAGTCGGTGAGCAACCTCGCCAGTTATCACTATGCACTGGGGCATTATGCCGAGGCCGTGGCCTACGGCCGTGAGGCCATGCTCCTCCGCAAGCGCCTGCTGGGCGAGCAGCACCTGTCGTATGCCCACTCGATGTGCAAGCTGGCCATCTACTACTCGGCCAACGAGCAGACCGACTCTGCCGACCACTATGCCCTTGAGGCCACCTCGCGCTACACGGCGAACGTGATGAGCACCTTTGCCGACCTCACGGCCTCGGAGCGCGACCTGTTCTGGCGCCGCGTGAAGCCATGGTTCACCAACACCCTGCCCCGCCTTGCCACCAAGCACCCCACTCCCAAGATGGTATCCAGCGCCCTCAATGGCACCCTCCTGGCCAAAGGCCTGTTGCTGAACAGCGACCTGGAGATGGCCAACCTGCTTCTTGAGGGCAGCGACTCGCTGCTGATTGGCGCTTACCGCAAACTGCAGGCCGACAAAGCCAGGCTCATCGACGAGTACGAGCGTCCACTTCGCCAGCGCTCGCTCAACACCGACTCCCTGCAGCGTGCGATTATCCATCAGGAGCGCCGGCTGGTGAAGCGCTCGAAAACATATGGCAACTACACCAAGTCGCTCGTACTGCAATGGAAGGACATTGCCCGTAATCTGAAACCCCGCGAGGCTGCCGTAGAGTTCGTCTGCTACCAGGACGGCGACGGCAATGAGCAATATGGTGCCTTCGTGCTCACCAGCAAGATGGCGAATCCCCAACTGGTAGCCCTGACCGATGGTGGGCGGATAGCCGCCATCGATGCCAAAAAACTATACACCACCAGCCAACTCTCACGCCTTGTCTGGCAACCCCTGAACAGTTATCTTCAAGATGTCGACAACCTCTATTTCTCGCCGGCAGGCGAACTCTACAACATCGGCATCGAGTCGCTGCCCCACTGGGATGACAACGGCCTGCTGGTGTCCGACCGATGGCACCTGTTCAGGTTGTCGTCGACCCGCGAACTGGCCTTGGGCCGCCACCACCGCTCCTCCACCCCATCGGCCGTGGTCTATGGCGGCATCGTCTACGACACCAGCACCATGAGCACCGGCCGTGGCAAGAAGAAACGCGCCGCCAAATACCTGCCAGGCACGAAGAAAGAAGCCGAAGACATCGCCCGGGGCTTCCTCTCCAACGGCATCCCTGCCACCCTCTACCTGGGCACCGACGCCACCGAGACTAGTTTCAAGCATTTCTCCGGCCATTCACCTTCCGTGGCCCATATCGCCACCCACGGATTCTACTGGACCGACAGTGAGGTGAAGCGAGGCCAACTGTCGGAGAAACTGGGGTTCCTCTCCATGTACGACGACATGGACGTCGCCGACCAGGCTCTCACCCGTTCGGGATTACTCTTCGCCGGGGCCAACCAGACCCTTATCGGCGACGAGGTGGGCAACGACCACGATGATGGCGTGCTCACTGCGAAAGAGATTTCGGTGCTCGACCTTCGCGGTATCGACCTCCTCGTGCTCTCTGCCTGCCAGACGGGTCTGGGCAGAATCACCGGCGATGGTGTGTTTGGCTTGCAGCGTGGTTTCAAGAAAGCCGGCGCCCACAGTCTGCTGATGACCCTGTGGAAGGTGGACGATGTGGCCACGCGCCTGCTGATGACCCGTTTCTATGGTTATCTGCTGCAGGGCATGGAGAAGCACGAGGCCCTTCGCCTGGCACAGCACGACATCCGCACGATGGAGGCTCCGGCCAGCGGCCACCGCCGACGTGCCATCTCCTCGCGCCAGAAACGTGCGAAGAACGCTCCCCCCAAGAAGATTTACGAAGACCCTCATTATTGGGCCGCGTTCATCCTTCTCGATGGTCTGGAATGAGCCATTGGGGCATTTCCCGCACCATCAAGAGGCCAGAAGAGCGGTCAGCCTCCGGCCAAAGGAATAAAAAAAAGTAAATTTTTGTTGAAATCGGGCAAACCTACGTTAACACGGCGATTGTTATTGTTAAAAGAGGACAAATAATTATACGAAAATAGCCATTTCACATTTTTTGCATCTATTTTTGCAATGCTTTTAAGTGAATTGGGCCCATGGCACAACAAATTGGCATGAGTCTTGCTTGAATTATATTTAGGAAACGGTTTAAATAATTCTAAATACTTATGATCAAGAGTAACACTATTCTAGGTGTAGCGGTATGCGTTACCGCTCTTTCCATCTCATTGAATGGGTGGTCGGCCTCTCCAGCCGGACTCGTCGACCTTACCTACGCGGCCGAGAAAGCCGTTCCCGCAGTAGTACATATCAAAGTGAAGACCAACTCGCAGACCCGCATGGTGGAAGTGCAGGATCCCTGGGGTGACTTCTTCAGCGATCCCTTTGGTTTCTTCGGCAATCCTGGTGGCGGTGGCAGCCAGCGCCGTCAGGTGCAGACCCCACCCCGTGAGGCCAGCGGTTCGGGTGTCATCATCACCAACGATGGCTACATCGTGACCAACAACCACGTGGTGGATGGCGCCGACGAGATCACGGTGACCCTCAACGACAACCGCGAGTTCGCCGCCCGCATCATCGGTACTGACAAGACCACCGACCTTGCCCTTATCAAGGTCGACTCGAAGAACCTTCCCTTCCTCACCGTCGGCGACTCCGACAAGTTGAAGGTCGGCGAATGGGTGATTGCCGTAGGCAACCCCTTCAACCTCAACTCCACTGTCACCGCGGGCATCGTGAGTGCGAAGGCCCGATCGCTCTATGCCAATGGTGTGGAATCATTCATCCAGACCGATGCCGCCATCAACTCAGGCAACTCGGGTGGTGCCCTAGTGAACACCAACGGCGAGTTGGTGGGCATCAACGCGATGCTTTACTCACAGACCGGAAGTTATGCCGGTTATGGCTTTGCCATCCCCACCACCATCATGAACAAAGTGGTGAGCGACCTGCGTGAATACGGCACCGTGCAGCGCGCCCTTCTGGCTATTGTGGGACAGGATGCGCACAACTACATCGACGCCCAGAAAGCCAAGGGCACGGAGGTAGACCTCGGCACCAACGAGGGTGTGTATGTGAGCAAGGTGGAGGACAATGGAGCCGCCAAGGCCGCTGGCGTTGCCGAAGGCGACGTGATTGTCTCTCTCGACGGCAAGAAAGTGTCGAAGATGGCCGAACTGCAGGAGATTCTCGCCAACAAGCGTCCTGGCGACAAGGTGAAGATTGGCTACCTGCACAACAAGTCGAAGAAAGAACAGACCGTGACGCTGAAGAACGCCCAGGGCAACACCGATGTGGTGAAGACCGCCGACCTCGACGTACTTGGCGTGAACCTGAAGGAAATCTCCGACACGCAGAAGTCGACGCTGAACATCAGCTATGGCCTCGAGGTAATCAAGGTGAACAAGGGCAAGATGCAGGAAGCCGGCATCACCAAGGGATTCATCATCACCAAGGTGAACGACGAGGCCATGAAGAGCCTGAGCGACCTGCAGCGTGTGGTGAAAGAAGCCTCGACCAGCAACGAGCCCGTGCTCATCATCCAGGGTCTGAACCCCGCTGGCGTGAAAAAATACTTCGCCGTCCAACTCAACTAACACATACTTCTTATTTTGCAAAAACTCCCGCCGCGCACCGGCGGGAGTTTTTGCTTGGAGTTTTTTTCAAGGAGTTCAGAAGTTCAGACATTACTCTTTCTTCAAGGAGTTCAGAAGTTCAGGAGTTCAGACATTACTCTTCCTGTTTTCCGCAAGATTTTGTCCTAAAAAAGTCATTTACCTGATAATAAGATAGTTGCAATTTGCAAAAGTGGTGATTTGGGTCACCTCGCTTCTA
>ONGG01000029.1 GCA_900317305.1 uncultured Prevotellaceae bacterium | reverse complement strand
TAATGTATCGTCGTCTCATATCCCCAAAGGGGGAGAGAAACTTCTTTGTCTCAGGACGCCTCGTCTCCATCGTGTTCAAAAAGCACCTTTTACCACCCCCTAAGGGGCGTTGACGGCTCGTATCTTCTACCCACGCCACACTGCCCCAAAAAAGGCAGGCGGCGCTGCTTCTTGTACTACTTGTCTTCTATGTAAATCTTCCAAAGAACGCTTAATTTTTTACTCCACTTTTTCAAGCGCAGCGGATGCAAAGGTACTGCTAATTTTCTTTGCCTCCAAATTTTTTGGCGATTTTTTATCTTAAAAACCAAAAGTTTTCGTGTTATTTTACAAAATTTGCATTTTCCAGTTCGAATAAACAAAAAAAACGCCATTTTCGTCCACAAAGATGGTCATGTCGTCGTACAAAACAAAAAATAAGGCGCCGTTTGGCACCTTATTTATAATATGTGGATGGCAAACCAGCACGTTTACTTCACCACAGTTGCCTTGATCACCCTGATTTCCTGTTTCGGTTTGTCGGCGGCATCGGTTTCGGCGAGTTGAATCTTCTCCACCACGTCCATTCCCTCTACCACCTCTCCGAAGACGGTATACCGACCATCGAGAAATGGTGTGCCGCCCAATTTGTTATAGGTCTCCCGGATTTCGGGTGTGAGTTGCACCTTTCCACCGGTGATGGTATCCAGGCGATGTTGGAAATAGTCGATTTGCGACTCATGGAGCTGCCTTCCCCACACGATGTAGAAATCGGTAGACGACGAGGCTTTCTTTGGATTCACGTTGTCATCCTCTCTTGCTGCCGCCACAGCCCCTCTTTTGTGATAATATTGCGGGAATTTGATCTCTGCGGGAATTTGGGTCTTTGGAGGAGCAGGGATGAGTTTTTTTCCAGGCTTCCGTGTAGCCAGGTCGCCCGTCTGTATCATAAAATCCTTGATTACCCGGTGAAAGAGCACCCCATCATAGAGCCTTTTCTTTACCATTTTCAGGAAATTGTCGCGATGTTTGGGTGTCTCATTATAGAGCGCGATGCGAATATCCCCTACCGTGGTGTTGAGCAGCACCTCATGCCGGAGCGTATCAGTGGAAGACTGGGCGTTGGCCGTGAACATGGCGCACACGGACAAAAGCATCAAGCAGAACTTTCTTTTCATTATCTGAGAATTTGTATGATTGTATGGTTAGTAAAGATGGTCGTCGGCCTTGATTTCCTCGAGGTCGATTTTCTTTTTGTCGATGGCTCTCCACGCATAGAAGATATAGGCGAGCACGAATGGGATGAGGAAACTCACATAAGTCATGGTGGTGAGCGTGAACTCACTGCTGCAGCTGTTGGCAATCGTGAGACTGTCCTGCAAGTCGACATTCGAAGGGTAATAGGCCGTATTGTTCCATCCGGCGCACAAGAGCAGGCAAAGAACCACGAGAACCACGCCTATACCGGCCGGCCAGATGCCCCCAATATAAGTTTTGCTCTTGATGGTGCGCGCCACGGCATAGAGCAGCAGCACCACTCCGATGAGAATGATAACGAGCAAGTACCACATATCGAGCAAGTTGTGAAGATACTTCATGGGTTCCATAGAGATAACGCCTGTGGCCGGGTCGTAAGCATAGCCATCCTTGAAGAGGGTGCGAACGAGGAATGCCAGGAAGAAGACAAGGAAGGGGATGACAGCCCCCACCAGTTTGACAGAGCCCCTGCTCCTCACGTTCTCGTCGTTCACGTTATTCATAATATAAAGTATGCCAAGAATCCTGGCAAGGAAAAACACGGCCAGGGCGAATATCAGGTTCCACACGTCGAGCAGGGCATCGAGTCCATGCGAAGCGTTTGCCCATCGCGAGATGATGGGCTGCATGCTGTCGGTTAGGCTCATCTTGTCGACGATGAAATTGGAACCGTTGAAGAAAGTGGCCACTGCCCCACCAAGGAGCAGCGGTCCGATGATGCCATTGAGCACAAGGCACACTTGGAACGTCTTTGCCCCGAGGAAGTTGCCCAACTTGTTCTGGAACTCGTAACTCACTGCCTGCAGCACGAAAGAGAACAGAATAATCATCCAAAGCCAGTAGGCACCTCCGAAACTCGTGCTATAGAACAGTGGGAAAGAAGCGAAGAAAGCCCCTCCGAACGTAACCAGCGTGGTGAAGGTGAACTCCCATTTCCTTCCTGTGGAATTGATGACCATTCTCCGTTCCTGCTCATTGCGTCCGAGTCCGAAAATCAAAGAGTTGGCCCCTTGCACGAACATAAGGAACACCAGGAGGGCCCCAAGTAGGGAGACCAGGAACCACCAATATTTTTGCATAAACTCGTAAGTCATAGTGATCGATGTTTAAAGATTATTTTGAATATTCGGGTCCCTTTTTGATTTGCTTGCACAAAATACTGATTTCCACAGCGAGCAAAACCGTAAAGAGGATAAGGAAGAGGAAGAAAGTGATGATGACCGCACTGGACGACAGGTCGCTGACTCCCACCCATGTAGGCATCATGTCCTGGATGGTCCAAGGCTGACGTCCGAACTCTGCCACGAGCCACCCCGACTCGCTGGCCAGATATCCCAGGGGAAGCAGGATGATGCCCAGCCATTTCCACCACTTGCCTTTCGTGATGTCTCTCTTGTAGACGAAGAAGAGCGTCAGGGCAAAGAACAGGATGAAGAGGCACCCCAGTCCCACCATGATGCGGAAAGTGTAGAAACAGAGCGGGATAGAAGGAACCACATCGTCGGCATCCTTGATATATCCATAGCCGAAATACTTCATGTTCTCTTTCAGGATGCCAGCCTTCCCGGCCAAGTCTTTCTCCTGTTCGGGAGAGAGATTGCCCTTTGTCTCGGCCTTGATTCTCCGATAATCGGCCAACGCGGCGATAGCCTGCCGACCACGCTCCATTTTCTCTGCCAGCGAAGGCTCCACCTGTCCATCGGCATTGGTATAGCCACCTTTAATCAAGTCGTTGACCCCAGGGACAAACCCATTGAAGTCGTGGGTGGCCATGAACGACAGCATGTAGGGAATGCCTATCTTCAAAGGCGGTTCCTCTCCCTTGGCGTAATCGGGTTGACTAAACGGGTTGACGAGCGCGATGGCCGTAAGGCTCTGTCCCTCACCACCATTGTAAAGCGCCTCCATGGCAGCCAGTTTCATAGGCTGTACCTTAGCCACCGTATAGGCCGAATGGTCGCCAGTGACCGCAGCCAGCACCGAGGCCACCAGTCCGACGATGCTGGCCACCTTGATGCTCTCGATGGCAAGTTTGTGTTCCCTGTTTTTCAGCAGATAATAGAAGCAGACGGCCACGGTGAAGATGGCTCCGATGATCCACGCCGAGGTGACGGTGTGGCAGAACTTGTCGATGGCGAAGGGAGAGAGCGCGACATCGGCGAACGACACCATCTCGTTGCGCATGGTATCGGGGTTGAACTCACATCCCACCGGATACTGCATCCATGAGTTGGCCACCAGGATCCACCATGCCGAAATGGTGGCACCCAGACCAGTGAGCCATGTGGATGCGAGGTGGAATCCAGGCGACACTTTCTTCCATCCGAAGTACATGACGGCCACAAAAGTCGATTCCATGAAGAAGGCCACAATACCCTCGATGGCCAGAGGTGCCCCGAAGATATCGCCCACAAACCAAGAGTAGTTGCTCCAGTTGGTACCGAACTCAAACTCAAGGATGATACCCGTTGCCACACCCATGGCGAAATTCACCCCGAAGAGTTTCTGCCAGAATTTGGCCGCATCTTTCCAGAAGGTGTTTTTCGTGCGATAGTAGCAAGTCTCGATGATGCCCATGATAAGGGCCAGTCCCAGTGTGAGTGGGACAAACAACCAATGGTAGATGGCCGTGAGCGCGAACTGCGCCCTCGCCCAATCGACCATGCCTGCATCAATGTCTAATAATAAGTTTTGCATGATATATCTTTATTGATGAATTCATTCTGTAGGCGTGCGGCTCATCACCTCCTGGCTCACGAAATCCGCCTCGTGCCCCTCCTCTGCATTGGCACTGATGTAATTGGGGAAGAAAAAGAGTTTGATGACGACGAAAATGATGATAAGTTTGATGATAATGACCGTCCAAAGTGTTTTTCCCAGGGTCATGCTCCTGAACCCCTCATAGTAGAGGTCGAAGGCCTTGTATAGGAAAGAAGACTTTTTCATGGCTTTAAAGTTGACAATTTGTAGGTTTTCTCGAAGAGAAGGCTATCAATACCGCAAATATATAAAAATTATTTAAGATTGTTCCTTTTTTCCCTAAAAAATATTTTTTTTAAACATATTCAATAATTATAGGAGAAAAATTTTTGTGAACATTGATTGAAAATCATACTTTTGCAGTAACAAATGATTTCGGATTCTGAAATCGACATTTAAAAGGATAAATTGTTATGACAAACAGACTATCTTTGATAGCGATAGCCTTCTCCTTTGGAATATGTATTCAGGCACAGGAGAAGATGACATTGGAAGATTGTCGTCAATTGGCCATCAACAACAACAAGCAATTGAGCATTGCCCGTATAGGGAGGGAGGTAGCCTCTGACAACCGTGCGGCTGCCCGCACAAAATACCTTCCCAAAGTCGATGTCATGGCTGGATATGAGCTGATGAGCAAGGAAGTCTCGATTCTCAACGACAATCAGAAATCCGCCCTCAGCAACCTTGGAACGAACGTCACTACGAAGTTGGGGGGCGACCTCACCAACATGATAACCGGGATGGTGCAGAAAGGCATCATCACCCCCCAACTTGCCCAGGCGCTTGGACAGGAACTAGGCAACATGAACGCGACTCTTGCCGCCATGGGCAATGAGTTGGGCAGCAATGTCAAAGATGCCTTCCGCACCAACAACCGCAATATGTTCGCCGGTTCGATTCTGGTGAAGCAACCCATCTACATGGGCGGCAGCATCACGGCACTCAACCGCATCGCCGAGTTGAACGAGATGATGGCCAGCGAGAAATACGACCTGGCCGTGCAGTCGACCATTTACGAGATTGATGCCACCTATTGGCTTGTGGTATCCCTGAAGCACAAGTTGCGTCTGGCAGAGAGCTATCTTGAGTTGGTGAAGCAATTCGACTCCGACGTGCACAAAATGATTGACGAGGGCGTCTCGACCCGTGCTGAGGGCCTGAGCGTGGACGTGAGGGTGAACGAGGCCGAGATGACGAAGATGAAGGTGGAGGACAACCTCACCCTGTCAAAGATGTTGCTCTGCCAACTTTGCGGTCTTCCAATGGACAAGCCCATCACGCTTGCCGACGAGGACAAGGACCTGATACCCGACTATACGGGCGTTCTGGCCGATGCCGACACCGAGGGCGACCGTCCCGAACTGCGCATGATGCAGTTGGGTATCGACATGTCGGAGCAAGCCTCGAAAATCCTCACCGCCACTTACTATCGTCCACAGATTGCCCTCACGGGTGGTTACCTGGTGAGCAACCCCAACGTTTACAATGGTTTCGAGCACAAGTTCAGCGGTGTGTGGAACATCGGCCTGCTCGTCCGCATGCCCCTTTGGGACTGGCGTGAGGGCCGCTACAAGATACGTGCCTCGAAGGCCGCCACCACCATCGCCCAGATGGAGCGCAGCGACCTAGTGGAGAAAATCAACCTGCAGGTGGAGCAGCACCGTTTCAAATACCGCGAGGCCCTTCGACGTGTGGAGATGAGCAAGAAGCACGTGGCTAGCGCCGAGGAGAACCTGCGCTGTGCCACCCTTGGTTTCCGTGAGGGAGTGATGAGCATGACCGAAGTGATGAGTGCGCAGACCGCTTGGCAAGCCGCTCATGACGAGAAGATCGACTCAGAAATAGATGTACAACTTTCCCAAGTGGCTCTTCGCAAGGCACTTGGTCAACTTCGATAAAATAAAAATGTCAGCAAAAAACCAACACAACAACATTCTGCTGGCCATTCTGGGCATCATCGCCACCGTGGCCGCTGTAGGAGTTATCGGTTATTTCACTCTTGACAAAGAAGAAGACATTATTCAAGGTCAGGTGGAAGTGTCGGAATATCGTGTGTCGAGCAAGGTGCCCGGCCGTATCCTCGAACTCCGTGTAGAGGAAGGTGACTTTGTGCATGCCGGCGATACCCTCGCCATCCTTGATGCCCCTGAGGTTCAAGCCAAGCGTGCCCAAGCCGAGAGCGTGCGACGGGCTGCCTCGGCAGTGAACGAGATGGCCGACAACGGTGCCCGCGAGGAGACCATCCGTGGTGCCTTCGAACTGTTGCAGCAGGCCAAGGCCGCCAACGACATCGCCCATAAGACATTCCAGCGTGTGAACAACCTCTACAACGAAGGTGTGGTGAGTGCCCAGCGCCGCGATGAGGCGCAGGCCGCCGTAGAAGCCACCGACGCCCAGGTGAAGGCCGCCCAGAGCCAATACGACATGGCCCGGAACGGTTCGCGTGTGGAGGAGCGCAAGGCCACCTCTGCCCAGGTCGACCAGGCCAGTGGTGCCATTGCCGAGGTCAACTCGTATATCAAGGAGACCATCCAACGTGCCCAGAAAGACGGCGAGGTGACCGAGATCTACCCGAAGGTGGGCGAATTGGTGGGCACAGGCTCCCCCATCATGAGCATTGCCGAGATGGATAAGATGTGGGGTGTGTTCAACGTTCGTGAAGACCAACTTGCCAACATGAAGGTTGGTGATGAGATCACCGTTTTCGCCCCTGCCTTTAACAAGAATCTGAAAATGAAGGTCTACTACCTGAAAGACCAGGGCAGCTATTCGGTATGGAAAGCCACTAAGACCACCGGCCAATACGACCTGAAGACATTTGAGGTGAGAGCCCGTCTGGTAGAGAAATTCGAGGGTCTGCGCCCTGGAATGTCGTTGATTATCAAGAAGAAATAGAGATTCAGCAACTTTAGATAGACGTTCTGGCTTTGAAGACGATTGGCCGTATATTGAAGATAGCATCCCGTGAATGTGGTTTTTTCATCAAAAACCCCATTTACTTATTTTGCATGGTGTTGTTTCCCTTGCTGGTGATTTTTTTCTTCACCTCTATCATGGGCGAGGGCCTGCCCACCGAGATGCCCGTCGGCGTGGTCGACCTCGACGACAGTTCCACGTCGCGAAGCCTGGTGCGCAAACTCGACTCCTTTGAGACCTCCCACGTGGTGGCCCATTACACCGGTTACGACGATGCACGAAAGGCCATGCAGCGCAATGAGATCTACGCATTCCTCTATATACCCGAGAACATGTCGACCGACCTTCTCGCCTCGCGCCAGCCCAAGATCTCGTTCTACTATTCGTACACCACCCTTACCTCTGGCTCGCTCCTCTTCCGCGACCTGAAGACGGCATCGATGCTGGGCTCTGCTGCCGTGGGCAACACGAAGATGCGTGCCCAAGGCTACACCGACAAACAGATCAAGACATTCTTGCAGCCCATCACCGTAGCCCTCCATCCCATCAACAACCCGATGGTGAACTACAACATGTATCTGAGCGTGATGCTGATACCCGGTGCCATCATGTTGTTTGTCTTCCTCATCTCCTCCTACTCCATAGGAACGGAACTGAAATTTGGCTCGTCGAAAGAATGGCTCTCGATGGCCAACGGCAACATCTATGTGGCACTCATCGGCAAGTTTCTGCCGCAGTTTCTGATATTCCTCACCATGCTGCTGTTTTACGAATACTACGTCATCGGTGTGTTGCATTTCACCAACGCCGGTGCCCACTGGGTGGTATTTGCACTCACGGCGCTCACGGTGCTGGCCTCCCAGGCCTTTGGCATCTTCATGTTTGGTTTGCTCCCCTCGCTCCGCATGTCGATGAGTATCTGCTCGTTGTGGGCCGTGCTCAGTTTCACCACCGTGGGAGCGGCATTCCCTATCAGTGCGATGGACGCCCCCATCCGCGCCATCGCCCAACTATTTCCCCTGCGGCACTACTACATGATTTACCAGACCTGCATACTCAATGGTTTCCCATGGACGGATGCCCTGGTTCATTTCGGTGCGTTGGTCATATTCATCATCATGCCCTTCTTCGTGGTGCACATCATCCGCAAGGCCATGCTCGAATACGTTTATATCCCCTAAAGCCATGGAAAAGAGCGAGCGACTGCTATATCGTATCAAGGAAGGCATCTTCGACGTGGGATACATCTGGAAGAAAGAGATGGTCTCCGTGTTGAGAGACGAGGGTGTGCTCATCTTCTTCATCCTCGTTCCCTTGTTCTATCCCATCCTCTATTCCTGGGCCTATAACAACGAGGTGGCACGCGACGTGCCCGTGGCCATTGTCGACCAGTCGCGCAGCAGCATGAGCCGTCAGTTTGCCCGCAGCTACGATGCCACATCAGACGTGGCGGTGAAGTACTACTGCAACGACCTGGAAGAGGCCAAGCGTCTTATGGGCAAGCAGGAGATTTACGGCATCGTCCTTATCCCCAGCGATTTCTCCACCAACCTGAACCGTATGGAGCAGAGCACCATCAGCATCTACTGCAACATGGGCTTCCTGCTCTACTACAAGGCCATCTACCAGTCGGCCATGATGGTGACGAGCGAACTGAACAAGCACATACAAATCTCCCTGTCGGGCAACTACACCGACCGAGAGGACGAGATTACCACTCAGCCCCTGGCCTTCGAGGAAGTTCCCTTGTATAACAGTTCGGGAGGCTATGGCAACTTCATCATCCCCGGGGTGTTGATGCTGGTGTTGCAGCAGACCCTGCTTTTGGGCATCGGTCTGGCTGCCGGCACTGCCCGTGAGCACAACCGCTACCAGCACCTTGTGCCCGTGAGCCGCCACTACAACGGTATCTTCCGTATCGTCTTCGGCAAGTCGCTGTGCTACACGATGGTCTATCTGGTGCTTGCCGCCTTCGAGGTGTTGGTGATTCCGCACATGTTCAATTTCGTACACATCGCCAATCCCTACGCCCTGTTGGGCATCATGGTGCCTTTCATCCTCGCCTGCGTGTTCTTCGGCATGTTTGCATCGTGCATCATCCGCTACCGTGAGAATGTGCTGCTCATCATCGTGTTCACCTCCGTACCCTTCCTGTTCCTCAGCGGTGTGTCGTGGCCCAGCAGCAGCATTCCCGGTTTCTGGAAAGGCGTGGCCAACCTGATACCCTCCACGTTTGGCATCCGCGCCTTTGTGAGGGTGAACTCCATGGGGGCCAACCTGAGCGACGTGCGCACAGAGTATGTGGCCATGTGGACGCAAGTGGTATTCTATTTCTTCCTTACCTGCATTGTCTACCGTCACCAGATTATCCTGGCCCGAAAGCACGCCATCGACCGCATGGAGGAAATCAAGGCCACCATGCACAAGTCGGTGAAGAAAAATGCCGAGTTGTGATTTTTTGGGGGGAGGTTTTTAAAAATGCCATAGATGCCATAGCAACTATAGAAACTATGAGAAACTATAGTGACTAAAAATGCCATAGCGACTATAGCGACTATAGCAACTATGGCATCTATAAAGTATTTTTAGAAAAAAAGATTGATTTACTTTACACCTACGATATGCGTGGGTGGCAGTTCTTGGTTGCGGCGCCTTGTCATAGTGACTACGGCCTGTGCCAGGTTGATGAACGCCAGTCCGGTGACCGTATCGGCATTGACGGCTGCCGGCACGCCCTCGTCGCCACTCTCGCGCAGGCTCTGCACCAATGGAATCTGCGCCAGCAAGGGGATGTGCAGTTCCTCGGCCAGTTTCTTGCATCCCTCCTTGCCAAAGATATAATACTTGTTCTCGGGCAATTCGGCTGGTGTGAACCAAGCCATATTCTCCACGAGTCCGAGTATGGGCACGTTCACCTTCTCGTTCTGGTACATATCGATGCCTTTCCGGGCATCGGCCAGTGCCACACTCTGTGGTGTACTTACAATCACCGCACCAGTGATGGCCAAGGTTTGCAGTAGCGTGAGATGGATGTCGCTGGTTCCTGGAGGCGTATCGAGGATAAAAAAGTCGAGTTCGCCCCAGTTGGCATCAGCAATGAGTTGCTTGAGCGCGTTGGAGGCCATTCCTCCCCTCCACAATGTGGCAGTATCGGGATTGACGAAGAAGCCGATGCTCAGCAACTTCACCCCATACTTCTCTATCGGCTCTATGAGGTCGCGGCCGTCCACGTTCACGGCATAGGGACGGGCATCCTCCACACCGAACATCTTGGGGGCCGACGGACCGAAGATATCGGTATCGAGCAGTCCCACCTTATATCCGAGCCGGGCGAGGGCGATAGCCAGGTTGACAGCCACCGTGCTCTTCCCCACTCCACCTTTTCCTGAGCTCACGGCCACCACGTTCTTCACTTGCGGCAGCATCTTGCCTGCCTCGGGACGTGGTTTCGACTTGTACTCGGTAGAGATTTCCACCTTCACATCGGAACTCACATGGTAATGGATGGCAGCCTCGGCCGCCTTGACGGTAGACTTGAGGAAGGGGTCGGTATCGCGCGGGAAAATGAGAGAGAACGACACGCTCATGCCGTCGATGCGGATGTTGTCGGCCACCATCTCGCTCTCCACCAGGTTTTTCTTCGTCCCTGGATAGGTGACAGTGGCCAGCGCATCAAGAATAAGTTTTGGATAGAGTGTCATTCCTTGCAGTCTCCCATATTGCCTTCCTTGCACTCGTGTGCTTCCTTCACGATCTTCTCACCCTCGGCAAGTGGTCTCACCTTGAAGCCAGAGCCTTCGAAAGCACCGATGATTTTCTCCTCAGAAGTTTTCTTCGCGTTGTACTGAATGGTGACGGTCTGGTCGGCCACGCTGGTTTCCACCGACTTGATGCCTTTTACATCTTTAAGGTTGCTCACCACTCTTTGTTCACATCTAGGGCAATGCATCTGCGGGTTGGTTGTCAGCACGAGTGTGCGGATGTCTTTGGCAAACATCATGGTAGCCGAGAGAATCAGCACCATGGTCATCAGTAGTTTTCTCATCATTGTGTTTTATTATTTGATTATCATGCAAAATTAAAAAGAAAATGGAGAACCCCCAAATCTATTAGTCTTTTTTAAATATACTCGGAGACAGGAAATCATAAAATCGTTAGGAATTTGAGAAAAAAGAATTATATTTGCAACATCAGACAACTATCTACTAAAATCATTGGATTATGAGACAAAAAATCTTCCTCACCCTTCTTCTGTTTCTCGTCGGCAAGGCACTGACCAGTGCTGAGAACTATCCCTACAGGAGCGACTATCTCTGGGTGACCGTACCCGACCACGCCGACTGGATTTACAAAACCGGCGAGGACGCCAAGGTTGAGGTGCAGTTCTACAAATACGGCATCCCTCGCGATGGCGAACTGGAATACAGCATCGGCACCGACCTGCTGCCCAGCGACAAGACTGGGCGCTGCCAACTGAAGAACGGCCGCGCCACCATCAACATGGGCACCAGCCGCACACCTGAATTCCGCGACCTCAGGCTCACCCTGAAACTCGACGGCGCCACCTACCGTCATCATGTGAAGGTGGGCTTTTCTCCCGAACTGATCCGTCCCTACACCCAAGAGCCCAAGGACTTCAAGGCCTACTGGGACAAGGCCGTTGTCGACAATGCCAAGCCCCCAATCCGTTACACGAAGGAATACGTGGCCGACATGTCGGACGAGGTGGAAGACGTGTGGCTGGTGAAGTTGCACACCGACTCGCGCCATCATCTTTATGGCTACCTGCTCGTACCGAAGGGAGCACGGCCAGGCAGTTGCCCCGTGGTGCTCACCCCTCCGGGAGCCGGTGTGAAGACCATCAAGGAAGTGACCTCGCGCCGCTACTATCAGGAGAACGGCATGATCAGGTTTGTCACTGAGATCCATGGCCTCCGCCCCACCCTCGACGAGAACGACTTCACCGACATCCGCTCCGCCTTCAGCGAATATTTGGAAATGGGTCTCGACTCGCGCGACAACTATTATATGCGCCATGTATACCTGGGGCTGGTGAAGTGCATCGACTTCCTCACCTCGCTGCCCGAATGGGACGGCCGCAATGTGGCCGTGATGGGTGGCAGCCAGGGCGGTGCCCTCAGTCTGATAGCCGCAGCCCTCGACTCACGCGTTACCCTTTGCGTGGCCAACCATCCCGCGCTCGCCGACATGGCTGCCGGCGGTGCCGGCCAGACCAGCGGCTACCCCCACTTCAAAGCCGAGCGTGGCCTATATACCGAAGCCAACATGCGCACCATGGCCTATTACGACGTGGTGAATTTCGCCCGCTACATCAGTTGCCCCACCTACCTCACATGGGGTTTCAACGACGACACCTGTCCGCCCACCACCTCGTATGCCGTGTGGAACACGCTGCACTGCGAGAAAGAGAGTCTGGTGACCCCCATCAACGAGCATTGGACATCCGACGCCACCAACCGCAAGCAGATGGAATGGATAAAGGCGAGGCTCAAGTGAGCCCCGCCTTTGTTCTGTTTTCGACTGAAAAAAAGAAGAAACCTATTTGCTTCTCTCCAGACTGCTGCGCTTGTCGCGCCTGTAGCTGCGGTAGTCGTCGAGTTCAATTTCCTCGTCGGGTTCCTCCAAAACACCCTCTCTGGGCAGTTGGAACTTCACATACTTGATGTTGAGCCCCCGTTCTATCCACATGTTCTCATAATAGGTATGGATAGACAGGATTTGCTCTGTCTGCGGGTCGAGCAGATCGGTATGGTAGAGGTCGTCGGTGCTGAAGAGCACAGGCAACTGGTTTTTCTGCACCAGCAACGAGGTGTAGGTGAAGAGGAAGTTCGAATCCGTCTTCAGATGAACGACGCCATTGTCGACCAAGAAACGGCGGTATCTCTCCAGAAAGAAAGAACTTGTAAGCCTTTTCCGGGGGTGCTTCATCTGCGGGTCGCTGAATGTGAGCCATATTTCCTGCACCTCATCGGTGTCGAAAAACTTGAAGATGATTTCGATATTCGTGCGCAGGAAAGCCACGTTGTGCAACTGGTCTTTCAAGGCCTGTGTAGCCCCTGTCCACATCCTTGCTCCCTTGATGTCGACACCGATAAAATTGATTTCAGGAAACATTCTGGCCAGTTCGACGGTATACTCACCCTTGCCGCAACCCAGTTCGAGGATAATGGGATTGTCGTTATGGAAATACTCCTCCCTCCAATGTCCTTTGAGGTAGAAATCAGCGTGTTCCAGTGCCGAATAAGGGCACTGGAACACGTTCTCATAGGTTTCCATATCGGCGAATTTCGCCAATTTTCCTTTGCTCATTCAATCACCACTTTAGTCCAGCCGTGCTTGTCTTCGATGGTGCCATACTGGATGCCACGCAGTGTATCGTAGAGCTTTTTGGAGATGGGTCCTGGTTTTCCGTCCTTGCTGAACGTGAAGCGCTCGCCGGTGTCCAGGTCATCGATATAGGAAATGGGGCTGATGACTGCCGCCGTTCCACAGGCGCCAGCCTCCTCGAATGTAGACAGTTCCTCTTCGGGAATAGCCCTGCGCTCCACCTTCATGCCGAAATCCTCGGCCAACTGCATGAGGCTCTTGTTGGTGATACTTGGCAAGATGGAAGAAGACTTGGGCGTGACGTAGGTGTTGTCCTTGATGCCGAAGAAGTTGGCAGCGCCACACTCGTCCATATATTTCTTCTCTTTGGCATCGAGATAGAACTCACATGCATATCCTTTCTCGTGGGCAAGGTTGTTGGCGAAGAGCGATGCAGCATAGTTGCCGCCCACCTTGTATTTACCTGTGCCGAGAGGTGCCGAGCGGTCGTAGTCGCGGATGATGACATAAGGATTGGTAGAGAAGCCACCCTTGAAATATGGTCCCACTGGAGTGACAAAGATGAGGAAGAGGTATTCCTTAGCCGGATGCACACCCACTTGTGCGCTGGTGCCGATGAGCAGCGGACGGATATAGAGTGTGGCACCACTCTCGTAGGTGGGGATATAGTCCTGGTTGAGCCTCACCACCTTCTTCACCATCTCCTCGAAGAGTTCGGTTGGCACCTCGGGCATCATGATTCCCCGGCAAGTGCTCTGTAGGCGTGCGGCATTCTCGTCCATTCTGAAGACCCTCACCTTGCCATCAGGGCAGCGGTAGGCTTTCAGTCCCTCGAAGGCCTCCTGTCCGTAATGGAGGCTGGTAGCCGCCATATGGAGTTTCAGATACTCATCGGAGCAGATCTCAATCTCGCCCCATTTTCCGTCGCGATAGTAGCATCGCACATTGTAATCGGTGGGCATGTAGCCGAACGACAAGTTTGCCCAATCTAAGTTTTTCATATAACCGAATTTTGGATTCAACTGTTGCTACGACACGTTGGTCAAAGGGTCCGTGTCCTCACATCTTGCAAAGATAGTGCAAGGCGAGCGGAATACCAAACAAAATACGAAGTTTTTTGTTTGTATTCCCGAGCCGAAGCCTATCTTCGCTATACAATGGCAAAGGTAGTGCAAGGCGAGCGGAATACCAAACAAAATACGAAGTTTTTTGTTTGCATTCCCGCAAAAGAGCATATCTCTTTTGGTGCAACTTGATGGTGAGGCCAAAAGCCAATCATCTTATTTTTGTTTAAAATATGTTAACGTATGCAAGTCTCCATATCGGCCGGAATTTATGTTGATGAAGAACTGAAAAAACCATACATTAAAAACATAAATACAATGAAAACGAACTTAACTACTCTTTTGGCATTCATGTCGTGCCTCTCATGCAACGCCTGGGGCGCCAGTCCCGATTCCCTTAACCTCTATTCGCCGCAGAACACAAGCGGCTACAGCGAGTGGAAGGGCGAGTTCACCGTCAGGGGTGGCGTGCAAGTGGCATATAAGTGGACAGATATCACCGGGGGAGTGAGGCTCACGCCCAACCATGTAGTAGGCGCAGGTGTGGGACTGGGAACCAAATACTACGATGCGGTGCCAGCCGATGACTATCATTTCAGGTTCTTCGCCTACCACCGTTATTACATACCGCTCAGCAAGAACCGGCGCATCTCGCTCTACAGCGACTTGATGTTGGGAGGAAGATACGTCTACAAGGCCACGGAAGTCCACCCCGACGTGCCCGACAAAGGCAGTGTGAAACTGTTGTTTAGTTGGCAGCCTGGCATAGCACTGAGACTATGGGGAAAGTCGAACATCTTCGTTGGTCCCAACATCGGTCCGTCGATAGGCTTGCATGTGGGTTTAACAATATAAGGTAGGATGCGCCTCGGCAACGCAAAACAAAAACTGCGTATTTTGTTTTGCGTTGCGCTCGGCTTTCACTATCTTTGCAGGAAAAAAGAGAAAGGTATGAGAATAGGAATCATCATCGCCATGGAGAAAGAATTGTCGCAACTGCGGCAATTGTTGACCGACCCACAAGAGACCACTCAAAATGGCCGCATTTTCCACACGGGGAAGATAGGCAAGCACGAAGTAGTGATGCAGCAATGTGGCATCGGCAAGGTGAATGCCTCGTCGGGAGCCACCGAGATGCTGCTCACCTACCATCCCGACCTGATTTTATCGACAGGCTGTGCCGGTGGTGCCGACGTGGCCCTTAACGTCACCGACGTGGTGGTGGGCACCCATTATACCTATCACGACGTGTATTGTGGCAGCGAAGTGGCTTACGGCCAATTTGTAGGTATGCCCGCCACGTTCCCTGCCGACGATACCCTCGTTCAAAAAGCCCTCTCGCTGAATTGTGAGACGAAGATTCATGGCGGTCTGATGGTGAGCGGCGACTGGTTTGTGGACAGCCGCGAGAAGATGCGCGACATCTTGTCGCATTTCCCCCAGGCCAAAGCCGTCGACATGGAGAGCTGCGCCATCGCCCAGGTGTGCTACACCTACCATGTGCCCTACCTGTCGTTCCGCATCATCAGCGATGTGCCCCTAAGCGACCATAAGGCATCGCAATATTTCGACTTCTGGAGCCGCATGGCCAATGGCTCGTTCGAGGTGACCCGGTCGTTTATCGAGTCATTATAATGCAGTGAGGAAGGGCCACAGATTTGTATCCACCTTCTGCATCAAAAAAATCCTCGCCGAGGCGCTTGACTTCGGCGAGGAAAATAAGGTTGATTCTCAGAACGGATAGAGGCGAGCGCCATTGACGGCGCGCCACCATCCCTATTCTTTCTGGCTGCGTTTGCGGTCGTTATGGTCGAGGATGGACTTACGCATGCGTATGTTCTTTGGTGTCACCTCGACGAGTTCATCGCCCTTGATATACTCCAGGCACTCCTCCAGGCTCATCACCACCTTGGGGATGATGCGCGCCTTCTCGTCGCTGCCGCTGGCTCTCACATTGGTGAGTTGTTTGGCCTTGGTCACGTTGATTACCAAGTCGTTGTCGTGCACGTGCTCTCCCACTACCTGTCCGGCATACACCTCCTCGCCCGGATCGATAAAGAACTTGCCGCGGTCTTGCAGCTTGTCTATCGAGTAAGCAAAGGCAGTGCCCGTTTCCATGGCAATCATCGAACCGTTCACGCGTCGGGAAATCTCACCCTTGTAAGGCTGGTACTCCTTGAACCGGTGTGCCATGATGGCCTCGCCCTGACTGGCAGTGAGCACATTGGTGCGCAGGCCGATGATACCTCTTGAAGGAATGTCGAACTCGATGTTCACTCTGTCGCCCTGGGTTTCCATTGAGGTCACCTCACCCTTTCGCCGGGTCACCATATCGATCATCTTGCTCGACGACTCCTCGGGCACGTTGATGGTGAGTTCCTCTATCGGCTCGCATCTCACGCCATCAATCTCCTTGTAGATGACTTGAGGCTGGCCCACCTGCAGTTCATAGCCCTCACGGCGCATGGTCTCGATAAGCACGGAGAGATGGAGCACGCCACGGCCGCTCACAATCCATCGGTCGGTATTACCGTCGAATTCCTCCACCTTGAGGGCAAGGTTCTTCTCCAATTCCTTTTGCAGACGGTCGTTGATATGCCGCGAGGTGCACCATTTGCCCTCGCGGCCAAAGAACGGCGAGTCGTTGATGGTGAACAGCATGCTCATGGTAGGCTCGTCGATGGAGATGGGTGGGAGTGGCTCCGGGTTATCGAAGTCGCAGATGGTGTCACCTATCTCGAATTTCTCGAGACCGATGATGGCGCAGATGTCACCACTTCCCACTTCCTTGGTGCGGGCATGTCCCATGCCCTCGAAAGTATGCAGTTCCTTGATTTTGGTCTTCTCTATATTGCCGTCGCGATGGGCGATGCTGATGTTCATGCCCTCGGTGAGCGTGCCCCTGTGCACACGCCCCACAGCGATACGCCCCGTGTAGTTGGAGTAGTCGAGCGAGGTGATGAGCATCTGTGGCGTGCCCTCCAGGAACTGAGGAGCAGGAATCACCTCGATGATTTTGTCGAGCAGATAGGTGATATCGCCCGTGGGAGTGTTGTAGTCCTCGCCCATCCATCCGTTCTTGGCACTGCCATAGACCACGGGGAAATCCAGTTGGTCTTCGGTGGCATTGAGCGAGAACATCAGGTCGAAGACCATCTCGTAGACCTCCTCGGGGCGGCAGTTGGGCTTGTCGACCTTGTTTACCACCACGATGGGTTTGAGTCCTATCTGGAGCGCTTTCTGGAGCACGAAACGGGTCTGAGGCATCGGACCCTCGAAGGCATCGACGAGCAGTAGGCATCCGTCGGCCATATTGAGCACGCGCTCCACCTCGCCACCGAAGTCGGAGTGTCCCGGAGTGTCGATGATGTTGATTTTCACTCCTTTGTAGTTGATTGACACGTTTTTCGAAAGAATTGTTATCCCACGTTCTCTCTCCAGGTCATTGCTGTCGAGCACTTGATTGCCCATATCTTTTCCTTCGCGGAAAAGATTTCCTGCCAACATCATCTTGTCGACGAGTGTGGTCTTTCCGTGGTCGACGTGGGCAATGATGGCGATGTTTCTGATATCTTGCATTTTGTTTACCTTAAAATGTCGGTGCAATAACTTCGCACCGCGACTATAGTATACCTTTTATATTTCGGCTGCAAAATTACAAATAATCCATGTAATCAGGAAATGTTTGCCCTCAAAAATCTGTCGGCCAAGCAAAAACATCACTTACTATCCTGGCTGTATAAGATTCTTCAACAATCAGATGGCCCGTTTTTCATCCCGCCCACGCCGAATTAACCTCTTTTAACCAAAATTAAACGAAATGAATAAATGTTTTTTCTATCTTTGCGTGAGTAAAATGGGTATTCCATTTATCTAGTGAGATAATATTGTTGAACCAAAAATCAAAACACATGAGACTAAAATCAATTATCACCACGCTAATCTTGCTATTCTGTGCCACCTTCACAGCATCAGCAACCGAAATCACCAATACCGACGAAATATTGGAAATCAATGGGGTCTACACCATTGTGATTACCGGTAACAACGTCATTGGCCGTGACGGTCCTGCCGGCTACGACACGGGTGTGCGTTTCAAGAAGGGCCAGCGCCTGACCTGCTACGGCATGGATGGCTCGTGGTACAAAGTGAAATATGGCAATGGAGTGCGCTGGGTGTCGTCGAGTTATGCCACTCCTGTGAAGCAGACCACCACTGCCGCCCCAGTGAAGAACGACTATGTAGTGATAACCGGCAACCGCGTGATAGGCCGCACCTCCCCGGCAGGCGCCGATAGTGGAGTACGGTTCAACCGTGGCCAGCGCCTTCTCTATCTGGGCTACAATGGCTCATGGCTGAAGGTGAAATACAACAACCGTGTGCTGTGGGTATCCGACTCGTATGGATATGTGCAATAAGTCACGAGATCACCACATCATATCTACAATCACACTTCGTGGGCATGACTTCATGTCCACGATTTTTATCTCCAGTCGCCCATACTCACCACCGATGTTGTTTTGTGTCACAAAATCCAAAGTGATGACAACTTTTGTTAAATTATTCCAATAAAAGCGGTCAATCTGATTGTTGTCGCATAAAATTGTTATTTTTGCAAGCAGATGGCATGCTGTTTGTGGAATGAAGTTCACAGGCCATGCCCACACAACCATAGTATTAACGAACAAAAACGACTAAAGATATGCGCAAAACTATTTTACTTACATTGTTGATGCTCTGCACTTTCGGTTTTGCATCAGCCCAGAGTCAAGCCCAGATCAAGTTTGACAAGACAACCCATAATTTCGGCACGTTCTCGGAGAAGAACCCCGTGCAGGAATGTACATTCTCCTTCACCAATGCTGGCGACGCCCCACTGGTCATCAACCAGGCCGTGGCCAGTTGCGGATGCACGGTGCCCCAGTACACCAAGACCCCGATTGCTCCCGGCGCCAAAGGCACCATCAAGGTGACCTATAATGGTGCTGGCAAGATTCCCGGCCACTTCAAGAAGAGCATCACCGTGCGCACCAATGGTTCGGTGGAGATGACCCGTCTTTATGTGGAAGGCGACATGACAGAAGAATAACCCTTGTCTTTCTCGTTGAGGATACCTCACAAGAAAAGTCAATAACCAATAACAGCGGATGGCCCGTCCATCCGCTGTTTTATTATACGCTCATAAAGTCAGGGGGTTCTAGAACGAATAATTGAAACCGATCGACATGAACTCCTGGAACTGGAAGTATCCATGATGGTCGTCGCGCACCGTGCTGTCGTCGAATCTTGGGTAGACGAAGAGCTTGGTGGAGATATACTTGTTGAACTGGAAGGTGAAGGTGTTCTCCCACTCCCACTCCACTCGCTTGAACGAGGAGAATCCATACATACGGGTCTGGTATGAGATGTTCTCGGCAATGGCCCACTTCAGGTCTACAGTGAAGTTTGGACCGAAGTCATGGAGCACATGCTTGTCGGCGTCTATACCATATCTTTTGGGCATCCAATCGTTATCGAACCACCTACGGTCTACGAATTTCATATTGTAGGCGAAGGGTGCGAGGTGTATGTTACCCGTGAGTTTCTTATCCCAAGCCTCCACGGAGTAGTCCATACCGAGAGAGATGTTGAGATTGAAAGGCGACATGAAATCGGAGTAGATCCGGCGATCGTTGCTCTTGAAGCCGCGGGTGAACTGTGTGGCGGCCATGAGTTGCAAGGTATAGTACCATCTCTTGGAAGCCTGAAGTCCCAGTTTGCTGGTGAGTCGGAGCAGGTCTTCTGAAGCCTTGAACGAGTGCACGCTATCGCTCTTCGAGGTAAGGAAGCCCAGTTTCATCTCCAGTTTGTTATCCCATTTCACCTTCTGCTTGTTATTGTAGTTGGCCTCCATGGTGATGCTTCCCAGCACCGAGTAGTTGCTCTCGCCACCCTTGTACCAGTTGCCGGAGATATAACTCTGCAAGGCCTGGAGGAAATAGTCGCCCTTGATGGTCCAGAAATTGGGCTTGGTCACCACTGGCGCCACCACCGAGTCGGTGACTTGGTCGACAAACTCCGGATTCTCTATCTCCACGAGTTCGGCATCCTGCTGGATGGGAACAACGATGTCGCTGCTCACGCCACCGATACGGCTGAGTTGGCTCTCGCTGTTCACCACAAGGTCGGGCCGTTTGAGATACATGGAGAGCAAAGTCAGGTCCACCTCGTCGGTCACGGGGTCAACCCCGGTGTTTCGGTTGCTCAGCCGAAGCGCCTTCCTGGCTGGTGTGTGATAAAAAGTGAATGGTGCGAAGAGCGGGTAGAGCCTGCCGTCCGTCACCTCGTCGCCGGCCTCTGTCTCATCCGTCTTCTGTTGCTGTTGGAAAGCGACCAGCGAGTCAGAATAGTTTTTGTTGATTTGGTATTCCTGATACTCAATATACCGACTGGAATTCCCGTTATTTTGCGCACTGACACCAATGGAGCAGAGCGCAATTGCCAATGTTAAAACGTGTCTCATAAGCGATAGTATTGATGATAATTTTTGCAAAAATAATAAAGAAAAATGAAATGTGCGCTGATTTGGATTAGAAAAAAAGCAAAACGTCCTTTGAATGGCAAAAAATCCTTTTTATTGTTTTTTAGAGAGGAGTATTTGTGCATGTCGTAAAAAAGATGTAATTTTGCAGTTCGAATTAATAATAAGTAGTTTAAAAGAATTACATCAACCATAAAACATCAATGGATAAGAACACGATTATCGGTTTTGTCTTGATAGCCGCCGTGCTGATAGGCTTCAGTTGGTATAACCGTCCCACCGAGGAAGAATTGAAAGCCCAGCAAGAGCAAGTGGAGAAACAGAAAGCCGAGCAGCAGAAGGCTGCCGAGAAGAAGCAAGCCGAAGCAGCCAAGCAGAAAGCCGCACTGGCACAAGCCCGCGAAGACACTACCGCCCTCTTTCACGACGCCCTGATCGGCACAGCCAGCGACCTGGTGCTGAAGAACGAGAAAGTGGAACTCACCCTGAGCACTAAAGGTGGCGTTGTGACGAAAGCCGTTGTCAAGAATTTCAAAGACCGTAAAGGTGCTGCCGACGTGACACTTTTCGAAGGCAAGGACCAGGCATTGGAATACCACTTGGAGTGCAAGGAAAGCAACATCTCTTCTGCCGACCTGTTTTTCACCCCCTCAGCACAGACCGACTCCACGCTCGTGCTCACCGCCGATGCCGGTGGTGGCCGCAAGATAGTGTTCGACTATCAGCTGGGCAAGGACTACATGCTACATTTCAAGATGCATGTGGAGGGCATGGAAGGCCTGTTCTCGCCCAAGACCCGCACGATGGACATCATGTGGAACGAGCGCTGCAAGCAGCAAGAGCGTGGCCACTCTTTCGAGAACCGCTATGCCACCCTTACCTACAAGGAGAAAGACTCCGGCACCGACTATCTGAACGAGATGAAGGAGAAGGTGAACGAGAAGATTGAAGCGCCCCTCGACTGGGTGGCCTTCAAGAACCAGTTCTTCACCGCCATGATGATAGCCAAGACCGAGTTTGCCGCCAACAGCAGCCTCACCAGCATTCCCCTTGACAAGTCGACAGAGTATCTGAAGCAATACGAGGCCCATTTGGAGACCGCTTTCGACCCCAGTGGCAAGACACCCACTGAGTTGGAGTTCTTCTATGGTCCCAACGACTTCCAGTTGCTGAAGGCTGTAGAGAAAGAGAGCACCTTTGGCAAGGACCTCAAAATGGAGCGCCTGGTATACCTGGGCTGGCCTCTCTTCCGCTACATCAACCGTTGGTTCACCCTCTATGTGTTCGATTGGCTCACGAAGTTGGGCCTCAACATGGGTATCGTACTGATTATCATCACGCTGATACTCAAGTTGCTCACCTATCCCCTGGTGAAGAAGACCTATCTCAACTCGGCCAAGATGCGTGTGCTGAAGCCCAAACTCGACGAGGCCACCAAGCAATACGACAAGCCCGAGGACCAGATGCAGAAACAGCAGGCCATGATGCAACTCTACTCACAGTATGGAGTGAGCCCGATGGGTGGCTGTCTGCCAATGCTCATCCAGATGCCTATCTGGATTGCGATGTTCAACTTCGTGCCTAACGCCATCCAACTCCGTGGCCAGAGTTTCCTCTGGATCAAGGACCTGTCGACCTACGACCCCATCGTTGAGTTCAGCAAGGACTACTGGGCCATTGGCGACCACATCTCGCTCACCTGTATCCTTTTCTGCGGTGCCAACATCCTCTACTCACTGATGACCATGCGCCAGCAGCGCGACCAGATGGTGGGTCAGCAGGCCGAGCAGATGAAGTATATGCAGTGGATGATGTTCCTCATGCCCGTGATGTTCTTCTTCATCTTCAACGACTACTCCGCCGGCCTCAACTTCTACTATTTCGTCTCGCTGTTCTTCAGCGCCGCCATCATGTTCACCCTGCGCAAGACCACCAACGACGAGAAGTTGCTTGCCATCCTCGAAGCCAAGTTCAAGGAGAACAAGGGCAAGCCCAAGAAGACCACCGGTCTGGCAGCCCGCCTGGAGGCCATGCAGGCCCAGCAGCAGGAGATGCAGCGCAAACGCGAGGAGCTGGAGCGCAAGAAGAGAGACCTGAACCGTAAATAGCACCCTGATATGAACAAGTCATTCATCCTCATGGCAGCACTTGCCCTGGCATGCAGCTGCCCCATGAAAGCACAACAGAAAGTGAATATAGGAAAAAGCGACATCACGCTGAAGAGCGACCTGCTCACCCCCGAGGGCTTATGGGCCATGGGCCGCATCAGCGGATATGCTCCCTCGCCCGACGGCAAGCAGATTGTCTACCAAGTGGGCTACTATAGCGTGAAGGAGAACAAGAGCCACCATGTGCTCTGCATCATCAACGCCGACGGCACCGGCCAACGCCAACTCACCACCAGCGCCGACAACGAGACCGACCCTTCGTGGCTGGGCTCGCGCATCGCCTTCATCACCGGCGGTGAGATCTGGACCATGGAGGCCGATGGCAGCGACCGTCGCCAACTGAGCCACACCGACGGCAACGTGGAAGGCTACAAATTCTCGCCCGACGGCAACCGGGTGGTGTATATCAAGCAGTTGCCCTTCCATGAGGTCATCAAGGAGAATCCCTCCGACCTGCCCAAGGCCACCGGCCGCCTGGTGACCGACCTGATGTACCGCCACTGGGACCATTATGTGGAGAGCATCGCCCATCCCTTCGTGGCCGAGGTCACTGCCGACGGCATTGGCACCGCCACCGACATTCTGGAGGGCGAACCCTTCGAATGCCCCATGGAGCCTTTTGGCGGCATCGAGCAAATCGACTGGAGCAGCGACTCCAAGCAGATAGCCTATACCTGCCGCAAGAAGACCGGACTCGAGTACTCCATTTCCACCGACTCCGACATCTACCTCTACGATATCGCCAACCGCACCACCCGCAACCTCTGCAAGCCTGAGGGATACGTAGCACCGAAGGTAGACCCCACCAAGACCCTCCGCACACAGAAGGTGAACTCGCCCGAGAACCTGGCCAACAATCCTGGTTACGACCAGAACCCGCAGTTCTCGCCCGACGGCAAGTATGTGGCTTGGCTGAGCATGGCCCGCGACGGCTATGAGAGCGACCGCCAGCGCCTGTGTCTCTACGAACTGGCCACCGGGACGAAACGCTACGTCACCGAGAGTTTCGACTCGAATGTCGACGATTTCTGCTGGGCAGGTGCCAAGAGCGATGTCATTTATTTCATCGGCGTGTGGCACGGCACGGAGAATCTCTATTCCACCAACCTCAAAGGTGTGGTGAGACGCCACTCTGATTTGACCGCCGACTTTGGCGGCATCAAGATGTTGGGCGACGGGAAGCACCTGATTGCAGAGAAACACAGCTACACGGAACCTGCCGACCTCTACCTGATCAATCCGGGTGTACGAGGCAAGGCGCTCGACAAGGACGCTGCCTTTGTGGCAAACCACACGCTCCCGACAACAGGAAAGACCTTCGCAATCAGTCAGATAACCCAAGAGAACAAACACATACTCGACCAACTGGCCAAACCGTCGGTCGAAGAGCGATGGGTGAAGACCACCGACGGCAAGGAAATGCTCTATTGGGTCATCCTTCCGCCGCATTTCGACAAGACGAAGAAATACCCCACCCTTCTCTTCTGCGAGGGCGGACCGCAAAGCCCGGTGTCGCAGTTCTGGAGCTACCGTTGGAACTTCATGATCATGGCCTCGCATGGCTATGTGATCGTGGCTCCCAACCGCCATGGTCTGCCCGGTTTCGGCTCGGAGTGGTGTGAGGAAATCAGTGGCGACTGGACTGGCCAGTGCATGGACGACTATCTCACTGCCATCGACGACGCCGCTGCCAACTTGCCTTATGTCGACAAGGACCGTCTGGGTGCCGTGGGTGCCAGCTTTGGCGGTTTCAGCGTATACTATCTTGCCGGCCACCACGACAAGCGGTTCAAGTGCTTCATCGCCCACGACGGTGCCTTCAACCTCGAGGCCATGTACACCGAGACAGAGGAGAACTGGTTCTCCAACTGGGAATACGACGATGCTTACTGGAACAAGGACCAGACCGCCGCAGCCCGCAAGACCTACACCAATTCTCCCCACCGTTTCGTCGACCAGTGGGACACCCCCATCCTCTGCATCCATGGCGAGAAAGACTACCGCATCAACGCCACCCAAGGCATGAGCGCATTCAATGCCGCCCGCATGCGGGGCATCGAGGCCCAGCTGCTCATCTTCCCCGACGAGAACCACTGGGTGCTGAAACCACAGAATGGCGTGCTATGGCAGCGCACCTACTTCAACTGGCTTGACCGCTGGCTGAAGAAATGACCCATGAGGCTCAACCAAGCCACAACTAACGAGATTCCGAAGGGTGGCATGCCACCCACAAATAAAACAAATATACAATGACAGAGACCATTCAAAAGACATTGAGAGACTCGGCAGCCATGCGTTGGACCGCCCTTCTCCTTCTGGCATTAGCCATGTTCTGCTCCTACATCTTCATGGACATCCTCTCGCCCATCAAAGACCTCATGCAAGAGACCCGTGGGTGGGACTCCACCGCCTTTGGCACGATGCAGGGCTCCGAAGTATTCCTAAACGTTTTCGCCTTCTTCCTCATCTTCGCAGGCATCATCCTCGACAAGATGGGTGTTCGCTTCACCGCCGTGTTGTCGGCAGCCGTGATGCTCATCGGCGCCGTCATCAAGTGGTATGCCGTGAGCGAGAGTTTCATGGGCAGCGGTCTGGAGGCATGGTTCAATACCCACCTCAACTACATCCCCTTGTTTGATGAGCTGGGCGTGGCACCCTTCTACAACGGTATGCCCGCCTCGGCCAAGTTTGCCGCCTGTGGTTTCATGATTTTCGGTTGCGGCTGCGAGATGGCCGGCATCACCGTGAGCCGCGGTATCGTGAAGTGGTTCAAAGGCCGCGAGATGGCCCTTGCCATGGGTTCGGAGATGGCCCTTGCCCGTCTGGGTGTGGCCACCTGCATGATTTTCTCGCCCTTCTTCGCCCGTCTGGGCGACCAGGTGAGCGTGAGCCGCTCGGTGGCCTTCGGCGTGGTGCTCATGTGCATCGCCCTGATCATGACCATCGTCTACTTCGTGATGGACCAGAAACTCGACGCCCAGACTGGTGAGGCAGAAGAGAAAGACGATCCTTTCAAGGTCTCCGACATTGGCAAGATTCTCACCGATGGTGGTTTCTGGATTGTCGCCCTGCTCTGCGTGCTCTATTATTCGGCCATCTTCCCCTTCCAGAAGTACGCCGTGAACATGCTGCAGTGCAACCTGACGCTTGTGCCTCCCGCACCCGATTCGTTCTGGGCCTCCTCATCAGTGACCATCGTGCAGTATATCATTATGCTGGTAGTGGCTGCTGCCGGCTTCGCCTCCAACTTCCAGAAGAAGGCCGGCATGAAGTATGGTCTGCTGGGCATCTCGATTGTCGCCCTCATCACCTACTGCGTGATGGGCTACATGCGCCAGTCGGCAGAAAGTGTGTTCGCCGTATTCCCCCTGTTGGCCGTGCTCATCACTCCCATCCTGGGCAGTTATGTCGACCACAAGGGCAAGGCCGCCTCGATGCTCGTCCTGGGTTCGGTGCTGCTCATCGCCTGTCACCTCACCTTCGCCTTCATCCTTCCCATGTTCAAGGGCAACGTGATTGGTGGAGTGGCCGTGGCCTATATCACCATCCTTGTCTTGGGTGCCTCGTTCTCGCTCGTTCCCGCTTCGTTGTGGCCCAGCGTGCCCAAACTGGTGGAGCCCAAGATCATCGGTTCGGCCTATGCGCTGATCTTCTGGATTCAGAACATCGGCCTGTGGCTCTTCCCCTTGCTCATCGGCAAGGTGCTTGACAAGACCAATCCCGACATTGTCAACGGACTGGCCAACGGCACCATCACCCCCGAGCAGGCCGCCGTGGGCTACGACTACACGGCCCCGCTGGTGATGCTGGCCGGCCTTGGTGTGGCAGCCCTGTTGCTTGGCTTCCTGCTGAAGGTGGTCGACAAGAAGAAAGGTCTGGGTCTCGAAGAGCCCAACATCAAATAACAGCCCCATGAGTCATCGCCAGGTTTGCCACTATTGAGGCCATCCTGGCGATACTCTTTCCCCCCTGACACCTATACGCACCATGCCTATTCCCAACCAATCGCGGACACGCCGCTGGACCGTACTGTTCATCGTGGCCTTCGTCATGATGATGGGCTATGTGTTCTGGGACATCGTCTCGCCTCTCTCTACCACGCTCAAGGCTTCCCCCGCGGAGGGCGGCATGGGCTGGAGTGCCGAGGAATATGGTTTCTATGCCGGCAGTTACAGCATCTTCAACATCTTCCTCTTGATGCTGTTCTGGGGCGGACTGATTCTCGACAAGTGTGGCATCCGCTTCACGGGCCTTCTGGCCACGGGGATGATGCTCGGTGGCGCATTGGTCAACTACTACAGCGTGACGCTCATCACCCCCGAGGGATATGTCGACATGCCCGTCACCCTCTTCGGACTCATTCCAGCCCATATGAAGACCCAGGTGCTCGTTGCCTCGCTCGGCTTCGGCATGTTTGGCGTGGGCTGCGACATCACCGGCATCACCGTATCGAAGATTGTCACGAAATGGTTCACGGGCTATGAGTTGGCCTCGGCCATGGGCATCCAGGTGGCAATGGCCCGGTTGGGAACAGCCAGTGCCATCAGCCTCAGTCCGGTCATCGCCAATGCCTATGGCGTGTCGGCCCCCATCCTGGCAGGCGCGGCATTGCTGCTGATGGGCTTTGTGATGTTCGTGGTCTACCTGATTATGGACAAGCGAATGGACCGCGTCATGGCAGCCTCATCCGATGAGACGTCGAAGAGTGAGCCGGGCGACTCCAAGGAGAAGGCCACGGGCACCACTTCCGACGACGACTTCACCTTCAAGGACATTGTCCGCATCCTGCGCAATCCCGGATTCTGGCTGATTGCCTTGCTCTGCGTGCTGTTCTACTCCAGCCTGCGTCCATTCCTGAAATTTGCCAGCGACCTGCTGGTCAACAAATATGGTATCGATACCGTCACGGCAGGATGGATCGTCTCCATCCTCCCCTACGGCACCATCGTCCTCACTCCCCTCTTCGGCGTTGTCTACGACCGTCTGGGACGTGGCAGTCTGCTGATGCTCATCGGCTGCCTGATCGTGACATGCTGCCATGTGTGCCTGGCCCTTCCCATCATGCAGCACACCTGGTTTGCCTCGCTCATGATGCTGCTCTACGGCGTCTCGTTCTCTCTCGTGCCCAGCGCCATGTGGCCCAGCGTGCCCAAAATCGTGCCGCTGAAGCAGTTGGGCACGGCCTACAGCATCATCTACTTCGTGCAGAACATCGGTCTGATGCTGGTTCCGATGCTGGTGGGCAACGTGATAGGTGCCCACACCGATGCCACCGGCCATGTAGACTTCACCATCCCCATGGTGGTCTTTGCCCTTCTGGGGGTGGGAGCCGTGTGCATTGCCCTGGTGCTGATGGCCGTCGACAAACGGAAAGGTTACGGACTGAGCGAGGCCAACATCAGGAAGTCATCATTATAGACACAAACTAAAAAGACATGACAGAAACAACCAACAAAGATTCCATCATCATCCTCTCTGGAGGCATGGACTCCGTGACCCTGCTCTACGACCAGAAGGACCGTATCGCTCTGGCCATCACCTTCGACTATGGCAGCAACCACAACAAGCGCGAGGCAGCCTTTGCCCGCAAGCATTGCGAGGCCCTTGGCATAGAGCACCTGCTTATCCCGCTCGACTTCATGGGGCGCTACTTCAAGTCGTCATTGCTCGAGGGCGCCGACGCCATTCCCGAGGGCGACTACGACGAGGCGAACATGAAATCCACCGTGGTGCCCTTCCGCAATGGTATCATGCTCTCGATAGCCTGTGGCATCGCCGAGAGCCGTGGCCTGACCAAGGTGATGATAGCCAACCACTTTGGCGACCACTCCATCTATCCCGACTGCCGCGCCGAGTTCATACGTCCCATGTCGGAAGCCATGCGTGCCGGCACCTATATCGGCGTGGAAATCATGGCTCCGTATACCGACATCAGCAAGACTGGCATCGCCCTCATAGGCAAACGTCTGGGCATTGACTACAGCCAGACCTACTCATGCTACAAAGGCGGCGAGCGCCATTGCGGCAAATGTGGCACCTGCATGGAGCGCAAGGAAGCCCTCCGTGAGGCAGGTATTGAAGACACCACCTTATACGAAGAATAGAACCATCATTCATCCTACCATACGCATCATGGAATCGATTATCGCACATCTCAGCGAAATGGAAGACCTGCTCGGCACCTTGGAGGAGGGCGTGCAAGCCACGTGCAACGCGCGCCATCAACTCATAGAGGAGAGAACTGTTCTTGCTGACGAAAACAAGGCACTTTTGGAAGACAACCAAAAGCTTTCGGAAGACAACAAAGCTCTTTCGGAGGATAATCAAACTCTTTCGGAAGACAACAAAAAGCTTTCGGAAGACAACAAAAAGCTTTCGGAAGACAACAAAATCCTGTCGGAGAAGAACCGTAGTCTTTCAGAGGAGAACGCAAGGATAGGCGAAGAGAACAAATCGCTGCTTGAGGAGAACACCCTTCTCAGGCAACAGCTCGATGCCATGGAGCAAAAGACGCTCCACCTGCAAGAGCAAGTCCTGACGCTCAACCACGAAGTGGCCGAGTCGCGAGCCATGATTGTGACGTTGGAGCAACGCATCCAGGCCATTGCCAGCAAATTGGCCGGCACAGCGGATGGTGCCCCATTGCCCGGTGCCGCAGAAGAACCGGCCAGCAATTCCCCAACTCCACCACAACGCCGGAAAAAGAAGAAGCCGAAAGACATCGACCCCAATCAGGTGCAACTGTCTTTCGACTTCCCCGAAGATTGATATAGCCTTTATGGCTGGGGTGACATCATTTTGTCACCCTCTCCAGCCATTTCACCATTCCAAACATCACGCCCATGGAGATGAGGCAGACAATGAGGAACACTGTCCAGCAGATCCAGATGGGCCACTTGTTGTAAATCAGCGGACCAATCCAGAGCAGTCCGTTGCCCACTGCGGTTGCACCCAACCACAATCCCTGACATAGTCCCTGCAAGTTCTTCGGAGCCACCTTCGACACGAAGGAGAGGCCCAGTGGCGAGATGAACAGCTCGGCCACCGTAAGGAAGAAATAGGTGACGATAAGCACCCATGGGCCTGCTTTCAGTCCGGCCTTAGCCGAGTCGGCCATCGCAGTGAAGTTCTCAGCCGAGGGATAGCCCTGCGTGCTCGAGTAGAGGGCCAGGAAAAGATAGGCCAGTCCGGCGATGCCCATACCATAAGCAATCTTCTTTGGTGTGGATATAGCCCTGCCGCGCTTGGTGAGCGAAGAGAAAATCCACATGATAATCGGTGTGAGCACAATGACGAAGAACGGGTTGACAGCCTGCCAGATTTCGGGAGCGATGGAGTCGGTCTGCACGAAGTCGCGGGCGAAGAATGACAGCGACTGTCCGTTCTGATGGAAGGAGAACCAGAAGAACACGGCGATGCCCAGTACAGCGAAGAGCGCATACATACGCTGCTTGATCTCGGTTGCCATGGCTTTCTTCTCGGCCTCGGTATAGCCTTCCGACGACACAGCCTCTTTCTTTCCCGGAGTGGGGAACAGGTGCTTGGAAAACAGGAAGATGGCCAGCGAGATGAGCATCGTGACCACCGATGCGATGAACGAGTAGTGGATACCCGTATTGAAAATATCGAGATAGTGGGTGCAGAAGGCGCTCATGTCGGAGGGGTCGCCTCCCACTTTTGTCACCAGCTCGTTCAGGTTGCTGAGATTGTTGGCATCGATGCTGCCCGATATATACTCATGGCAGAGCTTGGGCAGGTCGGCATTGTATACCAGTCCGTGTACCTTCAGCCACCAGCTGCGGAGCAAGGGAGCGATAAACGGAGCGACGAGGGCGCCCACGTTGATGAACACATAGAAGATCTGGAAACCGGCATCACGCTGTCCTTGTGCCCATTTCAGTTTCTCGGGACCTTCCTTGGCAGCATCGGCCTCGAAGTTGTCGTACATCTGGCCCACAATGGCCTGCAAGTTGCCTTTGAAGAGACCATTGCCACAAGCGATGAGTGCAAGTGCGAAGATGGTGAAGGGCAGGAGCCACGAGATGTTGTCGGGCGTGGCGAGCACGGGGATAGCCAGCAGGATATATCCTGCAGCCATCACTACCAGTCCCCAGGCGATGGTGCCCTTGTAGTTCTGCGTACGGTCGGCGATGATACCTCCGACGAGGCTGAGCACATAGATGGCCGTAAGAAACATAGCGGCGATAAAACCGCTCTTCTCATCGGAGAGGCCAAATTTCGAACAAAGGAAGAGAGCGAGAACGGCATTCATGATATAGTAGCCGAACCTCTCTCCCATATTGCTTAACGCAGCAAGGAGCAATCCTTTAGGATGGTTTTTGAACATAGGATATCGTTTTTAAGTTTGACATTTGCAAAATTCGTGAAAACTTCCGACATGAGCAAGATTTTCGACGTCGAATCGCATATCGTTGCCGTCGGCAGTCTCATTGTATGATTTCAAGGCGTGGTTGTCTCCTTGTCATCGGGAGCCTGGGGCTTCAATGCGTCGTACAAGCCCTTGAGATATTGGTTGATCTGGCCGAGCGTGTCGGAATGGTCGGGACCGGAAGCATAGCCCGAAGAAGAGATGCCCCCTTTCTCGAAGGTGATGGAGAACGACCAGTTGGATGCGTCCATGATCATGTAATCAGGCGTGTACCAACGCCCCACATCGTATAGTTGGCCTTGTTCTACCATGTCTCTAACCTTGACGAAGACCGAGTCGTCGACCACCACATCGTATACCGCAGGCTCTTTCTCATCGGGTTCGAACCTCATGCGTTTCTCCTCCACGCGCAGCACATTGGCCCCATCTTTCTTCCCCAGGTAGATTTCCAGATGGAAACCCGAAAAGCCATTTCCCGTGGAATACTCAAAACTCTCGAGGGCCCCTCCGGGCATGGTGGCGGGCTGCCGCCTGCCGAGTTCGCTGTTGATGCCACTCTCGAGCATGGCGCAGAGGCGGTCGGTGGTCTTGGCCTTGTCGAAGGCTTCCTTCATCCTGTCCACCTCATTGAACCGTTCCTTCAATATCTCGACTTGCTTCTCGAGGTCTTTCTGCTTGGGCTTGTGGTCTAACTTGCCTACAAGTTTCGCTCCGAGAATTTCCTCCCTGGCGGTGAGGATGGCCTGGGCGTCCTTGCGCTCTTCCTGAACGGCCTCGAGCGTCTTCCGCAAACTCTGGGGACTGAAGTCATGCATCTGACTGAGATATCCCTCGGCATGCCTCTCATCCTCGAGCCATTGCAGCATGGGGAAATAATTACCCCTGCGGTTGATCAGTTCAAGCATTTTCTTGGTCTGCCCCCAGGAAACCTGGACGCAGCACGAGAGCACAGCCATCAGCAGCAGGGTCTTGGTCGTGGTTTTCATCGTCATAGTCGAATTAATGGTTATTTGCCTTGTTTTCTGCCTTCAGCCCTTTAGCAGGAATGGAGCAGCTATCATTTCTTGCCGAACATATCGGTAAGATAGGTGAGTTTGATCATGATGGTGGAATGGTTGGACTTTCCGAAATAGTCGCGCTTCGAGGCGTTGTAGATATTGCCCAGTCCGTAGTAGTAGCGCCCCTCGAGCAAGAAATGCCCCAGGCGGGGTATGGAATACTCCAGTCCGATGCCACCGGCGATGCCGTAGTCGAACTTGCGCTCCACGCTCATCGTGTCTTGGGCGATGACCTTGTTCGACCGCGCCTCGATGTTGGCATCCGCGAAGGAGAAGTTGGTGGAAGTCGACTCGCCCAGCATGAGCCCGAACTGTGGTCCGGCCTGGAAGAAGAAGTTAAACCCACTTTTCTCCCTTCCCCATGCGAGATGGGCGAAGAGCGGCACTTGCAGGTATCCGATGGTACGGCTATATTCCTCTGGCTTTCCGGTAGAGTTGTTAATCACCTGCTGGTCGTAGGAATCGAGGATGTTCTCCTTCCATCCCAGCGAGGTGTAGTTGACTTCGGCCACCACCGAGCATATCATGCTGTAGTATTTCTCGCACACATACCTGGCAGCGACGCCCGCCATCGGTCCCACATGCATTCCCTGCGACACGCGAGGCGTGAATCCAATGGAGTTGAACGCCACGCCCATTCCTCCTCCCAGGGAGAAGTCGTTGCGGTAGTCGCCCACCTGTGCCGCCATCCTCGCGGGTAGAATAGCGAGGAGCATGGCCACGAGCATCATTTTCGTATGGGTCATCATTCCGGGCATGGGCTAGTAGTTCACCGACTCTATGGTGCGGTCGGGTTTATAGTGTACGAACATGAAGTTGACATTCTTATGTCCTTTTCCAGCGCTTCTGAACCGCAACGGTGTCTGCACGGGTTTATAGGTCATCTGTCCCTTTCCGCCGTTGAATCCGCTGCCAAACTGGCTGAAACCGCCGATGAAGAAGCATGCGTGGTCGAAACCGGTGAGGGCAAACCTGGGCAATGCCTCGGCATTCATATCTTTCTCGAACCAATTGCGGTAGTTGCGCTCCACCCATTTCGTGTCGGCCGAATTCTCGTTATAATAGAAATAGGTAGGGATATACACATCGTATTTGTAATAATAATCGAGATAGACCTTGGTATACATGAGCCACTCTTTGTAGCCGAAGAGCGAGACGGCGATGTCGGCATTCTTCTGTGTGAGCACATTCAGTTTGGCCAGCGTGGTGTTGAGCGACGGGGAGTGCTCGGTATTGAGAATGACCACGTTCTGCTGTGAGAGGCTGAACGCCTTGGCAAAACTTTTCTCATTGGTTTTCAGACTGGTAAGCGAGTACTTGATGGCATAATTGTCGAGTTGTGCCCTGAGTTTGGAGGTGAACCCGCCCTTTCCGCTATTCTCGTCCTCGCAGTCGATGATCACCACGTGGTAGTTGTTGAAC
This sequence comes from uncultured Prevotellaceae bacterium, assembly GCA_900317305.1. GTDB lineage: Bacteria > Bacteroidota > Bacteroidia > Bacteroidales > Bacteroidaceae > Prevotella. Next base: position 5,615 of record ONGG01000029.1, on the reverse strand, counting down.
CACTGGATGAAGTTCTTGATGGTCTGCTGGTCGAAATCTTCGGGCGACTGGTATACCTGGAAGATATTGGAGTAGTTCTCCACGTCGTTTCCCGAGATAGAGAAGGGAATGACCATCATGGTGTTGTTCTTGGCACAGAAATCGGCCAACGGCTTCACCATTTTGGTATAGAGCGGACCGAAGATGATGTCGCAGTCGGCGGCGCCCTGCTCTTTCAGTGTGTTGGTGATATCGGCATCGATGGGCACGTTCCATGCCTGCATCTCTACGGTGATGCCGTCTTTCTTCACCCTGTCAACGCCAAGGAGCAGTCCACGATAATACTCCACCATTCTCCTGCCGTCGCCGTCGTTGTCGTGCAAAGGCAGCATCACGCCCACTTTCACGTTCTTTCTTCCAAAGACCGTGGTGGTGGTGGGTTGTGTGGAAGTGGTGGTCTGCGGCTTGGCTTGCTGCTGAGGCTGAGGGGCGGGCTGGTTGGTGGAAGCCGGGGTATTGGTGGCCTGGGAGTCTTTGCTCTTAGGATAAGGAATATTGAGGGTGTCGCCCCTTTTCAGTTCATATCCTTGTTTCTTCATCTCAGGATTGACGTTGATGAGGTCTTCGATCGTCACGCCATACTTCTTGGCGATTCCGAAGATGGTCTCGCTTTTCTCCACCTTGTGCTGGGTCCGGATATTGGTGGTCTGAGCCGACACAATGATGGCCATCATCAGCAACAGACAAGTAATCAAGTATCTAAAATTTCTCATAATTTCCATATCAATATATTTTTAAGTTTCGCATTCGCTCAACTTCTTGTAGTTCAGGAGTTCAGGAGTTGCAGGAGTTCAGACAATAGCCCGAATTCACCTCGTTAGGCTCAAAGGTTGTTTGCTGTGGTGATGTCTGAACTCCTGAACTTCTGTAACTTCTGAACTCCTCTCAACTTGCGAAAGTTGAGTCTATATATTATTGCAAAGATAGTATATTTTGGTGATTTCGCAAAAAAATAGAGAAAAGAATTGGAATTATTTGGTTTTTTGCCATTTCAACATGTTTTTGTGCTCATTCCAGGTGTATCTTTCAAATCCCGCCACATATTCTTTCAAGAAAAAGGTCAAAGATATTTGGCGCTTCGCTCACTTATTCGTACCTTTGCTGCAGTGGGGAGAAGCAGCCTGCCATCTGTGGCTCCCCACTCCTTACAGCATTAGAATATTCAATCACATTTATCATGGAATACATTGTATCAGCCCGCAAATACCGTCCGATGACGTTCGACTCGGTTGTAGGCCAGGAGTCGCTCACCACGACGCTGAAAAACGCGGTGCTTAGCGGCAAGTTGGCCCATGCCTTCTTGTTCTGCGGACCGCGCGGTGTGGGCAAGACCACCTGTGCCCGCATTTTTGCCAAGACCATCAATTGCGAGCACCCCACCGCCGATGGCGAAGCCTGTAACGAGTGCGAGAGTTGCAAGGCCTTCAACGAGCAGCGCTCGCTCAACATTTTTGAGCTCGACGCCGCGAGCAACAACTCAGTAGAGAATATCAAAGTGCTGATGGAGCAGACCCGTGTGCCTCCCCAGCTGGGACGTTACAAGGTGTTTATCATCGACGAGGTGCACATGCTCTCCACCCAGGCTTTCAATGCCTTCCTCAAGACCCTTGAGGAGCCGCCATCGTATGTGATTTTCATTCTCGCCACCACCGAGAAGCACAAGATTCTGCCCACCATCATCTCGCGTTGCCAGATTTACGACTTCGACCGCATGGACGTGCCCCATATCGTGAACCACCTGAAGATGGTGGCCGGCAAGGAGGGCATCACCTACGAGGAGGAGGCGCTGAACCTCATTGCCGAGAAGGCTGATGGCGGCATGCGCGATGCCCTGTCGATCTTCGACCAGTCGGCAGTGTTCTGCCATGGCAACCTGACCTACGACAAGGTGATGGAGAACCTGAACGTGCTCGACAACGACCAGTTCTTCAGGATTGTGGACCTGAGTCTGGAGAACAAGGTGGCCGACATCATGGTGTTGCTCAACACCATCATCAACAATGGCTTTGATGGCGGACAGCTGGTCAACGGCCTTGCTCATCACCTGCGCAACGTGATGATGGCGAAGGACACCGCCACGCTGCCCCTGCTTGAGGTGAGCGAACGTGTGCGCGAGAAATACAAGGCACAGGCAGCGAAATGTCCCGCCAAATTCCTGTATCAGGCCCTTCGCTACTGCAACGAGTGCGACATCCACTACCGTGAGAGCAGCAACAAGCGCCTGCTTGTGGAGCTCACCCTCATCGAGATAGCCCAGGAGACCCAGGCCGACGATGTGCCCGGAGGGGGGCGTCGCCCCTACAAGAGTCTAAAATCCCTGTTCAACAAATTGGTAGCGCTCAGTCAGCAACAGTCGGCTCCGCAGGTGGCCGCGACTGAACATCCGGCACGCAGGCATGCCCAGGTGGCCCTTGCCGGAGAAGCTGCCACACGCCCTGAGCAAAGAGTGAATCAAGAGTCGGCACCGGCAGCCACCGCACCGGCAGCCGCTGCTGCCACCGCCCATAAGCGGATGGGCGATTACTCGGTGTCGTTCAAGAGTCTGAAGACGGCTGGCCAGGCCAAGAAGGCCATCAATGAGCCAGAGGTGACCAACAAGGACGAGGAGACCCAGTTCAGCCAGTCCGACCTCTCGCGCGAGTGGCTGGCCATGTGCAACCGCATGCCCCAGGATATGGCTGGCCTTGCCGCCCGACTGAAGCATATCTCGCCCCAGATCACCAACTATCCCAATATCGAGTTGGTGGTGAACAACCAGGGCCTGCTCGACCAGGTGAACCTCATCAAGAACCGCATCCGCAAGACAATGGCCATGGCCCTCCATAACGGCAATATCGATTTCAGCACCCGCCTTGCTAAGGCTGAGGAGGTGAAACCGATATTGTCGAAACGCGAGCTTTTCGATAAGCTCCGCAAGGAGAACCATGCCCTGGAGCAATTGCGCACGGCGCTCGATTTAGAGCTGGCCTAGGCACGCTCAGGCTTTTCCCTATATTTCAGATTAGTGGCATGCCCAGCTTGGCGCATTCCTTGAGCATATCCTCAGGCCATATACTGGCTTGTATCTCGCCGATATGTGCCTTTTGCAAGAGCATCATGCAGAGTCGGCTCTGCCCTATGCCCCCGCCGATGCTCAGGGGGAGATTTCCCTCGAGCAACTGACGGTGGAAGAAGAGTTCGCGCCGTTCCTGCTTGCCCGAGATTTCGAGCTGTCTGAGCAGTGATTCCTTGTCGACACGTATGCCCATCGACGAGATTTCGAGCGACCTTTCGAGCACGGGATACCAGATGAGGATATCGCCATTGAGTCCGGGTCTGCCGTCCTCGGCTATGGTCGACCAGTCGTCGTAGTCGGGCGCGCGTCCGTCGTGAGGCTCTCCGTTAGAGAGTTTTCCTCCTATTCCAATGAGGAACACAGCCCCATATTTCTTGCATATCTCATCCTCGCGCTCTTTCGGTGTGAGATGTGGATACATCTGCAAGAGTTCCTCGCTGTGCACGAAGTGAATGGTTTCGGGCAGGAAGGGCTTGATCTGCGGGTAGGTCTCGCAGACAAGGTATTCAGTGCGGCGTATAGCGCAATATATCCGGCGCACCACATCTTTCAGGTAAGCCACCGTACGGTCTTCCTTGTTGATGACAGCCTCCCAGTCCCACTGGTCGACATAGAGCGAGTGGATATTGTCGAGTTCCTCGTCGGCCCTGATGGCATTCATATCAGTATACACGCCATATCCAGGCTCTATCTCATATTCTGCCAGCGTGAGCCTTTTCCATTTGGCCAGCGAATGCACCACCTCGGCATTGGCGTCGCCAAGGTCCTTGATGGGGAAGGTGACGGGACGCTCCACACCGTTGAGGTCGTCGTTGATGCCGAGACCTTTGAGCACGAAGAGCGGTGCCGTGACACGGTGGAGTCTTAATTCGGTACTGAGGTTTTGCTGGAAGAAATCCTTGATCAGTTTGATGCCCTGCTCTGTCTGGCGCATACCTAGAAGCGCCGTGTAGCGTGAGGGTCTTATCAGTTTGCTCATTTCTTTTTACCTGGTTGTTTTTGTGGCGACAAAGGTATAAATTTTTATGATGACTAAAGAATTTTTGTGCGAAAATATCGCAAAAAGTCAGTAATTTTTGGTTTTTTGTGACATTTTGACAAGTTTATTACACATTTTCGAATTAAAATAAAGCAAATAAGGCACAGAATACTATCAGTAATAAAGATATGACCAAGTTAACTTTTCCGAACGAGTATTTGTTGGTTTCGCATATTTTTTATATTTTTGCACTCGCTATTGATAAAGGCTCCGTAGCTTAGCTGAATAGAGCGTCAGATTCCGGTTCTGAAGGTCCAGGGTTTGAATCCCTGCGGAGTCACAAAAAAAAGAAAAGACCCTGAGTTGAAAACTTGTTTTCAAACGATGAGTCTTTTCTTTTTTTTGTCAGACTAGCCCGTGGCAGGGTAAGGGATGGGCGAAGCCAATCCCTGCGGAGTCACAAAAAGAGGAGTGCCATGGATGAAAGCTTGCTTTCAAGACATGGCACTTTCCTTTTTGTCAGACTGGCCCGTGGCAGGGAAAGGGATGGGCGAAGCCAATCCCAACGGAGTCACGAAAAGGAAAGTACCATGGATGAAAGCTTGCTTTCAAGACATGGCACTTTCCTTTTTGTCAGACTAGCCCGTGGCAGGGTAAGGGATGGGCGAAACCAATCCCAACGGAGTTACTTTTAATAATCGCAAGTGTATAAAAATCAAGCACTTGCGATTTTATATTTGTTCAAATGCCCCACTTTTGCCCCACCAAAACAAAAGGCGCCATAAGGAGTCGTTCCCGGCTTTCGTAAGCGTCTCCGCGATTACGTCAAATCAACACATCGCCAGAAGCCCGATGGTAGCGGAAGTATATTATGACAGCGTCAGAGGTCATGTATGAACCGGTCGAAATCCTCTGGCGAGCCCTCCTCGCAGAAGATTTTCCGGTATAGTCTCGACCTGATGCTGGTGGTCAGAGGTCATGTATGAACCGGTCGAAATCCTCTGGCGAGCCCTCCTCGCAGAAGATTTTCCGGTATAGTCTCGACCTGATGCTGGTGATGGCCTGCGCGCTCCTACCCACCAGCCTGGCCGTTTGGCTGGGCTTGAGCCCGAGTTTCGTGAGCCAGCACACCCGCTCCTCCATCATACTCAGATGCAGGCCCTTCGACAACACTTCAAACAGTCTCGGGAAAGCATCCTTGAGCGCGTCCTCCAGCATCCTCCAGTCCCCGTCCTCGGGTGTCCTCCCTTCTTGGCTGAAGGAGCGGAACCGCTCTTGCTGCTCCACAACCTCACGCGGGAGGGAAGCATCCCTCATGCTGGCGCTCGAGAGCAGGGCTATCTGCTTCTTGAGCGTGTCAATCTCGTTTTGCATAGCCTGGCGCTCACTCTCGGTGGCGGTCTTCATATCCCTGATTCTGTCTATGAGCTGGTTGATCTCACCCTGTTTGGCGGCCACATGCTCGGAGGTTTTGAGGGTGAGCTTGTCGAGAGCCATCTCCAGTGCCATGCTCCTTGCTGCATCCTCGGCGCGCCGCTTCTT
>ONGG01000027.1 GCA_900317305.1 uncultured Prevotellaceae bacterium | reverse complement strand
GTACAAATGTACCTAAAATAAATTAAATGGCAAAATCAGAATACACTGATTTAACGTACTTTATGATTTATGGGTACAAATTAGTGAAAAACTCGGAAATTTTTCAATGGTCTAATTTTGCCGTTGTTAGAGATATGTCTGTTTGTTTTCGCGATACAAGCGTGTAATCCGACCAGCCATGAGCCAGATTCCCCTTACCCCGTAAGGTCGAGAGGCATAGACCGAATCATCAACGAAGGATGTTGGATTACCCGTGTTCCCAAATAAGGTCGTATGGTTTGTCGGAGTAGATGTTGAGTTTGTATTGTCTTGCCGTTCTGACCCACTTGGCAGGAACGGCGATGAGCCTGAACAGGACGCTCTTGACCCTGTCTGTGGCCTTGATACCAAAGAGGACTGCCATGAGCGGCATTGCCACGATGTACCGGTAGAAGTTGGCAGCCATGGCGGTGAAGAGCAGGAAAACGGTGTTCTGGTTCATGAACGACTTTGGCAGGTGCGCCCATCCGAAGTCGTTGTTCTGGCGGTCGAACACCTGTTCTGCCGATCCTCGCTTGTTGTAGTGCCGTATGATGTCCTCGTCTGTCATGTCCCAGTCGTTGGTCAATATACAGCGGTAAGTGTACTCGCCGTCAAAGCCCTTGTAGGTGCGCTTGCTGTCGTACTTCTCTGCCTCAAGGAACTGGTGGTCGAAGTCAACGTCGTACTCGCCTCCCTCCGTAAGCTGCCCTGTGGCCAGCAGCAGCTTGATGAGCAGCTGGTTCAGTTTCTCCGCCGTGTTGAAGTCATAGGCGTTGCCGGTCTTCTCCGCCGTATATGATATGTTCTCCGTTGCCAGTTCCTCTATGCCGCGCAGCACTGTGTCTGCACTTGGGACACGCGTATGCGGACGCTCGGTAAGCACGTCTTTGAGATACAGGTTGAGGTCTTCCATGCAGCCGCCGCCACAGTAGAAAACGGAGAAGACGGCACGTATTATCTCGCTGTACTGGTAGCCTACCAGCTTACTGCGAAGTCCCTGATGGGAGTCTATTACAGAGGAGAGAATGCTGTCAAATTTGTCCAAAACGAAATATATTCCACCAAAAGCGGTTATTTTCTCAGTTTTTTTGCTTACCTTTACCATGTCATTAATGATTTTTGCCCGTCTTGAAATGCAGCACTAAGATAAGTGAAAAACATGACATGACAAAATCCTGAGCAACTTTTTGTTGCTCAGGAACTTATAAAGATTATGAAACTAAAGTGCTGCGGAATTTAGGTTTACCTTTTTTATTAGGCCCTTGCGGCCTTTTTCCTAAGCGAGAGCGGTTAGTGTGCCTTTTTCTTAAGCGTCAGCGGTTTTTGATTTATTATAATGGACATGAATAGCCATGAATGGATGATAAATAAAACTACGGAATGTGCTGAATAGGCTGATGATTTGGTCGCTACGCTCAAAATCTTACATAATCTTTGAGAAAATCTTTCAAGATAGTATGTGGCCTTTTTTCACCTTTTTAATTTGGCCCTTGCGGCCTTTTTCCTAAGCGAGAGCGGTTAGTATGCCTTTTTCACTAGCGTCAGCGGTTTTTGATTTATTATAATGGCCATGAATAGACATGAATGGATGATAAATAAAACTACGGAATATGCTGAATAGACTGATGATTTGGTCGCTACGCTCAAAATCTGAAAAGAACTTTGGAAAAATCATTCAAGATTATAACCCTGTGAGATTCTATTCGGATTTTTCCAAATTTTGAAGAAGATTTTTCTTCGATTTTGAGCGGAGCGACCTCTTTGTGGCATTCTTGTGAGAAAGTTCGAATAAAAAAGATTCGATTTATTTTGTATTTCGCCCACCTTGCACTATCTTTGACATACGTCGAAGATACTCACGCTCGGATATGCTCAAATTTATTTGGCATTTCGCTCACTTAATCGTATCTTTGACATTCGTCGAAGATACTCACGCTCGGATATGCTCAAATTTATTTGGCATTTCGCTCACTTAATCGTATCTTTGGCAATCATTAATAATGGTTTTCGTATGGCAAATTTAAATCTTGGACTCTCTTTGTCGGGAGGTGGATACAGAGCGGCAACATTTCATTTGGGCACGCTCTCGTTTCTGAACAGCATTCATGTCGGCAAGGAAAAGACATTGCTGGATTGTGTGTCGGTCATGTCGACTGTCTCAGGAGGCACAATCACCGGACTCAGATACATGCTTGCCTTGGCCAAGAAAGAAGAGGTAGACGGCATGATAAAGAATCTGTACGACTTTCTCTATCATGAGGACCTGGTTGAGGATGCCTTTGCCAACATAGAGAAGGGACGGACCGACAATGGAACGTCATTGATCAAGCTGATGGCAAGCATCTATGATGAGAAATTGTTTAACGGAGCCGTGATGGGCGACCTCATGGACCGTGTCGACGACATTCCGGTGAAGCATTTCTCGGCTAATGCGACAGACTTCAGCAACGGACTGCCATTCAGGTTTCAGGTTACCGAGACACGCATGACCGAAAAAACCAGGTCGGCATTCGGAATATTCGGGAACAATGAGCATCGATTGGGGCAAGACATCGCAAGGCAAATCACATTGGGAGAAGCTCTTGCATGCTCATCGTGCTTCCCGAGTGGATTTGAGCCGATGGTGTTTCCCGACGATTTCAAGGTATCCCAAAAAGACAATGCTACCAAGATCGACAGTTTTGGTATTATGGACGGAGGGATTGTCGACAATCAGGGAATAGAACCCATACTCTTGGCAGAAGAACGCATACGCAAGAGTGAGAAAGACAGGACCGACAAGGCATTGGAACTGGTGATTGTATCGGATGTGGCCAGTCCATACCTGAAGGGTTATTCTCCCAATAAGCAAAAGTTGCCCGAAGGCATAGGCCGACTGACCATTGCCAAACTGAAGCGATACACCCTGTATGCAGAATTGGTCATCTCGCTACTGCTGGTTATCGCTTTCCTCACCCACAATCAGTATTTTATAGGTGCCATGGCCATAGTATGGGCATTGGGAGCGTTGGGCCTCATTGGTTTTCATTTGGCGAACAACAAGATATTGAAACTGATCTCGAAGACAATCATCGGGAAGAACGCATCGTATCTCAACCACTTTTCTTTTGCCGACATTGAGTCGATGCTGATGAATCGTGCCAACTCCATCATACAGATGAGTTCGTCGGTGTTTTTGAAAACCATTCGCAAGATGAACTATGCCACCCTGTATGATGATGACGAATGGCTGAACCGGAAGATTACCAATACCATTTATGAATTGAGAGACGGCGAGAAATGGTCGTTAAGGTCAAAGAATGGCACACTGCCCGATTACCTCAGGCCGTCGGAGGCCATACAAGCGAACAGCACCAAAGCAGCCAATATGGCCACGACGCTTTGGTTCACAGAGAGCGACAAGGAGCAGGGTGTGCCCGAGGCCATCCTGGCTGCTGGCCAGTACACCATTTGCTACAATCTGCTTGACTACATCGAGAAGGCGCAGCTGGAGCCGGGCAACCTCAATGAAAGCCACCAACTGATCATGGACTGTAAACAACAGTTACAAGAAATGTGGGCCAAGTTCCAGGACGACCCGCTATGGATGGTATCTTGATTTTTCAGGAGGTCAAAGAGCGAAGGAGTTCAAAGAGAGCAGGAGTTCAGGAGTTCAGAAGTTCAGGAGTTCAGACAATAGTCTTTTTCAGGAGTTCAGAAGTTCAGGAGTTCAGGAGTTCAGACAATAGTCCTCCAACCTCAATCCTCAAATCTCAAATCTCAATTCTAATTGCCGAGGCACCGCCGACAATCAAACGAACTTAAACCTTAAACCTCAAACCTCAAATCTCAAATCTCAATTCTAATTGCCGAGGCACCGCCGACAATCAAGCGAAGCTTAAATCTCAAACCTCCAACCTCAAACCACCTTCGGCTCCTCTATCAATTTTCCACGGCAGAAGCGGTGCTCTATCTGGCGGTCGTCGCCGAGGTAGATGTATCGCTCCAGACGTTCCAGCAGGGTGTAGTTGTCGAAGTTGAGCACAGCGTCGTCGATGACCAGTGCGTCGAACTCATAGCCTGGTTCGAAGCTGCCCACCTTGCCAAAGAAGCTGCCTGCCGACTTGGTGGCTATCCAGAACACCTCGGGCAAGGTAAGGAAATGCTTTTCGTGATTGCTTTGGTAGTGCATCTTGCTGACCTGGATGGCATAAACCAACATGCGGAACATGTTCAGGTCGTGGCCGCCACTGATGTCGCTGCCCAAGCCTACACGCAACCCCTCGTCAAGGAAGGTGCGGACGGGCGCCATGCCCGACGCCAAGTTATAGTTCGACGTGGGGCAGTGGGCCACCATCACATTGTTGTGCTTCATCAGTTCCAGTTCCACGCCTTCGGTCCACACACAGTGAGCCATGATGGTGGGCGTCTGTCCGAAGAGTCCATAGCGGTTGTAGGCATCGCCATAACTCTTGCTTTCAGGCTCCAGTTCTGCCACCCAGGCAATCTCCGACGTGTTCTCCGAAAGGTGCGACTGCACGGGCAGGTTGTACTTGTTGGCCAGTTCGCCACAGGCGCTCAGCAACTCTGGCGAGCACGACGGCACGAAACGCGGCGTGATGATGGGGCGAACCAGCGCATCGGGGTGGTTGAATTCCGCAATCAGCCGCTCATTTCCCTCGACGGCAGCCTCCACGTCTTCGCTGAGCGCCTCAGGACAGTGGCGGTTCATGGCCACCTTGCCTACCAAGGCACCCATGCCGGCTTCCTGATAGAGTTTCATCAGCAGGCGGGTACTTTCGGTATGGACGGTGCCGAAAACGCAACTGCGCATCGTGCCAAAAAGCCACTGCGTATGCAGGAAGCGGCGATACATGCTCTCGGCGTAATGAATGTCGGCATACTTCGATTCCTCCGGGAAAGTGTAGTTCTGCAGCCACGGCAGCAACTCCAGATCCATTGCCACGCCCTGGTTGCGCACCTGTGGGGCATGCACGTGCATATCGTTCATAGCCGGTATCAGCAAACGGTCGCCAAAATCCACGACCTCGGCGTCCTCACTGTCCAACGACGCCAAGTCGGCCGCCACTCCTATCACCCGTCCATCGGCACCCACGGCTACGTATCCGTTCTCAAATACTTCGAAATGACTACGCTCCTTCGTAAAGAGGATGTGAGCTTTATAGATTTTCTTCATGATATTAAAATTATTATTGAAGTTTAGCAAATGGAAAGGAGTTGTCTGCCCGCCTGCGACTACTGTATTGTGCGCTGGTGCATCCCTTTCGAATGCAAATATAGCAAAACATTTTGACTCTGTAGTAGAATACATCGAAAACGAAGGAAATAATTTCAATGAATTTGATACAATAATCAGGGGAGTTCGTACAACGGGCTCCATTTTATTATGTATATGGGGAAAATCGCCGTACTTTTACCATGTAAACAATAAGCGGAGCAAATATGAAAAAGGGTAAAATGATTTTATGGGCGTTGTTGCTGATCGTCTTTTGGGTGGTGGCTATTGGAGTATGGGTATTGTTTGGAGACAAGACCAACATGTACTACAAAGACAGAATAACAGGTGACACTTGCACGCCTTGGGAATATGAAAGCATCGGTGGCAACCAGGTCCTACTCCTACACTTCAAAAATTAGAGCGAATGTGAAACTTCAATTGTATTTTAAGAATATGGTCTATGCAGAAATCATACTGTTGTGTGTTTCGATTTTGTTTTTCGCAGCGGTATCAAAAGATAAAGAATGATGAGACTACGTAAGATTTGTAAATGGCTGATTATAGCAGTGATCCTAGTCTTGGCGGCTTGCGGTCTAACATGGGCTTGGAATTACTATGCCCTGCCGTTATGGCCCGACCACAGGGAGTATAAAACCATTGAGGAAAGGGCCGAGAAGGCGTTGGCCTTTGCCCGTGACCATAACATCAATGATCACTATACATTGTTTGTGGACTATGGCATCCCATCGGGAACGCCAAGGCTCTTTGTCTGGGACCACCATCAGAAGAAGATCATATCAAGTACCTATGTCATGCACGGGCCTGGGGGTGGAAGTACCGATGAGTGTCCCAAGTTCAGCAACCGGCCTGGGAGTGAGTGTTCCACCTTGGGCAGGTTCCTTGTGACCAAAAGGCATGGCATCCAGAACAAGAGAGGATTTCGCATAAAAGGCCTGGATATTGACAACAAGACCGCTTATGGGAGGGGACTGATGATTCATGGGTCGAGATGGGTGGACACACATTGCTGGAAACGTTACATTCCCTTGAGAGCCCAGAGCTGCAGTGGCTGCGTCACGGTTTCGTCCAGAGGCATGAACTATCTCTACACGCTTATCAACAACGAGAAGAAACCCATGCTGCTTTGGTCATTTGTCAGCGAACAAAATAAAAAATAAAGTGTAAACTGCGCTTCTTTCAACAAAAATGTGTAAATTTGCGATATTAACAGTTTGCGCATGGAATGGCTCAGAATATCTACAAGCACCGAATTGGTGCGGGTCGCCACGGACGAGATTGTCTACGTCCGTGCCGACGGCAACTATTCTGACCTTGTTCTGACCAATGGCAAGAGCCGCAAGATGACATTCCAACTTCATTTTTTCGACGAGGTGTTCCAACGACTTCATGACAACCTGTTCGTCAGAGTTGGAAGAAGCCTCATCGTCAACAAGCGCTATATTTATGTCATCAATCTCACCGAGCAGACACTGGCATTCTCAGGCCAGCAGATTATGGGCGACATCAGGCCCGTAAGTGTGTCTCGCGAAGCACTGAAGCAGTTGAAGGAATTACTTGAAAACGAGAAAGGGGTAGACAATGGGTGATATCAACATGCAGAAACCGGAAGTGCCCATCATCATCATCGAGCGTGATGAGCAGCCACAGTCGCAGGAGATTGTGACGAATGTCGTTGCCCCTTCAAGGAAACGGAAGTGGCTGAAACGAATCCTTGCCCTCGCAGCCATCGGTTGCCTGATGGTGGCTGTTCTTGCAGGCTATTACCTATGGAACTATTATTGTAACATAGGTGTGCCTGTCTCTGTCACTCCAAAGCAGAACATAGAGAAACTGCAGCAGTTTCTCGTGAAAAAGGTGGCCCCCAAGGTGGTGATGACCAGCGACAGCATCCTTGGTGTGGCGATGGACTTCTATGCCATCCATGGACTGAAAGCCTCTATCGAGTTCGAGGAACCCGACACGGCCGACACCTCTGTCTATCTCTATTGCCGTTCGGTTGACCACAAAGTCGACAGCACGTACATCGGCTCGCTTGTCGTCAATGGCGAGGAGCGGCAAAGCGACACCCATCGCCTGGGCTATATGGCCATGCTCGGCGACAACACCGTCATTGGCATTTCGAGGAGCGAGAAGGTGAAGGATTTCGTTCAGGACCAAGGCGGCAGTTTCTTCCGCCAGTTCATCCTCGTCAGCGATGGCACCATCCCGAGTCATTTCTTCCTGCATGGCAAGGTGGAGCGCCGTGCCATCGGCCGTATCAACGACCAACTCTATTATATCGCCACCCGAAACAAGGAAACGCTTTGGGACTTTGCCGATGCCCTACGCGAATATGGTTTCATCGACGCCATCTACATCACGGGGGGCGCAGACTATGGGTTCTACCGCGACAAGGGAGGCGTGAGGCACGACATCGGCGATCCTGCCGACTATCCCCATACGAAATGGAAAGGAATTATCCCTTGGCTGGTATTCAGAAGCTCCAAACTCCCTTAGCAAAGGGTGCCATCCACTCATCCGAGTTTGGTGAGGAATTGCCAGGCGCGTAGGTATTTGCGTAGCCGTTCCACATCCTTATCGTTTATTTCTTTCAATCGCCGGATATCCATATTGTCTTCCAAGTCGGCAATCTTCACCTCCCTGCCGATGGCATTCTCCGCGGCCCTGGCCACGAAGTCGTCATACTCTTCCTCGTCGTCGCGCTTGGTCACCGACAGCACACCAAGGATAATCTCCTCAGGGAATCCCTCACCGCGTAGATATTCTGCGGTAACCGGAGTATCCTCAATGGTGTCGTGCAACAAGGCCACGATTTTGGCCCGTGGGTCTTTGCACCGCTCTGCCACCCGTATAGGATGCATCACATAATCACGGCCGGCCTTATCCTTTTGCCCCATATGTGCCCGGATGGCTATCTGCATCGCACGGTCGAACAATTCATCGTAATTCATTCTATTATCCTTTCTTTGTGTTATTGATGTTGATGTTATTCGACTTTCTCAAGTTGAAAATTTAATTGATATTCAGGCATTTTCCTGCGGAACTCGCGGCTTCGCCGCTCAGACAGTCCTCGCCCGAGACGACACCGAAAAGCCTCATTTGTTACCGACGGCTCCCGCTATTGTTCGCCCGGCTAACACCCCGCCACTTGTCGTGGCAGACTTGCGAAGCGGTTTTGATAATGATCTCTTATTCTTTTCAGATAGGTTTGAACTTGCGAAACTTGAATTAATGTTATTTAGGAGTTCAGGAGTTGCAGAAGTTCAGGAGTTCAGGCAATAGTCCGAATCCTCCTCGTCGGTTTCAATGGCTGTTTGCCATGGTAATGTCTGAACTTCTGAACTCCTCTCAACTTGTGGAAGTTGAGACATGTAAGACTATCCCCAATATTCTTCAAATCCAATCGAAGTTTTCCTTCCCGGCACCAATCTCAAAATGATACTTGGCGATTCCCAAGTCTATCTGGGTATAGCCGATGAGCGAGAAGCCTTTCTTGGCATGCACTTTGTGGCGATTATCTTTCAGTCCGGCATACTCAAACGAGAATTTCTGCTGATTCACGGCGGTTGGGGCAAGCAGGGCTGCCTCCACCCCTTTTCTGAACCACAAAGGTGTGCTGTCGGTGGCGTTGCTCACTTTCTCCACGGATTTAATCTTATGGCCAGCGCCCTGCGTCTCGCCATAGCCGATGGCAATGTAGCAGGCTATCTTCTCGCCGTCGTCGAGCACGTAGGTCCCCGGCACTTTCGAATAGCTCAGCCCCACCCAGCAGGTGTTCAAGCCAAGCGTCTGTGCCAAGAGCACCAACAGTTCGCCATAGTAGCCTACGCGCTCGTCAAGGTCATCGGCTTTTTTCCCGGCCATGACCAGATAGTTGCTTACGTTTCTGAACTTCCCATATTTGGCCATCGTGCCCAGAAAAGCCTTTGGCTCGTTGCGGATGAGCTGTATATGCAGTTTGCCATCACGGTTGAGAACCGCTATCTGCTCTTCGAGCACCTTGACCACATCCTCACTCAGAGGTTGGTCCTTGTATGCCCTCACACTGTGACGGGCCCTGATTGCTTCTTGTAGTGTCATGATTATTGGATGATTACTGTTGATACTCTATATGATTGAAGTGGCGCATCAGATGTCGTGCTCACTGACGAATCCCTTGTCACGCCACTTTCCTGATCTCCAGCGGCGCAGAAGGATGACGCCACGCACATTCTCGTCGAGGGCGAACCCCACCCACATGCCCACGAGGCCGTAGCCGAGCGGAATGCCAATGACATAACTCAGTCCCACGGCAATGACACGGGGCGCTCGTCTGCATGTCATTTCCCCAAGAACTCACTGGGTGTGATGCCCGTCACCTTCTTGAACAAGCGGGTGAAATGGTGGGGGAAATCGAAGCCGAGCAGGCGCGAGGTCTCGCTGATGTTGTTGCCATTCATCAGCAGGCTCTTGGCCTGGTTGATGACGTAATTGTGGATATAGCCGATGGCCGTTCCGCCCGTGGCTTTATGGATGACATCGCCAAAGTAGCGCGGCGAATAGGCCAACTCTGAGGCGCAGTAGGCCACGGTGGGCAGCCCATGAGCCAGTTGCCGGTTCTCGCGGAAATACTGTTGCAACAGGTTGTGAAAACGCTTCAGCAGGTCGTTGCTGCCCTTGTCCTCCATAGAGAGCTGGCGCAGGTAGACGCGGTTGCAGTATTCGAGTATCAGGCGCAAGTATCCCAACAGGATGCTCCTGAGCGAAGGCGAGTCGTCGTTCCGCTCCATCTCCTGCCGCATCTGGGCGATCAGCTGGGTGATGCAGACCCATTCGTCGGGCTCCATCCGCAGCGAGTCGGAGAAGAAGTAGGAAAAAAACTGGTAGCGGTCGATCTGGCGTTCCAGTTCTGAGCCATGCAGCAACTCGGGCGACCACAAGAGCGCCCATCCGCTCAGCGAGATGCGTTCGCCATTGTCCTCCAATCCCCCCAACTGTCCTGGCTCCACGGCAATGATTGAGGCATCGCTCGCCTGCATGGTCCTCATGCCGTAGGAGAGGATCTTGGGAAACTGCCGCTGGATGAAGAGCCCATACACACCATAGTTGTTCAGGCTATGGCGGAAGGGCGACACCTCATCGTAGTGGATGACACTCACCAGCGGGTGCAGTTCGGGAGCCTCCACAAACCGAGCGAAGTCGTTGGGGTTGTCAACTTTCAGAATCTTCTTCATATCGGCTGCAATGAACAATCCTTTTTGCAAAGGTATAAAAAAGACGAGGAATAGGCTAAAAATGGTAGTATTTTTAAACAAATTAAACATTATCTGCGAAATTGGTATACAATCAGCCATTTTGTGTAATACAGAAAAATAAAAACATGAGTAACTTTGCAACAGTGTGAAAAGATAGTTTTTGAAACATGAAACAGATTCTATTATTCCTGGCAGCCATACTGATGAGCTGCTGTTCTTCAGACAATGAGATCAAGGCCATAGATAAAATGTATATCACCATTGATGGACAGACACAGAGCATGTCGCTCGCGGACAATGCCGCCACCCAGGCATTGGTGGAGAAGTTGCAGCAAGCACCTGTCACCGTGACGCTCAACAGCAGCGGCGGTTTCGAGATTTGGGGCGCCCTGGGCTTCTCGCTTCCTACAAGCGACCAGCAGATGACCGCCCAGCCTGGCGATGTCGTACTCTACAACGGCAGCAACATCTGCATGTTCTACGGCTCCAACTCGTGGAGCTACACCCGCCTGGGCAAGATCGAAGGCCTTTCAGACAATGAGTTGCGCACGTTCCTGAAAGCCGGCGAGAGCAACATCAGCGTCACGCTGTCGCTCACCAATGGCACCACCGCCATCCAACAGATGCAGCGCACCGACGATGCGGAGGAGTATTACACGCTGAACGGACAGAAGGTATCGAGCCCATCACACGGCATCTACATCAAGAACGGTAAAAAAGTGAGATTATGAAACAATTATTGATGATTCCAGTGCTGCTCGGGATACTGACGGGTTGCACGCAGAAGAGTGACAACAATCAAAACAAAGAGAATATGACAACATTGAACCTGACACAGGAGTGGGACAAGGTGTTCCCGCTGAGTGAGAAAGTGAACCACCGCAAGGTGACGTTTGAGACACAGTACGGACTGACGCTGGCGGCCGACTTGTACACCCCAAAGGCTGCCGAGGGTAAACTGGCTGCCATTGCCGTGAGCGGCCCGTTCGGAGCCACCAAGGAACAGTCGAGCGGCCTTTATGCCATGCAGATGGCAGAGCGCGGTTTCGTGGCGCTTGCCTTCGACCCGTCGTATACCGGCGAGAGCAGCGGTGAGCCCCGGCGTACGGCCTCGCCCGATATCAACACAGAGGACTTCATGGCCGCTGTCGACTTCCTGTCGAAGCAAGACAACGTGGATGCCGGGCGCATTGGCATCATCGGCATCTGCGGATGGGGTGGCATCGCCCTGAATGCCGCCGCTGCCGACACGCGCATCAAGGCCACTGTTGCCTCTACGATGTACGACATGACCCGCGTCAGCGGCAATGGCTACTTCGACAGCGACGACAAGGAAGAGTCGCGCCATGCCGCCCGTGAGGCCCTTGCCCAGCAGCGCCTTTCCGACCCGAAGGCGATGGCCGGAGGTGTGGTCGACCCGCTGCCCGACGACGCTCCCCAGTTTGTGAAAGACTACTTTGACTACTACAAGACACCACGTGGCTATCATGAGCGCAGCGGCAACTCCAATGACGGTTGGCGCGTCATCGGCACACAGGCCTACGCCAACAGCCGTTTCCTCTACTACATCAACGAGATCCGCTCTGCCGTCCTTGTGATGCACGGCGAGAAGGCCCACTCACGCTATTTCGGCGAGGCCGCCTACAAATACATGGTAGAGGGCAAGGCCGAGGGTTACAACACCGTTGGCAAGCCCAACCCCAATCCCGAGAACAAGCAACTGCTCATCATCCCCGGTGCCACGCATTGCGACCTCTACGACGGTGGCTACACGGAACCGACGGGCAAGGGCGAGCCCAAGAATCTGATTCCCTGGGACAAACTTGCCGAATTCTTCACACAGTATCTGAAATGATATAACTCAACTTTATATCAAGGAGTTCAGAAGTTCAGGAGTTCAGACATTACCCTAACTAACACCCTTTGTACGCAACGTGGTGAAATCCGGGCTATTGTTTGAACTCCTGAACTTCTAAAAGAATCAAGTCCAAAGTGAGGTGATGAACATTGGACTTGCGTCTTCGGCTCTCTTGAATCCGCAAGACTCATAGAAGCCCAGTTCCTGGTTGTAAGCAATCAGGGCGATACGCAGGTACGACTCATAATGCTTTTTCATCATTTCGAGAAACCGGTGTCCGATACCTTGCTGATGGTATTCCGGGCGAACCAGCATATAATGCAAATAGGCCGTCATAATACCATCGTCCATCGCACACACCATACCCACCAGTTTGTTGCCGTCCCAAGCCGAGTAGACCGTGCTGAAATTCCGCATGGCTACCACCAATTTGTCAGGGAAATGGCCCGACGACCATTCCACCGAGAGGAACAAGTCTTCCAGGTCCTCTTTCCTGAATTCGTGAATGTCTTTGTAGGTTATTTCCATCGATTCTTTTTTCGTCCAACCTTGCTTCAATAAAACGCTCTGCCATCATTCCACCAACTGCAAAAGCCACCTGGAACGACCGGCAACTGCAAAGATACGTATTATTTTGCAAAAACGAAAAGCAATCACGCCCTTGTTCGTTTTTTTCGCTTCTTGAAAAAAATAGGAGGCCAATGCTACCAAGTTAGCAAAAAAATGACTATTTTTGTATTCTCGGATGTCTACGACCACGGACAACCTTTACGAAGACGAGAAAACCCTAAAACTAATTTGGATATGACAAAACAATTGTTCATTGCCATCTTGATGGCGGCTTGTGGCCTCAGCGCCTTCGGCCAGCCCTACCCCTACCAAGACCCCAGTTTGAGTGCCCAAGAGCGGGCCAAGGACCTGTGCAGCAGACTCACCATCGAGGAGAAAGCACAGTTGATGTTCGACGAGAGTCCGGCAATCCCCCGTCTGGGCATCCGCAAGTTCTTCTGGTGGAGCGAGGCGCTCCATGGCGCTGCCAACATGGGCAACGTGACGGTGTTTCCCGAACCAGTGGGCATGGCCTCGTCGTTCAACCCCGACCTGCTCTACCGCGTTTTCGATGCCACGAGCACAGAGTTCCGCGCCCAGTACAACCACCGCATGCTCAATGGCGGTGAGGATGAGAAATTCCACAGTCTGTCGGTGTGGACGCCCAATGTGAACATCTTCCGCGACCCGCGTTGGGGCAGAGGCCAGGAGACCTACGGCGAGGACCCCTATCTGACCAGTGTGATGGGCTGTGCGGTGGTCCGTGGTCTGCAAGGTCCCGAAGACTCCAAATACCGTAAACTCTGGGCCTGCGCCAAGCATTATGCCGTGCACAGCGGACCCGAATGGAGCCGCCACACCGTCAACCTGACCAACGTCTCGGCCCGCGACCTGTGGGAGACCTACATGCCCGCCTTCAAGACCTTGGTGCAAGATGCGAAGGTGCGCGAGGTGATGTGCGCCTACCAGCGTCTCGACGACGACCCCTGCTGCGGCAACTCCCGTCTGTTGCAGCAAATCCTGCGCGATGAATGGGGATTCAAATACCTGGTGGTGAGCGACTGCGGTGCCGTAACCGATTTCTACGCCAACCACAAGAGTTCATCCGACGCCGTTCATGCCTCAGCCAAAGCCACGCTGGCCGGCACCGACGTGGAGTGCGGTTTTGGCTATGCCTATCAGAGCATTCCCGAGGCCGTTCGCCGCGGACTGATCAGCGAGCAGGAAGTAGACAAGCATGTGATACGCCTCTTGGAAGGCCGTTTCGACCTGGGCGAGATGGACGACCCCTCGCTTGTGGAATGGTCGAAGATACCTTATTCAATCATGGACTGCAAAGAGCATCGCCAGTTGTCGCTCGACATGGCCCGCCAGACGATTGTGCTGTTGCAGAACAAAGGCAACGTGCTGCCGTTGGCTAAGAACAAGGAGAAGATAGCCGTGATTGGTCCCAATGCCGACGACAAGCCACTGATGTGGGGCAACTACAACGGCATGCCCAACCACACGATAACCATCCTCGACGGCATCAAGACCAAGCAGAAGAAACTCACCTACCTGCAAGGATGCGACTTGACCTACGACAAGGTGATGGACTGCCTGCTGGCCTCGCAATGTGCTGCCGATGGCAAGAAGGGCCTCCGTGGCACGTTCTGGAACAACACCGAGATGTCGGGCAAGCCCGTGACCACCCAGTACTACACCACTCCGCTTGCCGTCACCACCGCCGGCATGCACGTCTTCGCCCCTGGTGTGAAGATAGAGGACTTCTCGGCCAAATATGAGACGGTGTTCACTCCCAAAGAGACGGGAGAATATGTGGTGAACGTAGAGGGCTGTGGCCATTTCGAGTTGTATATCAACGGCGAGCGCAAGTTTGCCGAGCACACCTGGCGCACCACCCCCACCCGCACCGTGATTGCTGGCGAGAAAGGCAAGGAATACCGCATAGAGGTGCGTTTCCAGTTTGTGAAGACCTGGAACGCCAACCTGAAGATCAATGTGGCCAAGGAACTGCCCATCGACTATAATGCAATCATCAGCCAGTTGAAAGGCATCGACAAAGTGATCTTCGTGGGTGGCATCTCTGCCGGTCTGGAAGGCGAGGAGATGCCTGTGAGCATAGACGGATTCAAGGGAGGCGACCGCACCCATATCGAACTGCCCATGGTGCAGCGCAATTTCCTGAAAGCCCTGAAGGATGCCGGAAAAACCGTCATCTACGTCAACTGCTCTGGCTCGGCCATCGCCCTGTTGCCCGAGACCGCCACTTGCGACGCCATCGTCCAGGCCTGGTATCCCGGGCAGGAAGGCGGACAGGCTGTGGCCGACGTGCTCTTCGGCGATGTCAATCCGAGCGGCAAATTGCCCGTCACGTTCTACAAGTCGTCCAACCAGTTGCCCGACTTCGAGGACTATTCGATGCGGGGCCGCACCTACCGCTATTTCAACGACCCATTGTTCGCTTTCGGCTATGGTCAGAGCTACACGCAGTTCGAGATTGGCGAGGCCAAGATGTCGAAGAACGGAAAGGATATCCGGCTGACCGTTCCCGTCACCAATGTGGGCAAGCGCGCGGGCACCGAGGTGGTGCAGGTCTACATCCGCGACCTCTCCGACCCCGATGGTCCCATCAAGTCGCTGAGGGCCTTCCAGCGTGTCGACGTGAAAGCCGGACAAACTGTGGAAGCCCAACTCACGCTCTCGCCGAAGGCGTTTGAGTTCTTCGATACGGAGACCAACACCATGCGCATCAAGAGCGGACAGTTTGAGTTGCTCTACGGCAACAGTTCGCTCGACAAGGACCTGAAGGCAATTAGGTTTGAGATTTGAGGTTTGAGGTTTGAGGTTTGAGGTTTGAGGTTTGAGGTTTAAGCTTCGCTTGATTGTCGGCTGCGCCTCGGCATACTGAAAGCAAGCTTTTATCTGCACTGACTTTTGTCGACCTCGAACGCGACTCGGCAGTTCTTGAACAAGTTCAAACTGCACTCACTGCTTGCTCGGTTCGGTTCGCACGACAATTGAGATTGATCATATTTTGCATGAATTCATGAGACAATGAGATGAAGAAGATAGCAGTATTGGCCTTGGCGGTGATGGCAGGAGTCGCCGCCATGGCGCAGGAGAAAGTGGAGGCGACCATCAGTGCCGACTTCGTGAACCAGTATATATGGCGTGGTCAGGATTTGGGCAGCACGGCCGTTCAGCCCACCCTGGGCATCGGATACAAAGGGCTGAGCCTTACGGCTTGGGGCAGTCATGGACTTACCAACCCCGACGATGTGAAAGAGATAGACCTGACCCTGGACTACACCATCGGTGGACTGAGTATCGGTATCACCGACTACTGGACCAACGACGGACTCGACCCCGAGGCACGTTATTTCCGCTACGACTCCCACTGCACCAACCACGTGTTTGAAGGCTACATCGGCTACGACTTTGGTCCGGTAGCCGTTCAATGGTACACCAATTTTGCCGGCAACGACGGCACTACCGACGACGACAAACGTGCCTATTCGTCGTATGTGGAACTGAGCGCCCCATTCCATTTTGCCACTGTCGACTGGACAGCCACGGCAGGAATCGTGCCCTACGCCACCTCATACTACGACACGAACGGCTTTGCGGTGACCGACCTGTCGCTGCGCGCGACGAAAGACATCCGCGTGACCGACACGTTCAGCATACCCGTCTTCGGACAGATCACAGGCAATCCCCGCACACAGAAAGCCTATCTCGTCTTCGGATTCACGTTGCAGCCGTAGCCGCTCAAACTCTTCTTCGTGGGGCACTGTCTTTTTCCAAGGAGTGCCCCACCCTATTCCTATAGCATCAACACCCAGAAGCGATGAACCAATTTGCAGATTATTTCAAGAGCAGGCAATGGAAGGCCGGTGCCTTGCCACCCATCCACACGTGTCCAGAACTGATGGACTGCATCAGCGAGGTAGGATTCCTGCCCCTTTTGGAGAGTGGAATCCATGGCTTTAACGCCGAGTCGCTGATGGCCGAAGAGTGCAGATACACCCAGTTCGACGACGGCTCATGGGAATGGCCACTGTGGGAATGGAAAGGCTCGGTGGTGAGAGAAGGCGGGTGTGTCTACGGCAAGTTTTTTGCCAGCAAGGCCGGTTTCATCAGCAGGGCATGGTGGCCCGACTTCTACAACTGGCGTCGCTCCAGCCGCCCTGCCATCGAGGAAGGCAGCATCGAGGAGAGCATCTTGTCGACCTTGCTCGAGCATGGCAGCATGGTGGCCCGCGAACTGAGAGCCGCCTGTGGTTTCACGGGGCCGAAAATGCGGTCGAGATTCGACAACTACATCAGCCGCCTGCAGATGTCGTGCCATATCGTGACAGAAGATTTCGTCTATCCCGTCGACAAGCATGGCCGCGAATATGGTTTCGGATGGTCGCTGCTCACCACCCCAGAGCGGTTGCTCGGCAGGGAGGCATGCCAATGCGAGAGGACTCCCGAGGAGTCGTACCAGCGAATGTACGGCCATCTGGCAAGTCTGCTGTCAGACACCTATGAGAAATCCATCAAGAAGATGCTGAAATAAGCAAAACACTCAAAAAAATATCCCCTGTGATGGGCATTGGTATGCCCAAAAATTAGTATCTTTGCAATCCGAATCAGCAAACTCGACAAATATTCGGCTATTACCCAATAACTAAGGCTTAAAAAATAATGATACAGACTGTAGTAAAACGCGACGGGCGCATTGTGGGCTTCAACGAACAGAAGGTCATGGCCGCCATCCGCAAAGCCATGCTTCATACCGACAAGGGTGAGGATGAGCGACTCATATATAAAATCACCGACCATATCGCCCAGCGAGGCGACAGCCAGATGACCGTGGAGCAGATTCAGGATGCCGTGGAACTGGAACTGATGAAGTCGAGCCGCAAGGATGTGGCCCAGAAGTTCATCGCCTACCGCAACCAGCGCTCCATTGCCCGCAAGGCGAAGACGCGCGACGTGTTTCTCGACATCGTGAACATCAAGAACAACGATGTGACGCGCGAGAATGCCAACATGAATGCCGACACGCCTGCCGGCATGATGATGAAATTCGCCTCGGAGACCACCAAGCCCTTCGTCGACGACTACCTGCTCTCGGAAGAGAGCCGCGAGGCCGTGGAGAAGAACTACCTGCATATCCACGACAAGGACTACTACCCCACCAAGTCGTTCACCTGCGTGCAACATCCCCTCGACAACATCCTGACCTGCGGGTTCATCGCCGGCCATGGTGCCTCGCGCCCGGCACGCCGCATCGAGACTGCCTCGGTGCTGGCCTGCATCTCGATGGAGTGTGCCCAGAACGAGATGCACGGCGGTCAGGCCATTCCCGCTTTCGACTTCTACCTGGCACCCTACGTGCGCATGACCTACATCGAGGAACTGAAGAACCTGGAAGACCTGAATGGTGTGAGTTACAAAGACCTCTACGACGAGCCCCTCATCGACTACATCAAGCAGCCCCTCGACGGACTCTCCGGCAAGGAGCGCGCCCAGCAGCACGCCATCAACAAGACGGTGGGACGTGTGCACCAGGCGATGGAGGCCTTCATCCACAACATGAACACCATCCACTCACGAGGTGGCAACCAGGTGGTGTTCTCGTCGATCAACTACGGCACCGACACATCGGCCGAGGGCCGCTGCGTGATGCGCGAGATACTGCTCTCCACCTACGAGGGTGTGGGCAATGGCGAGACCGCCATCTTCCCCATTCAAATATGGAAGAAGAAACGTGGGGTGAACTATCTGCCCGAGGACCGCAACTTCGACCTCTACCAACTGGCCTGCAAGGTGACCGCCCGCCGCTTCTTCCCCAACTTCCTGAACCTCGACGCCTCGTATAACCAGACCGACGAATGGAAGGCCGACGACCCCAAGCGCTACCTGCACGAGGTGGCCACCATGGGTTGCCGCACCCGCGTCTTCGAGAACCGCTTCGGCGAAAAGACCTCCATTGGCCGGGGCAACCTCTCATTCTCTACCATCAACATCGTGAAGTTGGCCATAGAGTGTATGGGCGAGGCCGACCAGGAGAAGCGCATCGGCATGTTCTTCGCCAAACTCGACCACATGCTCGAACTCACCGCCAAGCAACTCGACGACCGTTTCCAATTCCAGAAGACGGCCTATGCCCGGCAGTTCCCGCTGCTGATGAAGAGTCTCTGGATAGGAGCCGACAAACTGGGTCCGATGGACTCGGTGCAGAGCGTCATCAACCAGGGCACCCTGGGCATCGGTTTCATTGGTCTGGCCGAATGTCTCGTGGCCCTTACGGGCAAGCACCATGGCGAGAGCAGCGAGTCGCAGGAACTGGGTCTGAGAATCATCACCTACATGCGCGACAGGGTGAACGAGTTCTCGGAGCGCTATCACCACAACTACTCGGTGCTCGCCACTCCCGCCGAGGGACTGTCGGGAAAGTTCACCAAGAAAGACCGCAAGGAGTTTGGCGTGATTCCCGGTGTCACCGACCGCGACTACTACACCAACTCCAACCACGTGCCCGTATATTACAAATGCTCTGCCCGTCACAAGGCCGAGGTGGAGGCTCCCTATCATAACCTGACACGCGGCGGACATATCTTCTACGTGGAGATCGACGGCGACGCCACCCACAATCCCCAGGTCATCATGAGCGTGGTCGACATGCTCGACCAACTGGATATGGGATATGGATCGGTGAACCACAACCGCAACCGGTGTATGGACTGCGGTTATGAGAATGCCATTGACCACTTGGAAGTCTGTCCGAAATGTGGTTCGAAGAATATCGACAAGTTGCAGCGCATCACCGGATATCTGGTGGGCACCACCGACCGTTGGAACAGCGGAAAACTCGCTGAGCTCAACGACCGTGTGACCCATATCGACCATGGTCCCAAGGACTTGTTTGACGAATGATACGCGTGCTCGACATCATAGAAGACACGATGGTGGACGGTCCGGGATTCCGGACCTCCATCTATTGTGCCGGCTGCAACCACCAATGTCCCGGTTGCCATAATCCCCATTCGTGGGCCTTCGATGGGGGCAAGGAGATGACCACCGCCCAATTGTTGCGTGTGATCATGGCCGACCCCTTCGCCAACGTCACCTTCTCGGGAGGCGACCCGATGTACCAGGCGGCGGGATTTGCCGAACTGGCACAGGCCATCCACGAATACACCAACAAGGACATCTGGTGTTTCACGGGGTTCGTCTACGAGAGTCTTATCCACGAAGACCAGCGAGAACTGCTGGAGCATATCGACGTGTTGGTAGACGGACCTTATATTGAGAAGCTCCACGACCCCGACCTCCTTTTCCGTGGCTCCTCCAACCAGCGGCTCATCGACGTTCCGAAGACCCTCTACGCCGGAGAGGTCGTTCTCTGGCAGCCCAGAATCACGGTCGACGAGTTGGAGCGGCCTCGGTGACCGTCAGTTCGCTCGTGTATCTCAATCCTACCTCTAACGTATCACTCCACCACTGAGATTCTCATTTCAATATCATCAACGGGGCGGTCGCCGCGGCCCGTGGCGGTGCCCTGAATCATCTCCACAATATCAAGACCATCCTCAACCTCTCCAAACACGGTGTACTGTCCGTCGAGATGCGGAACACCCCCGATGGTGGAGTAAACCTGTATTTGCTCATCGGAAAGGCCGGCATTGCCTACACGCTTCTCGGCCTCGGCAGCCAGTTGGTCCTGCAGTTCCTGAAGTCCGGCCCGGTTGCGGTCCTTACGCAGTTGGATAATCTCTGAGCGGTGCTCTGCGACAAGGGCATTGAAGGCCTCCTGTACACGCTGCATCCGCAACTGCTTGGAGAACTGGCGCAGCTGTCCCTCACTGTAAACTTGTCCCCAGGCAATATAGAACTGCGAACCGCTGCTCCTGCGCTCAGGGTTCACTTGGTCGCCCTGACGGGCAGCGGCCAGAGCGCCACGCTTATGAAACAGGTTGTCCTTGATCTCGGCCTCGATGGTGTACTCAGGTCCGCCCATGCCCAGCATCTTTCCGGCGGGAGCGCCCTTGGAGTCGGGGTCGCCACCCTGAATCATGAAGTCCTTGATGACTCTATGAAACAGCGTTCCATCATAATAGCCTTCTTTTACCAGTTTCAGGAAATTGTCACGATGAAGAGGAGTCTCATCATACAGGCGAACCACGATGTCGCCCAGCATAGTCTGTATTTTTACTTTCATAATTACTGATTTTTCAAAGTGCAAATATAAAGAAAAAAGCGTGAAACAGCGAGAGAATGGATACCATTCTTGTATGTCTGTCTTTTAATGCCAGCAACATGATCATGGATTTCGCAAAAAAACATACGAAGAATAGTAACAATTCGGCATTTCTTTCTATTTTTGCAACACCAGACTTGTGATTATGCTTAAGAAAAAATTCTTCATTTACCGCAGAGACGCGAGGAAAGGGACTTCTGCCTATTCACCTCTACCACACTCTGCCCCACACTACGAGGGCAGGTATATTGAGGGAATGGAGGAATGGGCATCATGGTACTGCATCAACAAGAAGGACGACGGCACGTATGAAGCCGAACTCGACGAGGCGTGGAATGAAGGCAGCCACTTAGGTGGAGGAACCATCTGCGTGGATATTCCGGCGGAATGGTTTGAGCTTTCATACGACGAATTTCTCGAACGACTCATCACGCTGGCCGCCGCCAAGCATTATGGATTCACCCCAGATGAACTGAAAGAGAAAAAGGGTCTGAAGGATTTTCTGGGATTTGAATAAATAGCGCCTAACGAGTGTGTGTCAAAATAGACATTCCCGATTGGGTTGCCCACTTTGACACACTCCCCTACTGCTAGTTCCAGCCTCATCTGTCACGCGCGCTTACAAGCGCGCTTCTCAGTTGAGTTCGAAATAGAAATGCTGCCCTTTGCTGTTGGTGAAATTGCCCGAATAGAATTGGCCACGGCCCTCATACTGCCCGTTGAACGTGCCCGTGTGTTTACCCTGCGGACTGTATTCCTTGAGCACCATTCTCATTGACCCGTGGATGTTGATGGTTTCCAAATCGGTCAGCATGAGCGAGAACACCGAGTTGGGCCGCTCATTGTAGAAATATTCGCCAACGAACTCGCCTTCGCTCATATTGCCGGGATCGGCGAGGTGCATCGTGATGGGGTATGGGCCAATGCTACCCGAGAAGACCATCATGTCGCCACTAGATACCGGTTTGGGGTCGACTTGATGCTCCACAGGAGCAACCTCTTCGATGACCGGCTCCGCCCCATTCAAGTCTTCCGACTGCATTTCATCGGTCCCCATCCGTTCAGGCTGTTCTGCAGCATCAGGCTTGACGTGATCAGCAGCAGCGACCGAAGTGCCTTCGGCCGAACCAGTTTTTTGCTTGCTGCTCTGCGTGAGCCACCAATACCCGCCTCCGGCTACAATGATGGCCAGGAGCAATCCGATAATCGCATAGAGCCATGTTTGAGACTTGTTCGGTTTTCCGCCATAGGGAGGCGGCGGATAGGAACCGGAGGGATTCATTCCCCCTGGGTAACCCGCGTTTCCTGGAAAGGTTGGGCATCCACACATCGGACATTTTTCAGCCTTGTCCGACATCACATGTCCGCACTCTCTACATTTGATTAATGCCATAATGCAAGATTTTCAAAATTCTTTAACTATTGGAGCAAGTCAACTGTCTTGATCCGCGTTTTTCTTGTGTTTAGCCTTTCGTGTATAGGTCTTTTTCGATTGATGTACCCTATTGAAAGAATGGAATCCGGGGCCAAAGATATCCATTTCAGCCTCCCGGCCTCCTTTCCTCATGGCCTTGATGGCATCGAGGGTGGTCGCTTTCTTCTTTTTCCGTTTCATTTCGGCAAGCATCGTTGAACTGATGCAAATTTAGATAAAATTTGTGAAATAGATTGAGAAATGTCACGTTATTATTAGAGAACATTGTAAAAAAGGCTTATCTTTACCCACAGATAGAAGCATTTCCATGAATGAGGAAAGGCCGCTTATCAGCGGTAAAATACCATTTGAAGAGAAACGGGATGGAAATCATCAGAGCGACAAAGACGGCACAGCAGGCAGGAGCCTATTATGTGCGCATACAGGCGATGGCCAGGAAACATCAGATTCCACTTGATGAGGAGTTCGACGAGCACGACACACCAGAGACGAAGTACATTGTGGCGGTTGATGATTATCTGCCTGTAGCCACTTGCCGGCTTTACGCCATCGACTCGGAGCGGGTGATGCTTGGACGTATCGTCGTGCTGCCCGACTATCGCCATGCGGGCCTCGGCACCCGTGTGGTTCAGGAAGCAGAGCGATGGGCAAAGGAACTGGGCTATGAGATTGCCGTAGTGGAAAGTCGCGACAACAAAATCCACTTCTATGAGACCATGGGCTATGCCGTGGACTACTCCCAAAAGATCGTTGGCCACACATTCACCTGTTTCAGGATGGAGAAAAACCTATGAGGAGCAACGCAGCAATCTGAGCACCAGACTGTTTCACGCAGAATGGCCTTGCCACCAACACCACAAGAGATAG
Source organism: uncultured Prevotellaceae bacterium (assembly GCA_900317305.1). Lineage (GTDB taxonomy): Bacteria > Bacteroidota > Bacteroidia > Bacteroidales > Bacteroidaceae > Prevotella. The sequence continues at coordinate 26,467 of ONGG01000027.1, read as the reverse complement.
AGCAAGCAAGAAATGATAAAACTAAATATAAAGACCATGGACAGAAGAGAATTTATAAAGAAAACGGCCATTGCCGCTGCCAGTACGGCCATGGCAGCCCCCGTCTCGGCCATGCTGGGTCAGGCATCATCCGGAAAACCCGATGTGGGAGAAGAGTCGCCATCCACCGTCAAGACAGAGGGGAAATGGAAGGTGTTGATGATTAACGGCAGTCCACGTGCCGACGGCAACACGTTCTGTGCGCTGCAGGAAATCGCAACACAGTTGGAAAAACATGGCGTAGGCTCAGAGATTATCCAGATAGGCAGGGCACCTGTACGCTCGTGCATCAACTGTGGAGGTTGTCATCAGGCCGGGGAATGCGTTTTCGACGATGACCTATGCAACACGGTGGCCCAGAAAATGTCGGAAGCCGACGCGCTGATTGTAGGCAGTCCGGTCTACTACGGCCAGCCTAATGGTGGCGTACTGTCGCTGATGCAGAGGGTGTTCTACTCAGCGGGCAGATTTGTGCAAGACAAACCGGCAGCTGCCGTGGCTATCTGCAGGCGTGGCGGTGCCACAACGGCGTTCCAAACCATGAACATGATGTTCCAGATGATGAACATGCCCGTTGTCACCTCGCAGTATTGGAACATCGCCTACGGTATGGGAAAAGGACAGGCACGGCTCGACAGCGAGGGCATGCAGACCATGCGCACCCTTGCGAGCAACATGGCCTGGCTGCTGGAGAAAATCCACGCTGGTGGCAGCGCAGCCCCCGACCGCGAGAAGCAAAAGCAATTCATGAACTTTATCCGATGATATTGGCCCAACTATATCACATTAAAAGGAGTACAAATTAAAAGGAGTTCAGGAGTTACAGGAGTTCAGACATTACTCCAACTAACCACCGTGGAGCATAATGAGGTGAATTCGGACTATTGTCAGAACTCCTGAGCTTCAAAGATAGTTATTTAGAAAGAGAGATGAAGAAGATTCTGAAAATGCTTCTTGGCCTGTTTTTGGGCAGCGCCATAGGTTTGTTGATAGGAGGCGTGTTTTACGTCGTTTTCAGTGGTGGCACTTTCTCCGAGTATTTCGGCAAACTATCGTCGATTGATGGTTTGGAGATGTTCGAACTCATCGGATTGATGGTTTTCTGGATGTTGGTCTCCGTCGTCCTTCAAATCATCATCCACGAGGGCGGCCATCTCGTAGCAGGCCTGCTCACTGGCTATCGTTTCGTGTCGTTCCGTGTGTTCAGCCTCACACTCATCAAGAAGGCCGGCCGACTGATGTTTCGCCGTTTTTCCATCGGAGGAACAGGCGGTCAATGCCTCATGTCGCCACCCGACCGTCCTCTTGACCAGATTGACACCCGTCTCTACAACCTTGGCGGTGTATTGGCCAACCTGCTCGTGTCGGTGGTGGCGCTGACGATTTTCTTCCTATACGACCTCCCCACCTGGGCAGGCACATGGATGCTGATGATGGGCATCATCGGACTCATCTATGCGCTGCTCAACGGTCTGCCACTGAAGATTGGCGGTATCAGCAACGACGGGCACAACCTGCTGCACCTAGAGAAATCGCCTTTGGACAAACGACTCTTGTGCCAGATGCTCCGGACGAATGCGAGCGTACAGGAAGGCGTACAGCCCAAGGACCTGCCTGCCGAATACTTTGCCCCGACCGACAGCATCGACTGGGGAGATGGCATACAAACCAATTGGCAGATGATGGTGGTAGCGCGCCTGGAGAACCTGCACCAATGGGATGAGGCATGGCAGTTGCTGCACGAGGCTGTCGGCGCACAGAAGGTCATGCCCAAGGTATTCTGGATGGAGGCGGTGTGCGAGATGATTTTCGTATGTCTTGCCAAGACATGCACCGATAAGGAGCACGCTGAAGGGGGCCACATCGACGAGGCCCGAGCACTCTACACCCCCACCATACGGAAATATGTAGAAGCCTATGGCCCCACCCAGAGCAGCAAGCAGCGCGTAGCCTTCGCCGTAGCGCTCGTGATGGAAGACAACCGTGAAGAAGCGGCCCAGATACTCAGCCGACTGAAATCCGACCGCCAGCAATATCTGCTACAAGGCGAGGTGGATATGGACATCGAACTGATGGAATGGATGGCCCTCAACAGCCATTAGCCCTGCCTTTGTAGAACTCGTGCACCAGACTACGGTATCCGCATTGCCTCAACAGGGCGTACCGGATGCGGTAGTTGGCTTTATTGTGCTTGCCGGTGGCCAGGAAGCGGAGGTTGTCTTGCATGAAGTGGTCGATTTCACGTAGTCCCTCCGTCTGGTTGATGATGGGGAAAAACCACCTCGACCAAGTGAGTGACGTGGGATCGTCGCCCTCGAAAAAAACCTTGTTGAAATGGTTGGTGAAGCCCCTCATCGCCTTCTCGGGCGAAATGCCTTTCTTGCTACGCCAACGCATCAGCGCGCGAGCCTTGCGCCTGATTTTGTCCTTCATCTTCCGTCGGGTGGCATCGGCAATGTCGATGCCACTGCCCAGACATTTGAACCCCAGGAAGTCGAAGGGCTCATCGGGCCGGTAGACCCTCACTTTGTCGGGATTGACCTCGAGTTGGTATTTCTCCAAATACGCCGTCAATACGCCGATATGATGGTCGAGCGTCTCCCTGTCGGGCGCGAAGAGGATGATGTCGTCGGAGTAGCGGGCATAGATGACCCTGGCGTCGGCAAAATGCCGATCCACCTCGCTCAGGTAGATATTGGCGAGGAACGGCGAGGTGGGTGTTCCTGCCATCACCCCACGGTTCTCGGTCACAACCTCTCCATTGCTCATTGCCCGTCGGTCGGTGAGCATCCGTTCGAAGAAGGCATAGAGAGCAGGGTCGTTGGCCAGCACATTGCGGAGGATGGGCAGCAGCAACGGGATGGAAATGGAATTGAAGTAGTTGTGAATGTCGAGTTTGTAGGCCCACATCGGTCGGTTGCCTACGGCACGCATCACATCGCGCAGAGCGTCGCTCGCCTTCACGCCACGCCGGAAGGAGTAGCAGTTGGACGACAGTTGCGCGTCGTAGCGATAAAGCAGGAAAGCCATGGCCTTCAGCACGGTCGTCTCATCGGGAGGGAAACTGTAGACCACACGCTTCTTTCCAGAGCCCATTTTGTTGACCAGATGACGTGTGGGCACCGACAGTCCCTCGCCTTGCTGCCACCGTCTCACGACATCGAGGTATGACTCGTCAGAGACATAAGTGTCGGCCTCATCGAACTCATGCCAGTTGAAACGGTGTTTCAGCAGACGGTAGGTAAGGAACTCTTCCCAGACGCCTTGTTCTGAAAGTAGGGTAAGGATGCTCTGCATAAGGGAAAAAGGAAAAGGGGCAGTGGTTTGAATCCACAATTTGTGGATCACGAGACCGTACGGTACCCAGTCGCCTGCAAGACTATGATAAGGGCCCGCTATGTCCTTCGCAGGCGCAAAGATTGCATCCCCTTTTCCGTTTGGTGTTAAACTTTCATCAACTCGCTGATGCGATTGATGACATACGACCTTTCGTTAGGGTACTGTGTGTAGAAGCCGATATACGGTATCCCTAGTTTCTTGGCATACATCCGGGCAATCAGGTACTTCACATTCTGACTGTGACAGTGGCCCGAGCCAAGCATCACCACGCCAACAGGCTTTTGGTCCTGATAGAGAACGAAAGAGTAAGGAGCCCCCCACTCTGCCTTGTAGGTCTGCAGCGGGCGTTTCTTGTAGAGTTGGAACTCATCGGCCACGAATCCCACCAGGTCGGTGACAGGAACATTGATACTGATGCTATACTGGGGGAAATCGGTGACAAGGATATCGTTGAAATAGCCATACCAGTCAACGATTTCCACAGGCACGTTCTCAGGTTCGGGTTCTTCAGGAGCAGCAGCCGACCTGACGGGTCTGTCCTCCTCTTTCTGGTTGAGGCTCTCGACGGCAGTCTTCACAGCCAGGTTGATGATATTTTTCAGTAATCCCATAAGCTTTTACTTTAGTGGTTTTGTGCAAATATACACAAAAAAAGCATAACAAATTGGCCTGATACTGAAATGCCCTGATTATTAGGGATAATTAACGATTGATTTGGTTTGAGGTTTGAGGTTTGAGATTTGAGGTTTGAGATTTGAGGTTTGAGTTTTGAGGTTTGAGTTTTGAGATTTGAGGTTGGAGGACTATTGTCTGAACTCCTGAACTCCTGAACTCCTGACTATAACCTAAACCCCTTGAACGCCGTGGAACATTCCTGCTCTTCGGCTACACCAGATGGAAGTGGCGGAGCGCATTCCGTATGCCGTTGTCATCGACCGATGTGGTGGTATAGTCGGCCTCTTGTTTCAATGCATCGAGCGCATTGCCCATAGCCACGCCAATACCAGCCGTTTTGATCATGGAGGTGTCGTTGCCGCCATCGCCGAAAGCCATCGTGCAATGAGGGTCGAGGCCGAGATGGGCAGCCATGGCAAGGATGCCCTTGCCTTTGTCGGCATCCTGCGCCGTGATGTCGGTGAAAGCCGGATGCCACCGTCCGGAAATGCACCCTGGGATGCGCGGCATCAGTCCCTGCTCATAATCTGCGGTGAAGAATGCCGTGAGTTGCAGAATACGCTGTTGGAGGACGATGTCCAACGGCTTTGCCTGACCGAGATTCTCCACCGCCAGTTCTTGCCCGAATATCCGGTTCACATCACCATGAGGGTCGAGCACGGCCATGTCGTTCTCACCGATCACAATCAATCCATAGTCGTTATCCAGGGCATCGCCTACCACCACATGAACCTCATCGGGAGCAATCTCCCTGCACCTCACCACCTCATCGCCAATGAAGCACAGCGCGCCATTGATGGTCACATACCCATCGATCAGGTGCTCGATGGCACCGAGGTTGGTGATGATCAGCGGCGGTCTGCCCGTGGCGATGAACACCTTATGGCCGTTGGCCTTGGCCTGGGTCAAAGCCAAAATCGTAGAGGGTGGAATCTGGTGGGTATTGAAACTCACCAGCGTCCCGTCAATATCGAAAAACAAGGCATATTTTCTCATACTCATTTTTTATGTTTCGCATTCGCTCAACTCCAGAAGTTCAGAAGTTCAGGAGTTGCAGGAGTGCAGACAATAGCCTGGATTCACCAGGATGGGCTCATTGGTTGTTGCTATAGAGTTCTTAAAGTCCTTTAGCATCTGCACTCCCTACAACTGGCCAAAGTTGAGTTAAGCATCTTTACTCAGATAGGGGAACAGGAGCATCCACAAGCCTGTTTTCAATTGGCGAGCGGCCTGCTGTCGGAAATCCTCATCCTTCATCAGGGGCAACTCCTTCCCTGCAAACCGTTCGGCCAGGTGTTTCAGGCCGCATCTTTCCATTCCCTCCACATCGACCACGGGGCGCGACGGGCATACCACCGTATGGTGGAACACCCCTTCGGCCACGACGTCGACAGGCGCCCATACCACCTCCAACCGCCGGGCCGACTCCGGACAAGCCCCCACATCTTTCATCGCCTTCAACAGCGAGAACAGCATATTCGCGTCGGCGTTGGCGGATATTTTCCCATCACCTGCACGCGGAGCCAGATAACCCATCCTGATGATGCTTGCCTGAAGCCCATCGTGCGCCATGCGTTCAAGAATGGTCCGCTCTGCCAGGAATTTGGAGTAAGAATACTGGTCGACGAACCGCTGATGCCTGTAGAGCGCCGTGGGTGGCAAGGCCGACATGCCCCCCGAAGCATCCACACCGGCTATGCTCAACGTGGAGGCCTGCACTAACCGTGCCCCTTTCTCAAGGCACAGCCTCGAGAGATGTTCCATCCATTGAGCATTGACCCGCATAATATGATCGTCGTGGGCAAAGTAGCGCACATCGGCGGCGCAGTTGACAACGACATCGAACGAAATCTTATCCAGCTCGGCCAACGACGATGGTTGGGCCAGGTCGCCACACACCACGTCGAGCCTTTCAGTATCGAGAGGTTGTGGACCGAAATAATAGGTCCACCTGTCTCTCAACCGTTGCCAAGCCTCCTGAAGGTCATGTCCACGCACCACGGCGACCACCCTCCACGATTTTGCGCCGAGGAACCGGGCAAGCACATGGGCGCCCAGGAATCCCGTGGCTCCGGTAAGCAACAGCGTCCCGCCATCGGGAAAGGACCTTCCGCCACGCCTGGCATCGCATGCCAGAAGTTGGTTGATGGAACGGTAATCATAATGGCCGGTATCATACAGGCTGGCATGGCCGTCATTGTCGACGCAAGCGCTCAGCGCCCTGGGCGTGGGGTGAGCGAAGATATTTTCATAGGCTAGAGCGATTCCGCATTTCCGTGCCTCGGCCACCATCTGCATGGCACTGAGCGACGTTCCGCCGCAGGCAAAGAAATCGTCGTCGGGCCCCACCCTCTCGGCTCCGAGCACGTTGGCCATCAGTTGGCACAGCACCCATTCCGACGCGCTGGAGGGAGCGACCACACGGGCAGCCGTTTCGACACGCAGACCGAGGCGGTCGATTTTCCCGGAAGCCGTGGTGGGCATTTTCTCCAGCCGCACCAATTGCCGGGGAATCATCTGCGGGGGCAACGACTCGCTGAGTATCTCCTTGATTTCGCTGACCGCCACCTGCTCTTTCGAGGTGAAGAAGGCCTGAATCTGAGGTGTTCCGTTCACCTCACGCGCCACTACCGCCGCCTCGTCGATCTTTGGAATATCGAGAAGACACGCTTCTATCTCGTCGAGGGAAATGCGCACACCATCAATCTTCACCAGATGATCTACACGCCCCACATACTCCAGGAGCCCATCTTCGTTCCATCTCGCAAGGTCGCCGGTATGAAAAACCGTTCCATCGCAGAACGAGCAGCGGGTGAATTTCTCCGCGGTCAGCGCCGGAGCATTCCAATAACCCTCCGCCACCTGCGGTCCGGCCAACCACAGTTCGCCGACAGCCCCCTGTGGCAGCAGGCAACCATAGGAATCGACCACAAAGGCATGGCAGTTGTCGAGCGGACGGCCAATAGGCACAGGGTCGTAACGACGGTCTTTCGCAAGTTCGAAATAGGTGGCATCGACGGTGAACTCCGTCGGACCGTAGGTGTTGTATACCCTTCCCCTGACGCGAGGGTTCGACATGAGCCGCTCGCCACCCAGACAGATATAATCCACATCCAGAAGATGCGTCTCGGCCATGGCCACGCCGAACCTTGTGGCCAGGCATCCTCCCGTAATCTGATGTTTCTGCATAAAGGCTGCCAGGGCATCGAAATCGGTCCTTGTCTCCTCGGGAACGATCACCACGCATCCACCTACCGACAAGACAGGGAACAAGTCCTCGACCGAAGCATCGAAGGCGAATGTGGAATGACAGGCGATGCGGCTGCGCTGGGTGAGCGGCCAGCGCCTGACACAAAAGCCGATAAGATTGGACAGTGCGGCATGACCGACGACCACTCCTTTCGGCATGCCGCTGGTGCCCGAGGTGTAGATCATATATGCCTTGTGGCTGGGTGATGACAGGTCGATGGGCTGCGACGCCCCGTCGGTAGAGGCATGCTTTCTGACGTAGGCCGCATCGACGACCAATCGTATTCCGGCATCCTCAAGAATATGCTGCCGCCGCTTCGGGGGCAGTTGGGCATCGATGGGCACATAGGCTCCACCCGCCCGCATCACAGCCAATGCCGCGACAAGGAACCCCGTGCACGGCGTGGTGTCGATGCCCACAAACGTGCCATTTCTCACGCCCTCGGCCACCAAAGCGTGGGTCAAGGAGCGTGTCTGGAGTTCCAATTCCCTATACGTCAGCCGCTCAGCAGCATCGTCGACGGCCACTGCATGAGGAGTTGCTGCCGCCTGGCGCACGAACATGCCGACGATGGTGGGAAGAGAGGAATAGTCATGCCGCTCACCAGCCGAGAGGTTCAGTATGGCCGTTTTCTGGGCATCATCGATGAGGTCGGCATCACCTATCGGCTGGTCACCGTTCCTCATCAGGTGTGAGACGCAATGCGCCATGGCCTGGCCAAACCTTCTCAGGTCGGCCTTGCCATAGAGGGCATCGCAGGCCTCCACCCTTATCTCATATTCATCGCCCGATGAGTAGACCATCACGCTGAGGTCGCTTCTCGAATCGGGCCGCAGCAACTGCGCTCCCTCATATCGTTTTCCGTGGATGATGGTCTGCTCCAATATTCCATTGCTCTGGAAGCCAAACGTGATGGTGGGCACCAGACCCGTGTCGGAGCAGAAATGCGTGAAAGGATAAGAGCGGTGGCGATAGTGGTCGACCAACCGCTTCCTCACCTGTGATATGAGCTCATCGATGGTGGCACGGGGATTGATTTCTGCGATGAAAGGCACGGTATTGACAAACATGCCATAGGCCTCGGCCAGTTTCTTGTCATACCGGCCATGGTTGAGGGTGCAGAACACCACTTTCTTCTGATGCGACAATTTGCTCAGCGTCAGGCAGAAAGCCGCCATCAGGAAATGGTAGGCCGACACCCGATGGCGGGCACACCACTCGTCCACCTCGTCCATCCTCAGCGAAACCTTCTCCACGATTTCCTCTCCGCCCACCTGCGCGCCAGCGGCAGCAAGCCGTGTGACCTCGGCCTCGGCAAACAGCGCATGGAAATATTCTTTTGCACGGGCATAGGCCGGTGTCTTCATCTCCTCTTGTTCGCGCCGGGCCCAGTCGAACAGGGTCATCCTTGGCTCACCGAGTGGGTTCCCGCCATAGGCGTCGGGCAGGTCGGAACCGATGAGCCGGCCGGCCACAGTGAATCCGTCGGCAATGCTGTGATGAAGGTCGCTCAACAACAACACCCGCCGCTCCGTCTCCACAATCTCGAACCGGCAGAGCGGTTGGTGGCTGAAGAGCAGGAACGGCCTGACGAAGCCACGCTTCATATACTCCTGTGCCTGGCTGTCACTCATCTTGGTGTGACGCACAGGAATTTCCATATCGTTATCTGTATACTGCCGTATGGCACCCTCCTCCGTCCTGACGAACTGCACATGCAACTCCTTGCGGCACCTGCAGATGTCGCAGACAGCACGGAACAGTCTCTCTGCCGAGATGGTCTTATCGAAAGAGATCACCGACGGCAGGTTCCAAGCGGTGGTGCCCGGTGCCGTGCCGCACGATAGAATCACTCCCAGTTGAGCGTCAAGAATCGGATATGTAGTCATTGATTTCACATTCTTTGAAGTATCGCATTCGCTCCACTTTTTGCAGTTCAGGCCTTCTCGCCATTGACCCGCTTGATGACTCTGCAAGGGTTGCCCACCGCCACGCAGTCGGCCGGAATATCGTGTATCACCACCGAACCGGCCCCAATGACCGTTCGGTCGCCGATGGTCACCCCCGGACAGATGGTCACGTCGCCACCTATCCAGCAGCGCTCACCGATATGCACCGGCCGGCACATCTCATACTTGTCGCGCTCATCGGCATCGGTGGGATGCTCGGCGGTATAGATGTGTACGCCGGGGGCGATGAGCGTCTTGCGGCCAATGTAGACCCCACCACCATCGAGGATGATGCTTCCGAAATTGATATACACGCCCTCCTCGGCAAAAATCTGGGTGCCGTAGTCACAATAGAATGGTGGCTCCACATAGACATCGGGAGCCGAATTGGGCAGCAGTTCGCGTATGGCCTCAAACATGGCCGAAGTCTGATAGTCGGTGATGTTGATTTTCTTGAGCAGCAGCTTCACCTCAGCCCTCCAGGCCCTCATCTCTGGGGTATGGGCATCGTAAGGCTTGCCGCTGGCCATGCGACGCAGTTCGTCTTGCAAGGCCTGGCTTTGCTGCAGTTGTTCTTTTCGTGTCATGATGTCTTTCTATTAAGTCTTTTTTCGTGCCGGCTGCAATCTCAAATATCGTGAGAGTCGAGAGTCCGTGCTAGAGCCTCACCACCAGTCCGGCCCGCTTCATCCACCTCACCACCTGGATGATGATGAGCGAATAGGCCAGCGAGATGATGATGCCCCCTACCCCATACCACCAGTCATTGGGCAGATGCAGGCCGAGCGCATCGGAAACGGGATACCAGACGTAGGGTAGCAGGTAGCAGGTGAGCGTGGCAGTGCCGGCAGGCGCTATCAGCCATGTCCACGAAACATGTCCTTTGATATCCATCAGCCAATAGGCTGCTGCCGTGAGGGGGAAGAAAATGGCCAGGCAATAGAACAGCCACGTGGGTGTGCCCTGAATTTTCGAGATAATCCAATATTGATGAGACCAGATTCCTGCTCCCAACATCATTACGCCAATGACGAGGAACACCAGCACGAGGGTGCCGTGGGCCTCCTTGCTGCGGTAATGCCTCATGAGCATGGATGCAGCCAGACCGGCCATGCAGAACGCATGCCCCGACCAGCCACCGGGCATGAACGGCAACACCAAGTTGCGGGCGAACCAATCATGCGGTATAAGATTGCTGCTGTTCACCACACACAGCATCATGGCGATGACGGCAGCCACAAGCACCCATTTCATGTCGCGCCGGCATATCAGGTAGGCAATTGCCGTGACGAGGTAACTCCATCCGATGAGTCCGAGAATGCCCCACCATCCGGTCTCGAAATGCATGCCAGAGAGGTCGCACCACACTATGATACCCAGCAACACCGCCCAGCCGATGGTCTTGAGCAGTTGCACCACGATGGTTTTTCCCCTTAACGCAGTGCCATCGTAAGCGGTCCATATCAGGAAGAAAGCGGCTATCATCAGCAACGAGAACGAGAGGTAGGACATGCAGCCAGAGCACGGGCCGATATTGAGCGTGAACAGTCCCATCACGATGAGGGCGAAACTGCGCCAAAGGATGTGGCCCAGCACGCCAAACTGCGACTCACCCTTTCTCAGGCGGTTGTCGATGGCGAAGGGCACCGACATTCCCACACAGAAGAGGAAGGCCGGGAAAATGGTGTCGGAAAATCCCAGCATATCCTCATCGGCAGCGGCATGGAATAACCAGTGGGGCACACCCTTCAGGCTGGGAATGTCGTTGACGAACAGCATCAGCATCATGGTGATGGCACGAATGGCGTCGATGCTCGCCACTCTTGAGGTTTTAGGTGCTTTCATTCCAATGGTGGTGTTTAGCGCGAAATGGTCTGATACTGCAAATTTAAATAATTATATCGGATTTTTAAACCCGTAGGATAAAAAATATGTCTTCCATTATGTCCTGCACTTGATTTTTCGACACTCATGTGCCTGTCATTCACGAAATTTTATCTATTTTTGCGCTGAACAATCTAAAAGCAAAGCGACAGGTATTCTAAAAAACCATATGACATTGAAGACATTGAGGACTATCGTCACCATTATGCTGCTCATCTCCATGATAAGCGCTAACGCCCAAAGCCGTGACAGGAAAATTAGGGAGCGGGTGGATAGTGCGCTCACCGCCCGATACTATAACATATCATACGACACAAACTACGTGGTAAGGCCCGAGGGACGCGTGACACTGAAACTCAGGCTGAACCAGACCGGTAACACCATCCATGCGAAAGGTACGGTGAATGACATCTACTCGAAGGCCGACCTCCAGACCAGCCATAAGACCACCCTTTCGCTGGCAGCTATCTACCGGGGTATCGCCTTGGGCGTCACCCTCAACCCGGCCAAGATTCGCGGAGCCTACAAGGACTATGAGTTCAACCTGAACTACTATAGCAGCCGTATCAGCGTAGACCTCAGCTACCAACGTGCCTCAACGCTCTCGGGCGACATTGAGCGCGGCGGGACGCAACGGTTGGAAGAGGGCGACGTGAGCATGAAGGTGCTCAATGTGGCGGTATACTACTCGTTCAACCATCGCCGCTTTTCCTATCCTGCAGCCTTCAACCAGTCGTACATCCAACACCGCTCTGCAGGCTCGTGGCTCGCCGGACTAAGTTATCAGGGTGGCAGCATCAAGACCACCGACGAACTGAAAGAGAAAAACCCCAATGCCCCCGATGTGCGCATCTACACGGGCCATGTGGGTATAGGCGGAGGCTACGGCTACAACTGGGTGCTCGGCAAGAAATGGCTGCTCCATTTCTCGATGCTCCCCACCTTCGTCGTCTACAACCGCAACAACTTCACCGTGAACGGAGAACGCAAGAGGGCGAAGCATATGCGCTTCAACATGCTTTTCAACGAGCGTGTAGCTATTGTCCGCAACTTCTCGCCCCGCTTTTTCGCCGGTGCCACACTGGTGATGAACAACTCCGTCTTCGACGACGATGTGGTGGTAGTGAACCAGAACAAATGGCGCGCCCGTGCCTTCATCGGCGTGCGCTTGTGAGGCATATTTGGTTGCGGGTGAGACAGCGTGCTGACGAATAAGAATCAATCCTCGTAAACGATGCTGAGCTCGTCGCTCACGCAGAACTCATCACGATAGTCATCGTACAGGTACACCAGCCGCATACCCTTGTAGGCAGACGGAACGATGAGCCTATCGAGGTAATGCCACTTCGGACGGCCGAAATCATACGATGAGCGGTCGAGGATAATGCGGTTGGCGGTATAGTCGATGTAGTAATACCCACCGCCCACACACTGGTCGCCTGGTTTCAGCAAGTCCTTGTGCTGGCTCACCATTCCCATGCGGAAATGCCCATCCAAGGTGATGATGAATTTTGGCAATGTCATGGCTGCTTTGATTCCGGCTCCTTTTTGGGGTCCTGTCCCTGTCCGGGCTTTGGTTCTTGTCCTTGTTCCATGATATGCGTGGCCAGATTGTCGGCGGCCTGAATGAGCGACAGCAGCGGATAGCGGTTGCCAGCCTCGCTGATATTGCTCTTCGCCTCAAAACTCTGGAAAGCCAGGTCCCATGCACCCATGTGCCAACGGATGGCCACAATCTCGTCTACAGTCATCTTTAGGCCCAAACTCAGCAACATGATTACCGATTTCTCACCATGTCCTACGGGCATGCGATGATAGTCGGTCTCGTAGGAGTCATAGCTCACCCACCTGTTCTGCTCGTCTTTCTTCCATTTCTGGGCCTTCTTGTAGATGTTGGCCTTGCTGGTGTCATGGAGCAACGCAGCGATGATGATGCTCTCATCAGACAATTTGTCGGTCACTTCAGGTTTCATCTTTACAATCGGCCCCCGCAGAGCCAGAGCCATATCGTAGACGTTCAGCGAATGCTCCAGCAGACCACCCTCATAGCTTAGATGATGTTTAGTGGATGCGGGAGCCAAGAAAAAACCAGATTTCTCCAGATAATTAATGACTTCCTCTATGCCTTCTCTCCCCGTGGAGCGGAGCAATCTTATAAAGGTTTCTTTTTTATCTTCCATATTCAATGATTTTTGTGCAAAGATAATCAATTGTAGGGGTTTATCGCGGTACATGCGAGAGGAAAATGACAGAAAACTTGTTTTCATGTCTTTTCCCGAGCGCAAGAGCGATTCAACGTAGTTAAATCGCGGTACAAGCGAGAGGAAAATAACAGAAAACTTTTATTGACATGATTTTCCTTCACATATTTTCTTGCAAAAACAAATAAATCCCTCAAAGAGCATGCATTCAGCATAATTTTGTTATATTTGCATCAGATTAACCAGACCAACTACGAGTTCAAATGCATCATCAAGCGATAAAAAAAGAATACGACTATCTCATTGTAGGGGCAGGCCTTTTTGGGTCGGCATTTGCATATAGGGCATCCCAAAAAGGTCACCGATGTCTTGTACTTGACCGGCGGCAACATACCGGCGGCAACACCTATTGCGAAGAAATCGGCGGCATTCACGTGCACAAATATGGTGCGCACATTTTCCACACGAGCAATAAGGAAGTATGGGATTTCGTCAACTCCATCACCCCGTTCAACCGCTATACCAACTCGCCATTGGCCAATTATGAAGGCAAGCTGTACAATCTTCCATTCAACATGAACACCTTCTACCAGATGTGGGGAGTGCGGACTCCTGAGGAAGCCCAGCAGCGCTTGGACGAGCAGCGACAGGAAGCACGCGAGGCGATGCGCAAGGCTGGAGTGGAAGAGCCACGAAACCTGGAGGAGCAAGCCTTGCTCCTCATAGGCCGCGACATATACGAACGCCTGATCAAGGGCTATTCGGAAAAGCAATGGGGAAGGCGATGCACCGAACTGCCCGCTTTCATCATCCGCCGTCTCCCGGTACGCCTGGTGTTCGACAACAACTATTTCAACGACACATACCAAGGCATTCCGATCGGAGGCTACAACCGTCTGACAGACATCATGCTGAAAGATGCCGACACCATTACCGGCATCGACTTCCTGCAGTGCACCCGCACCTGGGACCCGGCATCCAGCACCTACCACCTGACGGCCCCCGGCATCGACACCCGCTGCCACTATATCGTCTTCACGGGTTGTATCGACGAGTATTTCAATTATTGCCACGGACCTTTGGAATACCGTACGGTAAGATTTGAAACAGAGGATTTGGACAAGCCCAACTACCAAGGAAATGCCGTGGTCAACTACACCGACACGTCGGTGCCCTACACCCGTATCATCGAGCACAAGCACTTCGAGTCATTCGGACAGGCCGTCTACGACATCCCCCACACCGTGATTTCGCGTGAATATTCAACCGAATGGAAAGCGGGCATGGAACCGTATTATCCGGTGAACGACGACCGCAACAACCACCTTTATCAACAATACAAAAACCTGTCGGAGAATGAGCCCCATGTCATTTTTGGCGGCCGACTGGCCGAATACAAGTATTACGACATGGCTCCAATCATAGAGAAAGTGCTTGGCATGGAGATACCCTCAATAGCCAAGCCTTCCTGATAAAGACACAGCCCCACAACCTATGAAAAATATTTAAATAAAGTGCTGCGATATTTAGATAAAACTCAAAAATAAGAAAAATAGGTTTTTTGCGAGCATGGCTGGTTGCGCCGGCCGGCAAGGCGCGGCATATCGTATCTGGCTCACTTTTTTCGTATTCCTCCGCTATACTCCCTAAGATAGACATAGCGGTCGGTATAAACTTCGATGTCACGCCCATTGGGGGCGAGGAGTAGGTCGATGATGTGGTTACCGTTGAACTCCGCTACCCTACTCCAGCTGTTTGAGTTAAACGAACGCCGCTGCAGTTCCTTGTCGTTATCGGGGTTGATGCGGTAGATGAATGATTCCACTCTTACTTGATTAGCCATAATTTGTAGAAGATTAGGTTTAGATGGGTATTAGATAATGATTACCTTGATGTTTTCGCATACTCGAGGTTACCTTGCAAATATAGTCTTTATTTTTGAAAGAATGACGCTGTAAAGACATCTATTATGGTTTGAGATTTGAGGTTTGAGGTTTGAGATTTGAGGTTTTCCTCGTTATAGGTCGCTACGCTCAAATACATATTTTGGTTTGAGATTTGAGGTTTGAGGTTTGAGATTTTTCACGTTAAAGGTCGCTACGCTCAAAATCTTTCAAAATCGTTAGAAAAATCTTTCAAAAATTTTAACAAACTTAACGGACGCATATTTGTCGAAAATGGCAAAAGAGGCAAAAAGATAACAAAGGATAACAAAGGATAGCAAAGAATAGCAAAGGATAGCAAAGAATAGCAAAGGATAGCAAAGGATAGCAAAAGATAACAATAGATAACAAAGAATAGCAAAGGATAAAAAACGGTAGCAAAAATAACAGATAATGATTATGATTATGATATTGTATAAATAAAAAAGAAACTTCTCCTAGCGGAGAAGCAAAGAAAAAATTTTCTTTGACCAGCCCCTCCTCTCAACTTGCCAAAGTTGAGTCAAGATAGTCTGGCCAATAACAATCCGTCTATACGAAAATGACAAAGCATGTGGTGATAGACGAATTATCTTTGCGCCACAAATCAAACCTTGTGACAGATGAAAGAGATGAAAAGAAAGGCTGTATATTGCTGCGTGCTGATGATGGCAATGGTGTGGGTGGTGATGCTCGTTTCTTCCTCGTGTGCGCCCCGGAGGATGTTGGTCGAACAAGTGGTGGTTCATGACACGTTGAGGGCATTTCATACCGACACTGTGAAGTTTGACACTCATCACTCGCATACCGACACCGTGAGGGAGAGCCGGGTGCAGGTCATCACCCTGCGCCAGGACTCTGCTCGGACCGACACCGTAAGGATAGAAACTACCCATGAGAGATGGCACATGGTGTATGTCACCGACAGCGTGAACGCCTTCCGTCATCTCGCCGACTCATTGCAAGCGGTGCTCAAGAGTCAAGCAGAGAGAGAGGTGACAGTTCCGCTTCGTCATTCGATGCGAAGATTTGCACTTATCACACTGCTCTCCCTCATGATTGCAGTAGTGATTTTGATGATCGTGAGACGGAGAAGGAATTTGGTTTGAGGTTTGAGGTTTGAGGTTTGAGGTTGATCATGCTTCACATGATCAACTTATTTCCACCGGACAGCCTATAGTTCTATTATATCAAAAATTTATTATTAAAGTTTCGCATTCGCTCAACTTCTTGTAGTTACACGAGTCCCCTATGGCTTTGCTGACAACACTGAAATCTACCGCACGCATGTCTACCTGAAACAGGCCGACTACAAGAAGTGGAACAAGATCGGTCTGCAGAGCGTCTATTATGGCGGCGGCGAGTGCAACAAGTCGGAAGTGGACTGGATTGAGAATCCCAACGCTTCGGGCATCAGCGACATCGCAGCCGACGCCAAGGCAGGCAAGTATGTGATCTACAACATTGCCGGTCAGCGAATGGATGCTCCACGAAAGGGGCTGAACATCATCAATGGCCGCAAGGTGATGGTGAAGTAGGACTATTGACGTTTCGCGTTCGCTCTACTTTTTGCAGTTCAGGAATTCAGAAGATGGGCGAATGCGAAACTTCATAAAATATCGAAAAGAGGGCACTTCAAAATGAAATGCCCTCTTTTTTGAAAAGCAGTTGCCGGTTTGAGCCGCCGCAGGGGCAGTGCCATTGCTGTTGCTGTAGTGGTTGGCGATGCCGGACATGGAGATAGTCATGAAGGATAGGAAAAATGAGGAAAAATCAAAAAAAAGCATTTTCTTGTTAAGAATATGACAAGTTATTCGTTATAGAAGTGTAATGACACAAGAAGATTTCAAAACTATGGCCAACGAGACGCGGAAAAAGGCCGTGTCGGTAGCCGTAAAGTTCGGGTTCTCCCATCAAGACGCAGAAGACATTGCGCAAGACGTGATGCTTCGGCTATGGAGCCTGCACGAGCAGTTGACCAACGCTGCCCATCTGAAAGCTTCCGCGACCATCACTGCCCGACACCTGTGTATTGACAGATGGCGCACTACACATCAGCACAAGGAGATAGACAATGCCATACCGATTGCAGGCGAGGATACGCCCTACGACCGACTCGAATACACTGAACTGGAGCAATGGTTGGCAGGACAGATAGACCACCTGCCTTCCACATCGGCTACGGTGCTGAGGATGCGCCAGCTGGAACACCGCGAGGTAGGCGAGATTGCCGATATCTTAGGCATACGTCGCGGTTCTGTCTCCACGTTGCTCTCACGGGCAAGAAACGAATTGCTAAACAAATTGAAGAGGAGGAACCAACAATGAAAAGACAGCAAGACAAGCAGGAAATAGCCCAATTGCTAAGCAAGTTCATGGCAGGCGAGACAAGCCTTGCCGAGGAGCAAGTGCTGGCACAGTATTTCCGCACGCATGAGGTGGACGAAGAGTGGACGGAATACAAGGAAATGTTCTCGATTTTCGACAACGGCGAGGTGGACATCGAACTGGAAGCCGAAACGGCAGAACATCTTGGCAATGGCGACAGCGGGAAGATAAGGATGCTTCCCAAGACTGTCAGGGAGAAGCCAAAGATTATCGCTCTCAAGTGGCTCACCGCCGTAGCGGCCGCTTGCGTGCTCCTGCTGTTGGCATTCCATTTCAGGCAAAACCAAGCAGAGGAAAAGCCCCTTGTGGCCAAGGTGGCAGAGCACAGCATTCCACAGACCGTTTCCCCATCCATCTCACCGTCGGTCGTTGAAGAAAAGAAGGAAGAGCAACTGGCCGTAGTGCAGCCGACTTCACCGTCTGTGAAGATACAAAGGAAAGCCGTCAAGAGAAGAAGCGTTCAGGAAAAGCCCTTGCTTGCAGAGGCAAGACCAAAACGGGAATGCGCAGAACCGAAGCGGGAAAACACAGAACCAAAGCGGGAAATCGCAGAACCAAAGCAGGAAAGCACGATACCTGTCAACCATCCCGACGGCCACGACACGACGCCTGCTTTCCGTACATCCATGGAAGACCCGTTTCTTCTGGCAGCAGCACAGGCGCAAGACATCCGTTCTCGCGGAGAACGGCTACATCAAGAAATCTCAATGTTAATGAACAACCCCTAAATACAGAACCATCAGAATCATGAAGAAGTATATATTTACATTGTTGCTGGCTATCCTCACAGCCACAGCACAGGGGCAGCCCAACCAGCGGCTCCAACAGTTGGAGGATTTTTTCCAGCAGCAAGGCATCGGCGTCAGCCATAAGCAGACAAATGCCATAGACGGCAGTATCACGCATTTGATGCATGCCTATCCCAACATGGTCAATCTGCAAGCTGCCTCTTTTTCGGAGGACATAAGCGAGGAAGAGAAGCAAAAGGTCATCCACGAGTATGACAGTATCAATGCCTTGCGTCGTCAGTATTTCGACAACATTCTCGACTCCATCCGCATCACCTTCGCCATTCTCGGCAAGGACGCCTCGGAGAACTATATGTACGAATATCACAAGAACGGTGTGGATACCATCAGTTACTCCCTGGCCTTCCTGGGTGAAAACGACACGCTCCAATCTTCGCGCCTCAACAATCTCGTGATTTTTGGCAGAGCCCGCGAGGCCGCCTTGTTCGACTATCACAAGGGATACAGCAAATGGTTTGGGGGGACTGAGGAGGCCGGCAACTACAATCACTCCTATTCGATACCAACCGGCATCACCTGGAACGACATGCAGCCCTTCGACACAGTTGCTTTCAACTCACACATTCAGCCTGTTCTGAAACAGTTGAAAAAACTGAAGGGGGCGAAGGCATATCCGGTATATTGGCGGCACGACGAAGGCTTTAAGAACGATGATGATTTCATCTTTTGGACTACTCGCCAAAGCGAATACGGCGACAACAAGCATACAGGATTGACCACTGGCACTCACTATCTCATCCCGTCTCAGCATACAGACGAGGCAGAAGCCATCTATCGGCAACTCGATTCGCTGGCATACGATTATGTCGACAGTCACCCCAAGCAGCCTTATTCCTACAATTACACTCAGCGCTTTCCCTATTTGAATCTCAAGGACATCGTCAAAGGGCATAGCTTTAAAGACGACAAAGAGTTCTATCTCAGTTGTATGTGCGACGAGGACGGCAATTACCACATCCTCACCCTCAACAACAAGGGCGAACTCTGGGTTCCCCGCGACTGGCAGAGGCTTAAGAGTTACATCAACGGAGAGAGGGTATATCTCAAAGGAATGGAACCCAAGAAAGACGAATAATGTAGAAAGAAAAAGCACTATGAACAAGAAAACTATCATCACCATCCTGCTCGCTTGCGTTACGATGACAGCGCTGGGCATCGACGAATACCAATTCCACAGCGGAACCGCGGTATTAAAGGGACGTATCCTGAACAAGCCTGAAGACAAATGGAACATCGTCTCCGTCATCGCCTATGATTTGTTCATGGACAAGGAACTGGTATATGCCATCCCTGTAGCCCCCGACGGCACGTTCGAGGGTAGCATTCACCTGCCTCACTCGCAGAGTGTAGTGGCCAAGGGCTTGTCGGACGTGTTCCTGGCTGTGGGCGACACGGTGGAGGTGACCAAGGACGCTGCGCAAGACGACTACGAAGGCGTGACCATCGGCGGGCGTGGCACGAGTGCGGACATCAACCGCCTCTGGCCGGAGGTGAAGCGGCATTACTTCGGCAACCAGCGGCTGTTCATCAACGGCTTGGTGAGGGAGGACATTCCCAAGTGGAAAAGCGACATGGTGAAACTGATAGACATCGTCATTGCCGACATGAATGCCGACCGCCTGCCTCTGCCTGCTTTCACCAACGCCTACGTGAAAGAGGTGATGGGCGCCAGTCTGCTGGGCGAGCTGCTCATGGCTTTCATGGAGAACTTCCGACACAACATGACCGAAGGAGGCAATTTCTATAATTTCAAGATCACAGAACTGGGCGACTACTATGATTTTCTGGCCGGCCGCGAGCGATGGCTGCTGGACAATCCCGCCATGCTGCTCGTCACAAAAGACCCTCACTTCCTCATCAACTACGCAGGGGTTTACATCATGACAGACATCAGCATGATGCACAACAGGATTCTGCTTGGCGTCAGAGACGATGACAATGCCGACGACATTGCCTACAAGACGTGGAAAGTGCTGCCACGCGACTATGATGCCGACCAGCACCGCCGTCTGCTCGCCATGCGGCAGGACACGCTGCTGACCATTGCCGACTACTACCAGATGGCATCCAGTGCCATCACTTCGCGCTACGGCCTCAAACGCGTCGGCTTCTTGCAGCAGATGGTGCTTTGCCAGAATGTCTTCCGTGAAAACTTTATCGACGGGAATTCCAACCCCGACCATGTGGCCGCCTGCTTTGCTGGTGCCATGCCCCTCATCAGCAATCCCATTGTAGCCTATCATGCCCTGGACCGCTACCGCCAGTATGTGAAAGAGCACGAGGGCAAGGCAACGGTTGCCACATCCAATAATCCCCTGGCCGACGCCGTCTTCAAGCATATCATTGAGCCTTACAGGGGTTATGACCTTTTTGTCGACTTCTGGGACATGGGGTGTGCTCCTTGTCGGCGCGACATGCTCGACAATCGCGAAAAAGTGGAGCGGCTGAAAGACAAACCCGTCCGCTTCCTCTATCTCTGTGACGAGAAGACCAGTCCCCGCGACTATGCAGAACAATGGTTGCAAAAGAACAATATCAAAGGTGAGCACATCTACGTCTCGCATGAGGACTGGCTCTTGCTCAATGAAAAATTTCAGTTCAGTGCCATCCCTTTCTATATCGGAGTCGACAAGGACGGCAACATTGTTTCGCATGACGAAGTCAACAAATATGTTGATGAGTGACGAATTGGCAACTATCTTTCTCATCGCTGAAATCAAAGAGAAAAGTCTCTATGATATATGGCAAGAAAACATAAAGTCGTCTGCCAGAGTCGTTGCATAGTCTCATAGTGGAGTTACCCGCAGAGAAGAAGGCGAAGAATGAATAATCCTCTCCTGCGCGCCCCCTTTAAGAGAACCTCCTCTCGGTGAGGTAATAACCACTCCCGCCACATAGTGACATCGATGCACCGTGCGGCGGGATTTCTATGTCCTTCAAACAAGGAAAACTTTGGATATGTGTTCGGATTTTTAGTAATGGAGCTTTAAAATAGCATTTTTTTTGAGAGAAAATTACACATAATGATGTTTTCTATTGAAAAATTTACTATTTTTGCCATCGATAATAACAGATAACGTATGAACGAATTGGCTGTCTTAAAGAACATCCCTGTTAATACCGCTGCTATCGCTTCATTGTACCCAGGTGTGAAGTCGGCGAACAGAAAGGTGGCAAACCTTGAGAAGGCGGGCAGGATAATACGCCTGAAGCGGGGTCTTTATGTCGTGTCTCCCCAGGAAAGCGGCCTTTTGCTGTCGCTGAACCTGATAGGCAATGTCCTATATGGCCCGTCATATGTGTCAATGTTGACCGCCTTGCGTGAATATGGGCTGATACCAGAGCGGGTGGAGGTGGTGGAGTCAATGACAACGCATCTGACGGTTTCTTTTCAGAATGGTGCCGGACGGTTTGAGTACCATCATTGTGCCAAAGACTATTATCCCCTTGGTATTACCCAACGCGAAGAGGAGGGTGTAACCTACTTGATAGCCACGCCTGAAAAGGCTTTGTGCGACTATATCATCACTACCCCAAGGCTTCCACTACGTTTCATCAAAGAAACCTATGCCTTTCTTGAAGAGGACCTGCGGCTTGACATGGATGCCTTTATGGAAATGAACGTGGACTTATTCAGGCAGTGTGCCGCTGTAAGCAAGAAACGACAGGCCATTACTAACCTGATAAAGATTTTGGAAAGATGAACGACTTTTTTGAGAGGGTGCTGCAGCGCTATCAGATCAATACTGCCAAAGACAAGCAGAATGCCATCTATGAAATCACCCAACAGGTGGTATTGGCAGGACTGCATCGTGGAGGGTTCTTTGACAAGGCCGCTTTCTATGGAGGCACTTGCCTACGACTGTTCCATCAACTGCCTCGTTTCTCCGAGGATATGGACTTCTCTCTGCTAACACCTGATGAAGGATTTGTGTTTGAGAACTATTTCCAACCTATTATTGACGAGTTCGATAGTTTGGGACGCAAGGTTGAAATCAAGAAGAAAGACAAAAAGGTTTTCGGCAGGGTGGATTCCGCTTTCTTGAAGGACAATACGAATGTTTATAATGTGGCATTCCAGACGGAGAAAACGGTGAAGGTGAAGATAGAAGTCGATACCCAGCCGCCTCTGTTGTTTCAAACAGAGCACAAGGCACTGACCCTGCCTTATACCTTTATGGTGCGTTGTTTCCAGTTACCAGACCTCTATGCAGGAAAGATGCACGCCTTGGTGTTCCGTAATTGGAAGACACGTGTGAAGGGGCGCGATTGGTACGATTTCGAATGGTATGTGCGTTGGCAGGTGCCTCTTGATTTCAAGCATCTGCAAGAGCGTATTCGAGAGTTCAATGGAAAGGAAATGTCGATGCAGGAATTTAGAGCAGCTTTGAAAGAGCGTCTTGCCAACACGAATATTGAGGATGTCAAAACCGATGTGCGACCTTTTCTCAAGAACGACCCTCGCGAACTTGATATTTGGTCTAACGATTACTTCCTACAATTGGCAGACAGAATCGTGTTTAAAGAATAGTGCTGTTGTATAGAATTTCCTCCATAAAAAAATGTACCTTTGCAGTTGATTTAATGATATCTAAGATACATGAAATATCATCATATTATGAAACATAGCATCATCACCTTCCTGCTCGCCCTCTTCGCATTGGCAGGACACGCACAGAACAAGTTCACCATTCACGGTAACTTTGAGAAAGTTCTAGAAAAAATTACCCAATCTGGTATCAGTATTGACTCCGCTGGCGTCGTTGACGCAGCTACCAACGAAGTGACAGCGAAGGACATTGTGAAGAATGGTGCTTTTACCATTCAAGGAACTGTTGGCAAACCATATTTAGGCGAACTCAGACTCTGGGTTACTGCCGTGAAGAACGGAGAAAGAATAAGCAGGAGCGGTGGTGACTTTCCCATCATCATCGAGCCTGGCGACATCGTGTTCGATGCCAACCAGAATGTTCCTGTCATCAGCGGAACACCTCTAAACGATTTAATTCGGAGTTTTAAAGATATAGACGAAACAGACACTGACAGCATCAAGCAGTTGATTATTCAACACAAAGATGATCCAGTCGGAGTTCTATTGCTGCCTATTTTGGATGCCTATCTGTCGGAGCCCGACACCATCTTGTCGCTCATCAGCCAACTGAGCGAGGATGCCCAAAAGAACAAGGACATCATTGCGTTAAAGGAAAAGGCCGAGAGGATTCTGGCCAGTCCAAAAGTGGGTGACAAGTTCGCCGACTTCGCCGTAGAGTATGAGGGCAAGACCACTCGCCTCAGCGACTACGTGGGTCGTGGTCAATACGTACTCGTAGATTTCTGGGCATCTTGGTGCGGTCCCTGCCGTGAGGAGATTCCCAACCTCATCGCCGCCTACAACAAATACAAGGACAAGGGGCTGATGGTTCTCGGTGTCGCCGCCTGGGACAAGCCTGAGGCTACGAAGAAGGCCATAGAGGAAGATAAGATTCCCTATCCGCAGATCCTTAATTCGCAGAAAATCGGTACGGACATCTACGGCATCCAAGGCATTCCACACATCATCCTCTTCGCCCCCGACGGCACCATCCTCGCCCGTAGACTTCGAGGTGAGCAAATAGAAAGTAAACTTGCGGAAATCTTTAAGTAAGCAAGAACCCACAACGGCGGCATCTTCAAAGTGGGAACAAGATAAAATCTTGATTTATGAGAGAGCAGCCTAAAGACCGAGTCGAGACGAGATAAATACTCTGTAAAAGAAATAATTCTTCTCTAATCTTAAAAACACAGCCTCCAAGCACATTACTTGGGGGCTGTGCTTCATATGGAAGCCATAAAATGTAGTATTATTCATACAACAAATGGGGTAATTCAAACAATCATCGAGAAAAGATAATTGTGGTTTGAAACAAAATGATACCTTTGCAATGTATGAAGAAGAATAGTAAAAAATGGCTGAAAAGAATCATTGGAGCTGTGGTTGTTCTGATAGCTATAGACATGCTGCTTCCTGCCAATATCCAAAACCCAGTTGAAGGTTGTGGTATGGAAAGTTACAACTCTCAATCGTTTTGGCATCCTTGGGGCGATCACAAACATCGCGGCGTTGACATCTTTGCTCCCAAAGGCACTGTGATTCACCCTGCCATTGGTGGGATTGTCGTGGCTGTGATGCATACTAATGGCGCAGGCTCAAGGAATACATCTCTTCTTTGTCAACCCTATTAAGGAATTGGAAAAATAAGGCATAAATATATCTAAAATGAAAAAGAAAAAGGTTTTTGGAATACTATTAGTCATTGTGGTGTTATTTCTTGGCATCAAATATTGCTCAGGACAGACATCTGTAGACAAATTGAAGGAGGGAGACCTCATCTTCCATACGTCAAAGTCTGAACAGTCTCCTCTCATTCAGTACGCCACGATGTCGGTGCTGAGCCATTGTGGTATTATCATCGAAAAAAGAGATGGCCTGTATGTGCTGGAAGCTACAGGCAAGTTGAAACTAACACCTTTGCAAGATTTCATCAATCGTGGAAAAGGAAAACAATGGTGGGCAAAGCGGGTCATCGACAAGCCCATCAAGGTGAAATACAGCCATCTGCTCGGCCTTCGCTACGATACGTCTTTCAAACCGGACAACAATCTTTTTTATTGTTCGGAACTGATTCATCACATTTACCTAAAACAATTTGGTGTAGAATTGTGCAAATATAGAAAAGTTTCGTCCTATCATATCATCGGGCTAAAGAAAAAGCTCATCCAACGAGGTATCAACCTTGAACAAAAGGTTGTGGCTCCTATAGATATCTACGACTCTGATAAAGCAAAAACCATCTGAATGATAATTCTTATCATCTATTCTTTTCTGGTTGCTCTTGTAGCATTCATTGTGCTTTTCCGCAAGCCATTCTTGGATAAGAAAAAGATAGTTAAAGCAGTCATCATCATTGTGGCCGCCATCCTCATTTGGAATCATATGCCATACTATTACAACAATGACAAGACAGTATCTTACGTGACATCCCACGCAGCGCCACACTCACGCTCCATGTGTGCATGGTATGTGATAAAATCAATGTGGCAAGGAGGCTGATAATTGTTGGTCAATATCCTCGTCCGTTACATTTCTTGCAGACTTTCAGCAGACGTGGTTTTTCTTTGTCACAGTCATCGTAAGTTTTCGGATAACCCTCACACGATGGGCACACTTTGCGTAGATATTGCGAGGATACCCAGCCTTGAACATTCGTGCCTTCGCCAAGAAAACTTATCAACATAAAGCCATTTTGCTTTTTGCCTTCATAGACAAGCACACAATTGCCGGTCTCATGTTCACAATTCATGTAGCCGTCTCCAACGCCGGCACCCTTCATCAACTGAACCTTCTGATTGTCGTAATGGGTCTGTACACGATAGTTCAAACCTGGACCTGTACGAACATTCACGTTATTGCCTGTGCAGGCCAGAAAATCACCCTTTTTCTGAGCATTCACTCCTAATGCTGTCAGCACCATGATACAAATTAAAACTAACTTCTTCATGACATTAATATTTGTGATTAATAAACTGAAATATATTAAAACCTAAAATCTGCGATTGTCTGACTCAATGTTGTCGATAAGTGTCTGAGAAACAAAAAGTTGTTCTGAATCTGTCATGTCAGAAATAGCTCTCACCTTAGCGGCAGATATTAAAACATGACAAAACTCCGACAGACATGGCAAAGATAGTAAAATAAATGAGAAAGCCACCGATTTTTGAAGATAATATTTCGTTTCGGACTGATTAGTCGCCCTTGCAACGTATGTACCAGAAAGAGGCGTCAACATCGTGGATGGAAACAAAGTGATTGTGAGATAACCCCTCACTTCATCTGACAAGCAGTTTCTTCCCATTCTGGATATATAAGCCTCGCATGTATCAGGGGGACGGGGAATCTGATACGTTTTAAGCCATCTTATGATTATCGGGGATGGTCATCAGGACGGCTCTCCATGATCATTTTTTCGAGAAA
>ONGG01000026.1 GCA_900317305.1 uncultured Prevotellaceae bacterium | reverse complement strand
ACAATCTTCGGAAAAGTGACGGAAGACACCTTTCCTATAGTATTTATCTCTGTCAATTACCTTATAGTTCGTATTCATCATTGTAAATTCCGATTTATCGGTGACAAAGATACGAAGTTTCTTCCATTTTCCATTTATAATCCTTGTTAAACAATCTTGTCAAAGTCCATTTCTTGACAAAGAAGCATTTCCTTTTGAAACTGTGCCTAACATATCCAGACTTTTTTGTATTTGGTAATGTCATCCGACATTGTTCACAATATGTACTTCTATCACCTCATGAACAAACACACTAATTTTGACGTTTGGTGCAAAATAGAGTGAGCAATCGGCGTTAAGAAATGTTAATTCTGTTTTTCGGTTTTGAAGGGTTTTCTTACGATTTGAAACCTCGATTTTTCGACTTATTTCTACTTGTTTTCACTTGTTTATCTGTCTTTTTTTCTGGGAACAAATCTGGACTAATTTGTCCGTTCAATACTCGTAAGTAATTGTGTTTCAATAGGAATCCACTTTCTCTAATCTTCACATCGCAAATGGCAATATACTATCATAGACTTTTAGAGGCAGGAAAGAAGAAGCAGGTTGCAGCAAACAACGTAAAGAACAAACTGTTGCACATTATCACTACATTGGTCAGAAAACAGGAAAAATACAATCCTGATTATGATTACTATAAAGCGAAATCTGCATAAAATGTTAATGTATGGTTAAAATGAAGAAAACATTTGGAATTTAACATAGAATGCGATTAAGTGAGCGAAATGCCAAATTTATTTGAGCATTTCCGAACGTGAGTATCTTCGGCCATCAGGCTGTGCGGTGCATTTTTGAATGAAAGTGAAAAAAACACATCATATTTGTTGGGTTCACAAAAAATGCGTAACTTTGCAATCTGATAAAGGGGCCACCTATGATGCCCCTGACGAAAAGACAGACGTCATGCAAGATTTGAAGAAGACCGAGAACCAGTTTCGCGCTGCCCTGAACGAGTGCCGCACGCTTTTTGCGAAGAAGCTCCATGACTACGGAGCCTCTTGGCGCATTCTCCGTCCCTCGTCGCTCACCGACCAGCTGTTTATCAAGGCTTGCCGCATCCGCACCCTGGAGGTGACGGGAGAGTCGCTTGTTGGCGAGGGCATCCGCCCCGAGTTCATCGCCCTGGTGAACTACGGCATCGTGGGACTGATACAACTCGAGCAAGGCTATACCGACCACACCGACCTGAGCGTGGAGGAAGCCTTGGCGCTCTACGACCGTCACGCCGACACCGCCCTGCAGTTGATGCTTCGCAAGAACCACGACTACGGCGAGGCGTGGCGTGGCATGCGCGTGAGCAGCTACACCGACTTCATCCTCACCAAATTGCAGCGTGTGAAGGAGATAGAAGACTTAGGCGGAGCCACCCTGGTGTCGGAAGGCATCGACTCCAACTATATGGACATCATCAACTATGCCATGTTTGGCATCATCAAGCTCAGTGAAGAAGATTAGTGCCCTGCTCGTGAACCTGTGCCGCCTGGTGCTGGCGCTCACCCTTATTCTCTCGGGGTTTGTGAAGGCCATCGACCCGTTGGGCACCCAATACAAGATACAAGACTACCTGAGTGCGTTGTCGATGCCTGGTCTGCTGCCCGACTGGATGACGCTGACCATGTCGATCGTGCTGTCGGCCTTGGAGTTCAGTTTGGGCATTTTCCTCCTGTTCGCCATCCATCGCAGGTTGGTGTCGCGCCTCACGCTGGTGCTGATGGCCATCATGACCGTCATCTCGCTATGGCTCTGGCTTGCCGACCCCATCAGCGACTGCGGCTGTTTTGGCGACGCCGTTCACCTGACCAACGGGCAGACGCTGCTGAAGAACCTCGTGTTGCTGGCCGCCGCCCTTGTGGTGAGCCGCTATGCCCTGAAGATGGTGAGGTTTATCTCGAAGACCAACCAGGGCATTGTGATCAACTATACCGTGGTCTTCATCGTGGCCACCAGCGTGTATTGCCTCTACGACCTGCCCTTGTTCGACTTCAGGCCCTATCATGTGGGAGCCGACATCCGCAAGGGCATGGAGATACCCTACTCGGCCGAGCAGCCACAGTTTGAGACCACGTTCATCATGGAGAAAGACGGGGTGCGGAAGGAATTCAGCCTTGCCGACTATCCCGACTCGACGTGGACCTTCATCGACAGCAAGACCATCACGGTGAGCGAGGGCTACCAGCCCCCCATCCACGACTTTGCCTTGGAGCGGATAGACACTGGTGACGATATTACCGACGAGGTGCTCGCCGACACGAACTACACCTTCCTGCTCGTTGCCCCCCTGCTCGAATATGCCAGCGACAGCAATTTTGGCAACATCGACCAGATATACGAGTACAGCCAGGACCATGGCTATGGTTTTTATGGCCTCACCTCGAGCGACGAGAACGGCATAGCCCACTGGCGCGACCTGACGGGTGCCGAATACCCCTTCTGCCAGTGCGACGCCACGACGCTGAAGACCATCATCCGCAGCAATCCCGGTCTGTTGCTGCTGAAGAACGGACAGGTGGTGCGCAAATGGAGCCACAATTTCCTGCCAAGGGCAGAAGAGCTGACGGCTCCGCTCGACCAGCTCAGCATTGGGCATCTGCCCGAGGAGAACCCGATGAGCAAAATCGCGAAGATACTGCTCTATTTCGCCATTCCGCTGAGCATCCTGACCATTGCCGACCGCCTCTGGGCATGGACCCGATGGTTGCAACGCAGGAAGAACCGCCGCGGACGGAAAACGACAAAGACAACAGAAACAACAGAAGCATCTGAAACAACAGAAACAATATAACTCACATCAACAATTCAAAACAAAAGAAACAACAATGAGAAAGAAAATTGTAGCAGGCAACTGGAAAATGAACAAGAACCTGCAAGACGGTATCGCATTGGCAAAAGAGTTGAACGACACCCTTACTGCCGACAAGCCCAACTGCGGCGTGGTGATCTGCACCCCATTCATCCATCTGGCCAGCATCGCCCAGTTCCTCAACCAAGACGTGATTGGTCTGGGAGCTGAGAACTGCGCCGACAAGGACAAGGGTGCCTACACCGGCGAGGTATCGGCCGAGATGGTGAAGAGCACAGGCGCACAGTATGTGATCCTGGGTCACTCGGAGCGTCGTGAGTACTACGCCGAGACTCCTGAGATCCTGAAAGAGAAGGTGCTGCTGGCACTGGCTAACGGCCTGAAGGTGATCTTCTGCATCGGCGAGAGCCTGGAGGAGCGCGAGGCCAACAAGCAGAACGAGGTGGTGAAAGCCGAACTCGAAGGCAGCGTGTTCAACCTGACCGCTGAGGAGTTCAGCAACATCATCATTGCTTACGAGCCCATCTGGGCCATCGGAACCGGCAAGACCGCCAGCGCCGAGCAGGCTGAGGAGATTCACGCATACATCCGCAGCGTGATTGCCGAGAAGTATGGTGCCGAGGTAGCCGATGCCACCTCCATCCTCTATGGTGGCAGCTGCAAGCCCAGCAACGCCAAGGAACTGTTTGCCAAGCCCGACATCGACGGTGGCCTGATTGGTGGCGCTTCATTGAAAGCCGCCGACTTCAAAGGCATCATTGATGCTTGGAAATAAATGAAACCCACACTTCGGGGCCTTGGTCATCAAGGCCCCGAAGATACCATTGTCTCGAAGAGACAGCAGAAACTCCCACCCCGCCCCGGGGCCATGTCCCCTATGGGCAAACAAAACATTCAGAGATGAGAAAGACCATCGCCATCATGGCAGCCACATTGTGCATGTCGCTGGGCGCACAGTCGCAGACCTTCCTCGACCATCTTCAGAAAGACGA
Source organism: uncultured Prevotellaceae bacterium (assembly GCA_900317305.1). Taxonomy (GTDB): domain Bacteria; phylum Bacteroidota; class Bacteroidia; order Bacteroidales; family Bacteroidaceae; genus Prevotella. Next base: position 45,030 of record ONGG01000026.1, on the reverse strand, counting down.
CAAGGGCGGTTCTGTGTCGGTGAAGCAGAGCGACGACATCAGCAAACTTGTCAATGGTGGCAAGAAAGAAGCCAACAGCCCTCAGGAACAGCGCCAGGAGAGCACTCCTGCCCGCCAGGAGGGCAGTCAGGCCCGTTCGAGCGAGTCGCGCTCGGAGTCGAGCTACCGTGAGCGTCCCCGCAGCAGCACCCGTGAGGACGAGGCCCGCGACAAGGAGCGCCGCGAGATAGAGAAAAAGAAGCGTGAAGCCGTCAGAGCCAAGAAACTGAAGGAGTTTGAGGAGAACGCCACCGTGAGCGACTCGCGCAAGAAACTGATGTCGAACAGCAAGAAGGTGACCGGCTACCGTGTGCAAGTGTTTGCCGGAGCCAACACCCGCGTAGACCGTGCCAAGGCCCAGGAGATAGGCGCCAAGCTGAAGACCCAGGTGCCCGGCTATCCTATCTACGTGCATTTCTACTCCCCCCGCTGGTGCTGCCGTCTGGGCAACTTCAACAAGCAAGACGATGCCACCGAGATGGTGAAGAAGATGAAGAAACTAGGCTACAAGTCGGCCTGCGTAGTGAAGACCACCATCACCGTAGGCAAATACTAAAGTCAACGACCAAGAAATGAATCCTGAGACAGAATTCCGCGAGGGCCTTGTAGCCCTCGCCACCCATTATAGCGAAATACTCCGCCTCCTGGGCGAGGACCCCAGCCGTGAGGGACTGCAAAAGACCCCTATGCGTGTGGCAAAAGCGATGCAGATACTGACCCGCGGCTATAGCCAGGACGCCCACAAGGTGCTCACCGATGCCCTTTTCGCCGAGGAATACAACCAGATGGTGATTGTGAAAGACATCGACTTCTTCTCGATGTGCGAGCACCACATGCTGCCCTTCTACGGCAAGGTGCACGTGGCCTATATCCCTAAGGGCTACATCACGGGCCTGAGCAAGATAGCGCGTGTGGTGGACATCTTCAGCCACCGGTTGCAGGTGCAGGAGCGCATGACGCAGCAAATCAGGCAATGTATCGAAGAGACCCTCCATCCGCTTGGCGTGATGGTAGTGGTTGAGGCCAAGCACATGTGCATGCAGATGCGCGGCGTGGAGAAGCAGAACGCCGTCACCACGACGAGTGATTTCTGCGGTGCCTTCAACCAGGCAAAGACTCGTGAGGAATTTATGAAACTGATTGGAAAATGAGATAACTAGAAGAATATGAAAAGAATGAGAAATTTGCTGATGCTCACCCTGTGTATGACAGTGGTGGGCCTATCGATGACCTCGTGTCTGAGTGATGACGACAACAAGAATAAGATAAAGACGCTCACGCCTGCAGAGAAGAGTGCGATGATGGCCAATATGGCAGGTCTTTATAACGGTCATCTGTTTTTCGTGAACGACAGCGCCCGCGTCGACTCCGTTGAGGTGAGTTGCAGCGTGAGCGCCCCCGACTCCGTCTTCACCGTTTACGACTTCCCTTATGAGATACTGTCGTGTGGCGTGTCGACAGAGAGCGTGCGCAACGTATTGAGCATAGCCGGCGACGGCATCTTCAGGGATGTGCTCCATTTCTACGTCAACAACGTGGATTTGCAAGACTACTATACGTTCTGGGCCATTCCGAATTCAGAAAACGAACTGCAGAAGACATTCACCGACAGTGATGAGAAACAGCACTCCATCAAGGTGAAGTTCAGCAACCAAGTGACCAACACCACCCCCTATGGCATGACCGCCATCTACTATCCCATTGGAGAATACAGTGCCAACAAGATTCTGGTGTATATCCTCCTAGGCGAGATAGAGGTCGACGGTATTACGACAACCCTGAACCGAGTGATTTACTTTTACGGAAACAAATAGCCATGCGACTGGTATCATGGAACGTGAACGGCTTGCGCGCCTGCGTGGGGAAAGGGTTTGAAGCGTCGTTCAAGGCGCTCGACGCCGACTTTTTCTGTCTGCAGGAGACCAAGATGCAAGCCGGCCAACTCGACATACAGTTCGACGGATATGAGGCATACTGGAACTACGCCGACAAGAAAGGATATTCGGGTACTGCCATATTCACCCGCCACACCCCACTCTCGGTGACCTATGGCATCGGTATCGACGAGCACGACCACGAGGGCCGTGTCATCACCCTTGAGACCGAGCATTTCTTTCTGGTGAACGTATATGTGCCCAACGCCCAGGACGGTCTACGCCGCCTCGACTACCGCATGAAGTGGGAAGATGACTTCCGCGCCTACCTGCTTTCGCTCGACGCCAGAAAGCCCGTCGTGGTGTGTGGCGACCTGAACGTGGCCCACGAGGAAATCGACCTGAAGAATCCGAAGACCAACCGCCGCAATGCCGGTTTCACCGACGAGGAGCGCGGGAAATTCACGGAATGGCTCTCTTCGGGATTCACCGACACCTTCCGCCGTCTATATCCCGAACAAGTGACCTATTCGTGGTGGTCGTACCGGTTCCGTGCCCGCGAGAAGAACGCAGGCTGGCGTATCGACTACTTCGTGGTATCCGACCGTCTGTTTGCCCAGGTGGCCGACTCGAAGATCCACACCGAGGTGATGGGCTCCGACCACTGTCCGGTGGAGTTGGTGCTCGACCTATGATGCCGTGTAAGAGAACAACAGAACCGATTATCCATCAAATATCCTTTACTGCGATGAGAAAACTAACGATTTTTGTTTTTTGCGGTGCCCTGCTGCTTGCAGCATCGTGCCAGAAAAAGCAAGCCAGTTTTGAGACCGACGATATCAAGATGACCGACGCCAACCACCTCGTTGTGAACGACGACGCGAAGTTCTCGGGTGAGGTGTGGGACGAGGCTCACCGAATGTGCATCGAACTGAAAGACGGCAAGAAGACCGCGATGCGAATCACCCATGCCAATGGCCAGACAGCCGCCATCTACAAGTTTGACGCCACGGAGAAGACCGAGCAATCGCATTTCTACGATGAGAATGGCAAGGAAATCTCACAGAGTGAGTTTGGAAAGAAATACCGCAAGATGATATCCGAATTGGATATACAATGAGATTGGTTTGAGGTTTGAGGTTTGAGGTTTGAGATTTGAGGTTTGGCGGTGCAATCTACAGCGAACATCAACTTTTTCTTCAAGATTTATACTAAAAGAGCCCCAGAAGTTGGAATAATACTTCTGGGGCTCATTTTTGGCCACAATTTTATAAAAAATGTCTATAACCCATTCGGGAGGCAGACTTATTCAGCGGGGCGTTCGTCTTCCTGGGCTCCGTTGTCGGAGGAGGCGTTTTCGGCCTGAGGTTCCTCGTTGGAAGCCTTCTCACGTTTTTCGCTGTCGGCTTTCTTTTTGGTTTCGGCTGGTGCCTTGCTATCTTTTAGGATAATCTGGAGTCCGTTTCTCAGCATGGTGAAACTCGACATCAGACTGTCGACGGCCTCATCCACTTCGATTGAACTGCTCTCGATAACATCTTCCTTGGCATTTTTGAAGAAGACCACATAGCGCTCTCGTCCGTCGACCACACATTTCACCTGATAAGAAAGGCAGTTGTTGGGGCCTTTGGGATAGGCGATATTGGCAAACGAGCTGTCGTTATATTTCTGGTTGAGTTGGCGTGCCAGGGCAAAAGCCGAATCGGGATTGACGTCGAGCAGGCTGAGAAGATTCATGCGATGCGACAACAGCACAAGCGAGGCGGAATCGAGTGCGGCGAGCGGACAGAATGTAGAATCGACAACGACGTCGCCATCCAACTCTATTTCTGAGTCGGGATGGAAATTATCGATATAGGTCTGTATACGTTTCTTGTCGGAGTTGCAGGCACAGAGGGCGACCAAGGTGCAAAGCAATATGATTTGTCTTATCTTCAGCATTTTGAATTATTTATTCGATTCAGTTAGAAAAAATCGGTTGAAATCCCGCATCGCAGGGCGACAAGCAGGAGAGTATCCTCTTTCATTCCGAATGCAAAGGTAAGTCATTTTTTTTGAATAAGGAAGAAAGAACCGTTTATTTTGCTTTTTGCCTACTGAGATAGGTTTGGATGAACGACTTGTTGAGTTGCTCCAATTCAGTAGGTTTCGAGCCATCGGCATGACGCCGGTCGAACTCTTCTAGCATCTCCCGCAGTTGGACAGTGGAGAGTATGGATAGTTGTCCCTTCGTGATGGGTTGGGCAAGAGTGATGGCCCATGGGTCGGAGGAGTACCAATAAGGGCCACGTATCTTCTTGAGATTGAATACTTTTCCAAAAGCAGGTTCTGTCGGACAATTGATTCCCGTTTCCACCTCCTCGACATGCAGTCCGTCTTTAGTGAACCGCACTGTCCATGTGGTGGGTCCGGAGAAAGCCCCTGCCCCACCCCATCCCGGAGGTGCGTCCTTGGGTGGGTTGACCTTTTGTATACGTTTGAATCCCCAATCGATGGTATCGGTGAAAAGCACCCCATCATAAGAATACTTGCATCTGATACGGAGGTCGGAACCAGGGTCTGAATTACTCACTTCATGCGAGTTGAATTGCCCGAAGACCACCTTTCCCGTCTCGTTCTGGTAGATACCGCTCAGCATATCGAGCCTTGCCTTCACGATATCGTCGTGTTTTTTGCTGGGCGTGGTCCTCACCCAGATATCCTCCACCTTTCCCGTCTTCACCTTCTTGAAGACAAGAAACTCGTGGGAAGCATTCTTATATCTGCGAGCCTGAGTGCCCTTACGGGGGAAGTAACGCCAAAATTTGGAGCCATCGTGCCATATCGCATCCGGCGGGATAGCGCCCCGAAGCTCTTCGAGCGGCATCTGGGTGGACTGGAAGGCGCAATAGTCTTTCATATACTGCTGTATATCCTTCATGCCATAGGTCCAAACGAGTTGGGGAATGAGCAGCGTGTCTCCACTGTCGAAGATGGCCAGGAACCGGCCCTTGGTCTCGCGGTCGTGAGCACGTCTCCCGTCAGGATGGAACCATTCTATCCAATTATTGATCACGCGCTGAATGGAATCGAGCGGCTGGCGGTCGCCATATACCGTGATGCTGTCGAACTTGTCGTAGTAATCGTAGACAAATACCTCGACCCGCTCGTCGCTGAGCTGTCGTGCCTTGTAATTATCAAAGAGTAATCCCGACTTGAGCGAGTCGGTATATTCGAAATACACCAGTTTGCCCTTGGGGCGCAGGTCTTGTGCCATGCAACAAGCCCCAAGGCCAGAAAGGAATGCGATGAATAAAAACAATTTGACTTTCATAGGCTTTTTAGATAAGGTGGAAGAAATGGCCTCAATCTTGTATATGGAATACGCGCAGAGCATTGTGCGTGGTGATGTCGGCCACCTGCTCGGCAGAGATGCCCCAGCACTCAGCCATTTTCTGTATGACGTGAACGAGGAGCGCACTCTCATTACGCTTTCCTCTCATCGGTACGGGAGCCATATAGGGAGCATCGGTCTCGAGAACGATCCGGTCGGTGGGGAGTTGTGCCAACACCTCGGACAGATGGCTTTTCTTGAACGTAAGCACCCCTCCGATACCCAGCACGAAATTGGAGAAATCGAGGAGTTGCCGTGCCTCCTGCAGGTTTCCCGTGAAGCAGTGGAACACCCCTCCAGGCAGTTCGTCCTTGTATTTGCGGAGGATGGCCACCATCTCGTTCTGTGCCTTCCTGCAATGAATCATCAGCGGGAGCCGTGTGCGGCAGGCCCATCTCACCTGCCTTTCGAAGGCCACCAGTTGTTGCTGTTCGAACTCGCGGCTCCAATAGAAATCGAGTCCTATCTCGCCGATGGCGATCATCCCGTCGAGGGGCATGCTCTCCATCGAATCAAGCACCTCCTCGAAATCGTCTCTCACCTCTTCAGGATGGAGTCCGATCATGGGGAAAGCGAATCCGGGATGTTGCAGGCAGACGTCGAGCACCCGTTTGACAGATGGCAAGTCGATGGCCGGCACGAAGACATACTGTGCCCCGGCCTCCCGCGCCCTCTCGACGACCTCGTTTCTGTCGTTGTCGAACTCCTCGCCGTCGAGGTGGATATGTGTGTCGATGAATCTCATCAGTAAACCCTTTTCTCGTGCCTACGGTAATAATAGACCACCCCAAACTGCCGGCACAGATTGAAACGCGTCTCGGGCGGTTCGTTCTCGAAATGTTTCTCCACCATGTTCCACACCTTCAGTATGGCCTCATCGACCTCTGGCCGCAGGGCGGTGATATCAGCCAAGGCCTTCGAGGTGCGCGTCTGGTATTGCCGTTGTGCGTCGAACAAAGCCTTGAACACATCGAAATGGGTGACTACCGCCCCAATGGGAGGCGACAAGATGGGTTTTCCACCCTCTTTCACCCTTTTCTTCTCGCCCTGTATCACCTTTGGAGCCCATTCCATCACAGCCTCGGAAGTCTTGAGATACGGCACCACCAACGAATCAGCATCGATGCCATAGAGCGCCATCAGAGGGCGTTCGACCTCACCTCTCTCCACTGCGAGGAAGAGCACCTGTAGGAAATGGCTCAAATAGGTCATGGCATTGTGCTGCAGCGGTGCGATGCGCTTGGCATATCTTACCTGTGTGCGCATGCACAGCTTGTACTGCGATATGGCATCGCTGAGCGTGGCATACAGTCGCTGGATGCCAGCGAGAGACTCTTTGTCGATGAATCTCCCCTCCACGGTGTAGACAACATTATTGTCGGCGATGGCCTCGAGCGCCTTCAGCCTGGCGGCATCAGTCTTTGGCAGTCTACGGTATGGCATAGGCGGGTGTCAGGAGAAGAATTAGTATTCCCGTTTCATCAGTTCCTTGGTATAGGCAAGCAGTTCCACCTTTCTCTCGTCGGGGATAGCGACTGCATCAAGTTCCTTGAGCGACTCGTTGAAATAGAACCTGATTTTCTCGGTGGCAAGGTCGTTGATGCCTATCTCGTTGTAGATCTCGGTGACGGCGGCAATTTTCTCCTGCGGGTCGGGATTGGGCATGAGCAGCCAGTTTTGCAGGATATTCCGCTGCCGCTCATCGGCCAGGGCCAATGCATTGATGAGCATATAGGTCTTCTTGTTGGAGAGGATATCGCCGCCGATGGCCTTTCCGAAGACCTTGGTGTCGCCATAGACATCGAGGAAATCGTCTTGGAGCTGGAAGGCGAGTCCGAGTTTCTCGCCGAAGGCATACAGCCGTTCGGTGTCGCTCTCGCTTGCCCCCGCCAATATGGCCCCCATCTTGGTGGCGCAGGCCAGGAGCACGCTGGTCTTGAGGCGGATCATCTCGATATACTCGCTCTCGGTGACATCGTTGCGGTTCTCGAAATCCATGTCGTATTGCTGTCCCTCGCCAATCTCAAGAGCGGTGACGGTGAAGAGCGAGAGGATATCGCTGAGTTTGCTCTTCTCGCACTGCAGCATCTGGTTGAAAGCCAGCACGAGCATAGAGTCGCCCGACAAGATGGCGGTGTTGGCATTCCAGCGCTTATGAACGGTCATGTGTCCGCGGCGCAGGTCGGCATTGTCCATGAGGTCGTCGTGAAGCAGCGTATAGTTGTGATAAGTTTCCAGTGCGCAAGCCACAGGCAGCACCGTCTTGGGATCGTCTTTGTAGAGATTGTAGGCGAGCAGCAGGAGCGATGGCCGTATCCGCTTCCCTCCGAGCGAGAGCACATACTTGATGGGCTCGTAGAGGCTCTCAGGTTTCCGTTCGTAAGCGATATGTGCAAGATAATCGTTGACGAGTGTCAGTACATCATTTGAATTGAGCATGGCAGTTATGTTTTTAGAACTTGAATACAATAGGCAGATGCACGAGCGTGCGGCTTGGTTTCCCGTCGCTCATGCCCGGTTCCCACTTGGGCATCATCCTCACCACACGCAGTGCCTCACGGTCGAGGTTGGGGTCTACCGACTTGATGAGTCGCACGTCGGAAACCGACCCGTCGGTATTGACCATGAACGCTACCACAACCTTTCCGCTGATTTTCGCTTTCCTGGCCACTTCAGGGTATTTGAGATTTTTGGTGAGCCACTTCATGAGCTGCATCATCCCTCCGGGGAAGATGGGAGCCTGCTCGGCCAGCCGCAATGGTTTGTCGGCGTTCTGCTCCTCCTTTTTCTGCTCCTCCTCGACCAGTTGGTCGAGGCTCTCAGGCGTCTCCTCGGTCTCGGTGACAAGCAGAGGCGGTGGTGCCGGCATATCGTCGGCTTTTTCCTCCTGCTGAGCCGCTTGTTGGTCCTCGACAACGATTTGGTCGCTGAGCGAGATCTTCTCCTCGGGCAGCGGCAATGGGTCATTGTCCTCGAAAGGAGGCATAAACTCCATCTCCTCGGCAATTTCGTCGAGGAGATCGGAGTCGTAGTCTTCGGCCGTCCCGCTGCTGTTATACTCGAGGGCAGCCAGCACAAGGGCGAGCGCCACGGCTGCGCCGAGGAGCCACATGGCCGGTCGTCGCCTCTCGAGGTCGGCAGCAAGCGTTTTCTTTTGTTCCATTTCTGGTATTATGCAGGATTGGGCCACGTCGTGGCAGTCGTCCCAAATCAATTAAATAGCGGCAATCACCCAATATTCCGTCAGAAAATGCGTTATGAATGAAGAGGCTTGTTGTGTAGTGAGCACAAAAGACACCCCTCGGGATGATTTCACTATGCAAAAATAACTCAGATATTTGAAAAATGGTGTATCTTTGCTGCCAAAAAGACTAAAAAGGATGAAAAAAGGTGTTTTCGCGCTGCTGTTGTCGCTTGTTTGCCTGGCCCTGCAAGGTCAGGAGAGCCAGACGGCCTACAATTTCCTGCGTCTCCCGGTGAGTGCGCATGGAGCGGCATTGGGTGGCCAGAACATCAGCATCATCGAAGACGACCCCTCGCTGATTTTCTCCAATCCGGCCCTGCTCTCCTCGGTGAGCGACCGCACCGTGGGCCTGAACTTCATGAACTACATGGTAGGTGCCAACACGGCCAGCGCAAGCTACTGCTGGGAGATGAAAGACCGCTTGATGATGGGGGCCAGTGGCCAGTATATGGACTATGGCAAGATGAAGGAGGTAGACGCCAACAATGTGCAGAGCGGAGAGTTCTCGGCGAAGGAGATTGCGCTGGGCGCCTATCTGAGCTACAACCTCACCGACCATCTGGTGGGCGGCATCAGCGCCAAATGGGTGTCGTCGTATATAGCCGACTACAATTCGATAGCGATGTGCGTGGACTTGGGTCTGAACTATTATTCGCCTGAGCAAGACCTGTCGGTATCGGCAGTGGCGAGAAACCTTGGAGGCCAGTTGAAAGCCTTTGACGAGGAATATGAGCGGTTGCCCTTCGAGTTGCAGGCCGGAGTGACGAAAAAGTTGAAAGGAGCACCCCTGCGCCTGTCGGCCACGCTGCAAGACCTCAACCATTGGGACTACAAGCTGATAGAGCACTTGTGTGTGGGCGCCGAACTGATACTGTCGAGCCAGATTTGGGTTGGCGGTGGTATGAACTTCCGCCGTGCCAACGAGATGAAGGTGAGCGACGGTGAGAACAAGAGCAGCCATGGAGCCGGCCTGACGCTTGGCGCCGGTGTGATGCTCGACCGCTTCAAACTCAACCTATCCTACGGCAAATACCATGTATCGTCGTCATCGATTCTGGTGAATGCCGCATTCAACATCTAAGAAACGAAATAAAACCCACAAACTATGAGAAAGATAACCATTGCAATCGACGGCCACTCGTCATGTGGCAAGAGCACGATGGCCAAGGACCTGGCCCGTGCGATAGGATATATCTATGTGGATACAGGTGCGATGTATCGTGCCGTAACACTTTTTGCTCTGCGCAACAACCTTTTTGATGCCGACGACAACATCGACGAGCCCCGTCTGGCAGAACTTCTGCCCTCGGCCCACATTGGTTTTGAGTTGAACGAAGAGACAGGACGCCCCGACACTTACCTGAATGGTGAATGCGTGGAGAAAGAGATACGCGGAATGGAGGTTTCCAGCCGTGTCAGCAAGATATCGGCCATTGGCTTCGTGCGCGAGTGCCTGGTGAAGCAACAACAGCAGATGGGTGCAGAGAAAGGCGTGGTGATGGATGGCCGTGACATTGGCACGGTGGTGTTCCCCGACGCAGAACTGAAGATTTTTGTCACCGCCAGTGCCGAGGTGCGTGCGGAGCGCCGCTACAAGGAACTGCTTGGCAAGGGCGAGGAGGCCGACTATGATGAGATACTACGCAACGTGCAGGAGCGCGACTATCTGGACAGCCATCGTGAGGTGAGTCCGCTCCGCAAGGCCGATGACGCCATTGAACTCGACAACAGCCACATGACCATTCCCGAGCAGAACGAGTGGATGCTGGCGCAATACGAGCGCGTAGTCGCTGAATTCAATTAAGGAGTTACTCCCGAACTCATCCAATACATGTCCACAAAGAAGGCCAGCCCTGTGAGGCTGGCCTTCTTTGTGCATATGCATGGAAATCGTTATTTCACGACTTTCTTTCCATTGACGATATAGATACCCTTGGGCAGATTGCCAAGATCGGCCTTTCCACCACGCACCTCGGCTGTTCCCACCTTCACGCCACTGATGTTGTAGACATCCACTGTCATGTCGGCATCGTCGTCGAAGAGTCGCATGATACCATCGGTCTCATCCTCGAAGGTACCGATGTTGAGGTCGCCCACGCCATAGGTGTCAAGGTCTCTGGTGACGAAGTATGCGCAGAAGGGTTTCACCTTATTGGCACCGAAGGAGAACTTCGTACCTGTAGAGTTGAGCACATAGGTGTTGGTGGTGTTGATGGTGGCGTATGTTCCCCTGAAGTACATCCACTCAGAGCCCACCAGAACCGATGGATCCTTATCCAAGAGGGCATTGGTGCCATGGAAAGTCATCTTCTTGCCCACAAGGTTGAACTGCTCGCCCCACTTGTTGTTGGGCACGGCCATGATGTAAGGATGGTTGGCCTTCATCTCCTGAGCATATCCGAAGCAAACGGTGTTATCACCCGAGATGCCCTGGAACTCTTTCACCCAGAAGTTCTTTCCGTAGTCGGTATCCGACTTGAACCAGTCGATTTCCACGTTGTCGACAACAACCTTATTGACATCGAAGGGCACCACGATAGAGGTCCATCCACCCGAGCCGCCGGTACCAATGCTAGGTTTGCGTGAGAAAGTGATATTCTTTGCCGTGAATGCTTTAGGCACATACATATCGTAACCGTCTGTAAGGGTGACCGATGAGGCAGTGCTGCCCTTCACGACATTCTTTCCAGAGAGTCCGGTAGGAGCCGTCTCCGACTCGCCCATGTAGTAGAAGGTATTGGGGTTGCTGTTGGCCACCACCTTTGAGATGCCCGAAGTCACTCCCGTGAGGTCGACAGCGACAGCATCCGACGGTACTGTTATTGAAGAAGCGGAACCAGTGGCTGAAATATCGCCATTGACTTTGTGGAAAATAACGCCAGCCGTGGGAATGACATTATTGAGGTATGGCTTGACGAACTGACGTGTATCCTCATAGAGGGTGAACACACCATAAGAGGCCCCCAAGGTAAGGCCCTCGAAGCAGAATTCGATGGATTCTGTTCCACCAGCCTTGAGTTCCAACCATTTCGTGTAGCGATGTCCGGTACTCTTGGAACTCTTGTAGAGATAAACCGATACGTATCCGGCATAGGGTTGAGACCCATTGTTCTTAATCACCACATTTCCCTTGAGGGTTGTGCCATAGAATTTCTTTGTTCCCGAAATCAGCGTACTGATGTTGGTCGACGACGCAACAAGCGGATAAGCAGTGCCAGAAGTTGCAGACACCGTGGTTATCGTACCTGATTTCAGCACATTGGTTCCATCTGTGATCCACACATTGTATTTGGAGGCATAAGATGGCTTGAAGTACATCTGCACGTTGACAGACTCTCCCTTATAAAGTGCCACATCCACTTTTGAGGAGTAACTGCTAGGAATCGTAGAAGAAGTGCTAGCATAAAGGTACAGCGTTCCTACGCCCTCGTCGCCATTATTCGTCACCTCGAAATCCACATACTGCATATATCCCTTGCCATGGCAGCCAGGGAACTTCAGTGTGCCCACCGTGAACGACGGTGAGTTGGCGGCCTTGGAGATAGAGAGGCCAGACGTGCTGTACACGGCCTTCACATAACTCAGCGTGGAAGACTGGTCGCACAAATGCCAATCTTCGTCGGCATCCACTTTGTAGACAGGATAAAGCTTGTAAGTGCCCTTAGCCAGACCGTTAGCGGTGAAATCCTTTACAGTGAGCGGATAAGCCACTCCTGACACAGTAGAATTGTCGGCCATAGCGACATGTCCGTTTGTCCATTTCTTCAACAACTTCACATGCAAGTTCTCGTCAAGATATCCCAGTCCACCAGAATAGCTGTGCTTCGAACCAGAATAGTTGCCGTACGACACCGTGGCGGTATTGGTAGAAGAACTCACAGAGTTAATGGTAGAATAGAGGGTAACGTCCTCCTCACCCTCGATATAGCCTAGGTTGGGCTGTAAGCCAATATAGGCAATCATGTTCTTGGTGAAACTGTACTCGGCCGAGAGGAAAGCCTCCTCGTCATCAGGCTGCACGAGCGTCAGCGTAGAGAGCAGGAAATATCCGTCTCCTCTACCATGTCCCCAGTTGACGTGGAACATATCGCCACCGTCGAATCCATCGTAAATGAAAGCGTGTCCACCCAACGAAGGATTCTCTCCATAAATGAGAATCGGACGGTTGGCACAGAGTTCATTGACCAGGATTTCCTTCCATCTGGAAAGTGTGTAGGAAGTTCTCTTCACCTGCCTCACGTCGGAGGAGAAGCCGAAGTAATTGGTGAGTGCGGTGGGGAAGTTGCCCAATTTGGCACTTGTTGCATCGGTGTTGTAATCAGAAACCAAGGCTTTTCCCACATACAGGATCAAATTGGCCACAGCACTGATTTGTGTGGAAGTGGCATTTGTCAGGTCATCGACCATCCTGTCCCAATAGAAACTGGTACCTTTGGGCACAGAAGACATGGCCAACTTTTTCTTGGTCGTGATATAAGACGGGATGGTGACGGCCAATTTGGCTGGCATCCTGCTGCGGAAACTGTATACGATTTGTGCTGCAGCTATTGCCAGACATCCAGCCTGGCAATGCACACCACCGATTGTTGGTGTGGAGTTGTTGTAGGGTGCTACTTGTGACCAATGGCTTGACACGAGAGGCGAGACAGGTGAGAGCGATGGCGACTGCACATGTCGCGGTGCGGGTCCGCCAATGACCTCATTCTGCATCATCTCCAATTTGTCCATCTCGCCTTTGTAGGTGTTGAGGATGGGCTGCATGGTGTGGGCGATGTCTTCTGGAGTGACATTTCCCTCCTCAGAGTAGCCAAGCACAGGTTGTGTGCGGTCGTCGCCAGAGATAATGACGAATCCCTTGTCGGCTCCGAAGTTGAAGAGATAGTAATACACCGCCTCCTCACGAGAAGATGTAACCTTTTTGGGTGCGTCGACCAGATAAAGAGCATCTACCTGCGCTCCGATAGACTGTAAGAACTCTCTGGCCTGGTCCTGTGCTTTCTCCAAAGTGACGGGCTCAGCCATCAATTGCAGGTTGAAAGCCACCAGGGCCACCATAGTGAATAAGAAACTTTTCTTCATAAGATTGAATGTTTAATTATTTTGATTTTTTATTGATTTCGTTGTCATTGTAATATTTCATGATGGTGTCGCGGCACTGCTCCATGAGCCATTTAGGGGTGCTTGTGGCTCCGCAGATGCCTACTGTTCCCACATCGTCGAGCCACCTCATGTCGATCTGGTCGGGACTCTCCACCTGATGGCTGTTGGGATTGACGCTGGCGCACTCTTTGAAGAGCACTTTTCCATTGCTGCTTTTCCCCCCCGACACGAAGAGTATGAGGTCGTGCCGTGCTGCGAAAGCGGCTATGTTGGGCATCCTGTTGGCCACTTGTCGGCAGATGGTGTCGAAACTCTTGAATGTGGCACCGGGTGCGATATGCTGTTGTATATATTCTATAATGTGGTGGAACTCGTCGAGCGACTTGGTGGTTTGCGAGTAGAGATAGATATCCCTGTTGAAATCGAGTCGTTGCACATCCTCGATATTCTCGACCACCACGGCATTGTTGTTGGTCTGTCCCACCAGTCCGAGCACCTCGGCGTGTCCGTTACGCCCAAAGATGACGATTTGCGCTTCGGGGAAGCTGTCGTACATCTTCTTGATCCTCCTTTGGAGTTGCAGCACCACCGGACAGGTGGCATCCACAATCTCGATGTTGTTTCGCTCGGCGAGCGCATATGTCTCTGGTGGCTCTCCATGAGCCCTTAACAGCACTTTCGTGTTGTTGAGCTTGGAAAGCTGGTTGTGATTGATGGTGATGAGTCCCATCTCCCTCAATCTCTCGCACTCCATGCCGTTGTGCACGATGTCGCCCAGGCAATAGAGTGTCTTGTCGGTCGCGAGTTTTTCCTCGGCCTTGTTGATGGCGGTAGTGACGCCGAAGCAGAATCCGCTATCGCTATCAATTTCTATTTGCAACATTAGCTCTCAAATTCTCAAAATACGTATCGAGCAAGTGTCCTGCGGCAGCAAACGACGTCTGCTGTCCGGTGAGCACGTTTCTCTCTGCCTGACTGAGCATTTGCTCCATCCCGGGCCGGTTGTAGAAACTGTTTCTCAGTTGCTCGTTGATGGTCTCATACATCCAGTATTTGCTCTGTTCGTTTCGGCGGTAATCGAAGTAACCGTTTTTCTTCACGAAGTCGATATACTCGTAGACCATGTCCCACACCTCTTTGATTCCCAGTCCGTAGAACCCGCTATAGCACAGCACTTTGGGCATCCATCCGCTCTCCGACTTGGGGAAGAAGTGGAGCGCGTTGCGGAAGTTGGTGGCCGCCATATGGCATTTGTCGACGTTGTTGCCGTCGCATTTGTTGATGACGATGGCATCGGCGATTTCCATGATGCCACGCTTGATGCCCTGCAGCTCGTCGCCGGTTCCAGCCAGTTGGATAAGCAGGAAGAAGTCGACCATGGAGTGACATGCCGTCTCGCTCTGTCCCACTCCCACTGTCTCGACGAAGATCTTGTCGTATCCTGCCGCCTCGCAGAGGATGATGGTCTCGCGCGTTTTCCTGGCCACTCCACCGAGCGACCCCGCTGTCGGACTAGGGCGTATGAATGCCTCTGGCCGGAGCGAGAGTTTCTCCATTCGGGTCTTGTCGCCCAGGATGCTTCCTTTCGACCGCTCGCTGCTGGGGTCGATGGCCAGCACGGCCAGTTTCCCCCCCTTGGTGTCGAGCACATGGCATCCGAACATATCGATGGAGGTACTTTTACCGGCCCCTGGCACGCCACTGATGCCCACCCTCACCGAGTTGCCGCTGTAGGGCAAGCATTTCTCGATGACCTCCTGGGCCATGGCCTGGTGGCTGGGGTTGACACTCTCGACGAGTGTGACGGCCTGTGAGAGCACGGTGACGTCGCCCTTGATGATACCTTCCACCATTTCGGCAGTGGTGAAAACCCTTCTGCGGAATTTGTTCCGTTTCAGGTATGGGTTGATGATAGAGGGTTGCTGTACCCCCGAGTTGACGGTCAGTCCTTTGTATTCCTCGCTATTTTCTGGATGTTCCATTACGTTGTTTTTAGACTATTTTACATTGACGTCGATCACCACTTTCGAAGCCCTTGGGTCGTTAGTGATCATGAGGATTCGAGGTTGCCTCTTCACCCCTTTCATGGCTTTCTTGTCGGCAGTGACCCGGAGTTTTGCCGATGATCCGGGCTGTATGACCGATTCAGTGAGGTCGACTGTCAGTCCATCGGTGAACATCTGTAGTGAAGAGATCTCGAGATCAGTTCTTCCCAGGTTCTCGATGACGATAGTTCCTTTTTTCTTCTTCTTGCCCTCAAACTCGCCCAAGTCGAGCACTGTCGAGGAAATTCTCAACTTCGGCATGTAAGCCAGGCGCTGTTCGGAGATCTCGCCTGTAGCCGGTATGAGGATGGCCTCGATATGCATTTCCTTCTCAGGTGCGACCTTGTCGGCCGCCGAATGTCCGAGGTACACCGAGGTTTGGGTCAGTCCATATTCGGAGAGCCGTTTTGAGTCGAGGGTGATCGTGATGACCCCCTGCTTTCCCGGTGGGATGGACGACGGCGAGACGTCGGCCCTGAGGTAGTCGGGCAAATGCAATATGACCGGAGAGACATTGTCGCTTGTGGGGTTGAGCACATGGATTTCCTGTGTGGGCATATCCCCCTTGCGCACATCGTCGAACATAAAGTCCCTGACATCGGCTCTTAGTTTTCCGATCATGAACTGGTATTCGCCCTCGAAGTCGCGCACCTCATCCACTACCACCCCCTTGAGGGTGAGTATGTAGGGAAGTGACGCGCCATTGGTGTACACATCGATATATTTCTCGAAGTGTCCGAGTTGTTTTGCGTCGTAGGTCGCGGTGATGACAAACGGTTTGTTCTCGGATATGGCCCCTTTGGGGTATACCACGTCTGTGCATCCACAGCTCGACTCTACATTTTTAATATTGAGTGCCCCTCCCCCCTCGTTGAGGAGTTCGAAGTGCACCGTTACCGGTTTTCTGAAGAGCACCTGCCCGCAGTCGATGACCTGCGAGTTGCACGTGATGCGCTGTGCCCTGGCCGGTGCGACTGTCATCAGACAAGCCGCCAGGAGAGATGAGAGACAGATAAATATATATTTTCTTTTTCTCATTATCGGTTATGGGTTGACAACGACCATGTGTGCCTTCTCGGTGGCGGCATACTCAGGTGCGTAAGCACACTGGGCCTTGCACGAGCCAGTGGAGTAAGTTCCAGCACGGTCGAGATAGTATTCGGCCTCTACGATATGGGTGCCCTTTGGCATCTTGTCGAAGTAGTAGGTCGTAGTGTAGTCTTTCGGAGCGATATAGTATCCGAAATGGTATCCACTGAGTTGCTGCACGGGTTCCATGCAAGCCGCTCTCCGGTCGATGACCTCCACGAAGTCGAGGTCGCGCTCGGCCTTTATGGTGATTCTCACCCTGATGACATCACCCACCTTGGGTGAGTTGCTGTCGCAGAAATATTCTCTTTTCACCGAGATGCTGCTCGACGCATTGGCAATCTCGCTGGTAGGCTGCAAGAATTGTGCGTAGACGGCTCCCCATGAGGTGCCCTCGGTATTCTTCGATACCACGAACTCTTTCTTGTCCTGGGCGACGACGGCCGTCTTCACATATCCCAGTCCGGCAGTGGCCTGTTGTGTGTCGATTGGCGTATCGTCGATGGCGAGGCGTGCCATCTCGCGCTGGTCGAGTGTCGACATGTTGTCGTGGAGGAAGGCATAGATGGCATCCACCGAGTTGACCGTGGTATCCCAGAGTTGTGCTCTCTTCTGCTGCAGGAGCCAGATTCTCATCTCGTCGATGATACTGACATTCTCGGGCTCGAGCCGGCGGAACGCCTCAATGGCCGCCACCTCGGTGGGGATGTTGTAGCTGCGCCAGGAGTAGTAGGCCTTACGGGTATCGAAGTAGCGTCCCATCTCCTTGGTGAGCACAGAGTACTGCCTGATGCTCTCGATATACTCGGCAGCCTTTTGCTGCTTGCCGAATGCAGACAGGATGACGGCGGCCCTTGCCTTTCCGAAGATGGTGTATTCGTGCGTCTTCCTTGCGGCGATGTCGACCATATATTTGGCGGCCTCCTGTGCCTTAGCTCCCATCTTCCGGTTGGCGATGGCGTTGATATAGAGGATTTGCAAGGCGTTCTCAGATGGTCGCACGCTATGGCCCTTCTTCTCCTCCTTCTTCATTTCCTCGGCCTCCTTCACCAGTTCCTTGTCGAGGAACGAGAAGCCCTTGTCTTGCATGCGCTGTGTGGCGTCCTGCTTGCCGATAAGCAAATCGAGTCTGGCGAGCATCTCGCACACCTCGGCAGTGATATACGGACTGCCCTTCATGCCTTCCCACCACGACCATGAGCCATCGGAGAGCTGCAAGTCGCCAAGTTTGCCGAATGCCTTTGAGAGCCGCGAGTCGATGAGCGACTTGTCGAAATAGTCGGAGAGCCGTTGCATCTGGCTTTCCTCCTTGTCGGCATTGCTCACCCACGGCGTCTCATTGAGGAGCAGGTCTTTCAGTTCCTCGTTTTTGGCGAGGTGACTGGTGAGCGAGCCCACCTGGCTCGTCTCTGCCTTCCATTTGCCGATGGTCTGCTCGATATTGGGCGAGAGGTTCATGATATACTGTCCGATGGCGTTGGCATAGTAGTTGGCAGCCAGTGAGATGGCATTCTCGCTGGTGATCTCGGCCAGCGAGGGCAGAGCCTGCACCATGAGCCATGCCGGGTTGTTGGTATACTCGATGGTGAGTTTGCCGTCGGTAGTTCCCTTGGGGAAGAGTTGGGCCAGGTCTATCCTCGTGGTCTGAGGTCCATGCTGCGTGATGGGCAGGGTGACAGTGACCTGCTCCCTGTCGGGGAGTACGGGCAGATAGTGCTGCTCGCCATCCGAGAATCCCTCTCCAGTTGCCATGACCCTGCACACGAGCAATGCCTTTCCGGCCTCGGGCTGGAATTGGAATGTCACGGCCTGTGTCTGGTTGGCGGGGATGCTGACCTTGACTTCCTGCTCGTAGCACACCGACTCGTCTTCGGGGTTGATGAGCAGCATCCTTGCCTTGCCCTTCACCTCATGGTCGGAGGTATTGATGACGCGGGCCGAAATCTGAGCCTTGTCGCCCACTCTCACGAAGCGTGGGACGTTGGGCACCACCATCACCTCTTTCTGCGCCACGCTCTCGCCAGAGATGTAACCGCTGTTGGCCTCGCGGTCGGTGGCCAGGCCGAGGAAGCGCCATGTGGTGACGCTCTCGGGCAGACGGAACTTCAGGGCGAGGATGCCCTGGCTATCGGTGACGATGGCCGGCATGAAGAATGCCGTCTCCTCGAGGTTCTCCCTCACCTGTCCCATTTCGGGCTCCTCGCTCGTTACGGTCTCTGCGCTCTTGCGCTCCTTTTTGGCGGTATCCGACAGTTGGGACTTGGGAGGTGCGGGGGCCGGAGCCTCCATTTTCATTTCCATATCCCCAACAGATGCCTCCTCCATAGCCATTGCCATGGGTGCCGACTCCACCATGAAGTCGATGTCGGCATTGTTTCGTGAACGCATCCTTGTCAATCTGACGCCACCGGCTCCTCCCAAGGCATAATCGAACCGTCTCGGCGAATAGAAGAGGAAGAGTCCCTCGTCGAAGTGGGTGAATTCGAGTTCGGGTATCCACTTCGTGTGTATGGGCGCAGTGCCACTACCCGAGAATCCTCCAGGCCAGTAGTCTCTCCATGTAGTGAAGGGCAATGGCGAGAACATCAGATTGGAGAACGACAGATAGTGCGAGGCGAACTGGTCGAGCGACTTGTCGTAGAGTGTTGCCACGAGTTGTGCGTCGGCAGGAGTGCCATCGGCATAGGTAGCCTTGAGCGTCCACTCCTCATCCTGTCCGGGCGTGAGCCGGTCGCGGAAGGTTTCCCATTTCAGGTGTATGCTCTTGTCGACCGTCGGTTTTGCTATGGTGTGCCGATTCGAGTAGAGTTTGCCATCCCTCACCCATGCGAAGGTGAGGAGGATGCCATTGCCATACTCCTCCTTGTATTTCCATGCCTTGGTGTTGTTGGCATTGTTGAGGGTGAACGTACCGCTCTCGAGCACTTTGTTGCCCGCGAACACGTTGTAGAAGACATACGTGTCGGGGTCGGAAGAGCCCACCTGCACGTAGACGGGCTTGCCGTCGGAGGGGAAGCGTGAGTCAGTGGCATAGAACCATTCGTGCGTCTCGATGGGCGGACGTTTGTCGCTGAGTGTGAAGAGCACGATGTCCTGTGTCACGGTATCGCCCTGGCAGATGGCCTTGAAAGTATGTTTTCCCGTCCCGAGTTTCTCTGCCTTCACGGGCAGCGCCACCTCGGTGTTGGCCTTGGCTGTATAGGCCTGAGGCTGGTTGTCGATATAGTAGGTCACCTCGCCGTCTACCTCTTGTCCTGCGATATTGAGCAAAGAGAAACGGAGCGAGTTGAACTTCCCTACCTCACTTCGCTCTGGCAGGTGGAATGACAGCGATGTGGCCTTGTCGCCCAAAGGCAGTGAGATGGAAGCCGAGTGCGACTCGCCGCCCTGGTCGGTGACCACGGCCTCGGCCACGATATTATAGCATCGGGCTCGCCACGGCATGTCGTTCTGCCGCTTGTTCTCGGGCATGACGACGGGCACGGTCATCTTGAACTCGCCCTTGTCGTCGGTAATGGCCTCGGCCTGGAGCAGCATCTCCTCGTCGCCGGCATTCCAATACCACCACGAAGGCTGACTCCTGACCACCGTATAAGCCACCCTGGCTCCCTGCACGGGCACTCCAGAGTAGGTCTTGGCCCGTCCGGTGACGCTGATGGTGTCGCCATTCTTGTAGACCTCCTCCACCTTGTCGATTTCCACCTCGAAGGTAGGACGTTTGTATTCCTCCACCCGGATTGACTTGAAGCCATTCCGGGTATACAACTGGAATTGTCCGGTAAGTCCTTTCGCCGGCAGGATGAACACGCCGCTGGCCTTGCCGAACTCATCGGTGACCACTTCTTTTTCCTCTATGGTCTGACGGTTGGCATCGCGCAGTGCGACCTTGATTTTCTCCCCGGCCAGGGCCTTGGCTTGCTTGCCGTCGTAGTTGACCAATGAGATAAGGGCGAAATGAACCGGTTGTCCGGGCCGGTAGATGGCCCTGTCGGTAAAGATACTGACATTGAAGCGCTCGTGCTCTACCTGGCTGTAGGAGTAGGACTGCGACCACATGCCCTGCGACGGGCAGAAATTGTCGGTCTTGGTATAGGCCTTTGCCGAGCGGGATCTCATCGCCTTCTGGTTGGTGATGACCTCACCCTTGGCATCACATTTCAATAACGTGTCTTTCTCACTGCGGTAGTTGCTGTGCAGACGCACCATGGCATTGGGCAGCGGCTTGCCAGTGGTGGCGCTCACCACCGCCAGGCGGATATTGTCGTTGGGCAGCCCTTCCGAGATCATATAGACATCGCTCACGTAGAACACGGTCCAGTCTTGCTTCACGGCATCGCCCGTCACTTCCGACTCTACTGATGCGTCGTCGGCCCTCACGTTCATGAGATAGACGCCCGGCTGCAGAGCCGGCAATTTCAGGGAGTCGGTGAAGACATCGTAAGGCTGGTGGCCCGTATAGGCATGGCGGATGGTCTGCTCTGTGCCCTTCACGATTTTGTCTCTGATCTTGTCGATCTGCTTCTTGTTGTAAAGCGACACATTCTCGTCGGCACTGATGTTCAGCCGCCACAGCGTGACGGAGAGCGAATTGATGTTCCTGATGAAGGAGAAGTTGAGCTGATGTTCCCTCTGGGGCAGCATCACCTTGAAATCAGTGCTGAAGGAGAACTGCTTCTGCATGAGCGAGGCACGCGAGTTGCTGAGGATGACGATACGTGGCCATCCCTTGTACTTCTCGGTCATCTGGTCGATATAAGCCACCCTGTCGGCCACCGAGGCATTGTCGGCCGAGCCCAGAATGTCATACTTCAGCAAAGCCAGTTCGCCAGCCACGTCAAGGTCGCCATAGACATTGAGCAGCGAGTCGACCTTTGGCAGCATTTGCTTGTCATCCTCATAAACATCGAGCTGCCGTTTCAGTTCGAAGGCCTCGGCAATACATGCCGCCTCACGGTTTCCCTGCTTGGCATAGACATCGCTAAGCAAGGCGAAATCGCTGGTCTGCATAGCCAAGACGCTGAGCAGGTCGTTATTAAAATACTTGCTGTCGTCGCCCTTGTCGAAGAGCGGGTCGAAGTCGGCCGCCTTTACCGAGGCCAACAGCGACGGGTTGGAGAGCGACTTGGCGAAATAATCCTTGGCGATATCTGTACTGTTCTCGTCGAGTGTTGGATTCGAGGTGTATACTTTTCCCAGCACCGACTGGTATACGGCCGCCAGCGCAGGTTGGCTCGCAGTCAGTTTCTTCTCTTCCTCTACCATGACCTTGACCTCTGACTCGAGAGAATCGGGGGTGATGCTGGTAACGGCATCGACATGCTTGAGTCGTGCCTTGAGCAAATGACCGTATTGTTTTTTCTTGGCAGCCAGCTCGATTATCGAGTCGAGCGTCTTGATCTGGTCACGCGGCATGTCTTTGGAAACAGCTTCCTCGTACTGTTTCCAAAGCGCATTGAGGTCTTGAGATGAAATATTCATATGCGCAAAAACCAATAGAATAACAATTCCAAAAAACCTTAGCATAAAGCGTGAATAGAACTCTAATGGGCGTACCCACTTGAAATAATAAAGAAATAAAAATGGCTTAAAGCCCTGTTAACAGTTGTATGATGTGCTGCAAAGATATGGATTTCGAACGAAATCTCAAAGAAAAAGTGTCAAAATTACTTTTTTTTAATAATAATATCATATTATATGCAACTTAATTTCGAGACTAATCAATAACAATTTTAATATAATATTATTTACATTTTAACACTAAAACAACATTAGTATTTCCGTTTCCACAACCCTGTTTGCACCACGCCCCGAGCAAACAGATACACCACGAAAGCCAACCACAACGCATGATTGCCCAAGTTGTCGCGCAAGACGATGAAGAGGACGAAAAACACCGCCGTAGCTATGGCCGAGGAGAGGAGCATGCCACGCGTGGCCGTGGTGCCGATGAAGATGCCGTCCCACACAAACGCGGCCACACCCGCCAAGGGCACGGCCACCGCCCAGGGGAAGTACTCGGCAGCCGCCTCCACCACCTGCCGCTCGTTGGTAAGCAGCGCCAGGAAACGTTGTCCGCCCAGAGCATAGACCAGCGTGAATGCCAGTGCCACCACAACGCCCCAGAAGAACACCCGCCTGACCGTATTGCGGAGCGCCCCCATGTTGCCGGCGCCGAGACACTTTCCGCTCATCGCCTCACCAGCGAAAGCGAACCCGTCGACGACATAAGAGAAGAGGATGTAGAGTTGCATGAGCAGGGTGTTCACCGCCAGCACCACCCCACCCTGCCTGGACCCCGCCGCCAGGAAGTAGAAGTTGACCGCCACGAGGCAGAGCGTGCGAAGGAAAATGTCGGAATTGACTTTAAAGAAATCCAACATTTTAACATAATCGAACAATCCCCTCGATTTGAAGTGTATTCGAAGTCGTCCATAGTATCTGAACAACAAGAACAGCGCCATGGCCACGCCCGCATATTGGGCGATGAGTGTGCCCAGAGCCACCCCCTCCACCTTCATCCCAAGTCCATAGACCAGCATCAGACTTGCCCCGATATTGATGATGTTCTGGGTGATGGAGATGGCCATGGGGAAGCGTGTGTTCTGCATGCCCACATACCATCCGCTGAGGGCATAGAGCGTGAGCATGGCTGGCGCTCCCCAGACACAGATGTTGAAATAGGCAGAAGCCAGGTGAAGGATTTCGGTCTCGGGATGCAAGAAGAGCAAGGCCCCCTGCTTGATGGGCACCTGCAGCACAAGGATGGCGACGGCCACCACCAGTCCCACCGCCATGGCCCTTACAGCCAGTTGGGTGACGGCTGTGAGGTCGCGGCGCCCCAGGGCCTGCGAGGTCATACCGCTGGTGCCCATTCTGAGGAATCCGAATACCCAATACAAGATATTGAATATCATCGAGCCGATGGAGATGGCGCCGATATACACGGCGCTCCCCATATGCCCGACAATGGCCACGTCGACCAGTCCGAGCAGCGGCACGGTGATATTCGAGATGATAGACGGCAAGGCAAGCCGCATGATCTGTCGGTCTACCCCACCCATCGTGTTATTTTGCCATTTTGTAGATTTCGACCATATCCTCGCGCTTCAGCACGCGGATATTGCCCAGTGTGATCTGTCCGTCGTGACTTGCCCTCCGGGCCATCTCCTCGATCTCGTCGTCGGTGATGTCGCGGCCCAGCAACTCATGTATGCTCACTGGCATGCCCAGACTGCAGAAGAAGCGCTCGGTGGCCTCAATGCCCCGCTCGGCGGTGCGCCGCAGGTCGGTAAAGTCGCAGTCGACGCCCATGACGTTGGTGGCGAAACGGGCGAAACGGGCCTCGTGCCCCGGAAGCACGAACCGTGCCCAACTGCCCCAGATGGCGGCCAGTCCGGCACCGTGTGTCACGTCGAACATGGCGCTCAACTCATGTTCCAGACGGTGTGTGGCGAAATCCTTTGTCGACCCGCATTCCGTAAGGTCGTTGTGCGAGAGACTTCCCGCCCACATGATTTGCGCGCGGTGGCGGTAGTCGGTGGGGTTGCGCATCACTTCCATGGCACTGTCTTTCACGGTGCGCATGAGCGCCTCGGCGATGGCGTCGGTGAGCGTCATATCGTCGTAGACGGTGAAATAGCGCTCCATCGTATGCATCATGATATCCGTGGCGCCGGCTGCCGTCTGGTAAGCAGGCAAGGTGAAGGTTCGCTCCGGGTTCATGATACAGAACTTGCAACGGCACAGGTTGCTGTTGACGCCCCGTTTGTCGTTGTTCTCGTCGTTGGTGATGACACAGCTGCTGCTCATCTCAGAGCCTGCGGCGGGGATGGTGAGCACCACACCGATGGGCAGGCACGATGCCGGCACGGCCTTCCCTGTCCAGAAGTCCCATGGCTCGCCTTCGTATCCCACACCGTATCCGATGGCCTTGGCCGAGTCGATGACACTTCCTCCGCCGATGGCGAGGATGAAGTCCACCTTTTCGTCACGGCAGAGCGCCACACCTTTCTTCACCAGCGAGAGCCGTGGGTTGGGCACCACGCCACCAAGTTCCACATGGCTGATGCCGTCGGCATCGAGCAAGGCGATGATTTTATCGAGCAGTCCCGACCGCTTGGCGCTTTGACCGCCAAAATGCACGAGCACGCGTGTGCCACCATAATGGCGCACCAGTCTGGCCACTTGTTCTTCCGACTGTTTTCCGAAGACCACCTCTGTAGGTGCATAGAAATTGAAATCTCTCATAGTGATTCTTGTTTTTAGGGTTTGTTTTGGGCAAAATTAGCCATTTTCCCCGAAACGGCCAAAGCAAATCAAGGAATAAAATTATCAAGGAGTTCAGGAGTTCAGAAGTTCAGGAGTTCAGGAGTTCAGGAGTTCAGACATTACTCTTTTTTCATGGAGTTCAGACTTTTCATGGAGTTCAGACCTTACCCTTGAAGTATAGACGTATGAAGTGTCATTCCGACCCGATGTAGAGGCAAACCATGCCCAGGAGAACCAAGGCCAGGTCGAGCACCTTGCTTTTCAGGTTTTTCTCATGGAAGAAGAGTGCACCGAAAAGGAACGACACGGCCACACTCCCTCTCCTCACCATCGACACGATAGAGATCATGGCACCCGGCAGACTGAGCGCATAGAAATAGATGAAGTCGGCGGTACTGAGGAAAATGCTCACGCAGATGATGCTCCAATGCCAATGGAAAGGAGTGTTGCGGTGCCTTCTGGGCCACCACAGCAATACGAGCACGGCAAACATCAAGAAGCACTGGTAGATGTTGTACCAACTCTGCACCAGCATCCTATCGATGCCCACTCCCCCATTGTCGGGCGGCGCCATCAAGTATTTGTCGTAGAGTCCGCTGAGCGCACCCAGGAGTGCCGACAGCACCACGTAGTAGATCCACTTGTCGTGTTTGAAGTCGATGCCCTCCTTCCGTCCGCTCCTGCTCAGCATGAAGAACGATGCCACGGCGAGCATCACACCCGCCCACTGCCAAAGGTTGAGTCTCTCGCCGAAGAAGAGGAGTGCGCCCAGAAGCACCATCACGGGACGTGTGGCGTTGATGGGTCCAACGATGGTGAGCGGCAAGTGCTTCATCCCGAAGTATCCGAAGAGCCATGACGACAGCACAATCAGACTTTTCGCCACGATGTATTTGTGTGTCTCCCACCCTGCAGCGGGCACATGAAACTGCGAGCCATCGAGCAAAGAGGTGAAACTGCTCAGGAAGATAAACGGCAGGAAGATGAGCGAGCAGAAAAGGGTGTTGAGGAAGAGTACGGGAATGACAGCATTGGCATTGAGCGCCTCCTTCTTGAAAGAGTCGTAACATCCGAGCAATGCCGCGGAGACAAAAGCCATGACAAGCCACATCATCTGTAAAGGTATTTGATTCTAATATTCCACTTTTTGAAGAAAGAGCGCATGAGCCGGCATACTCTCACCCGCCTCGGTGCGTTTCCCGCTCTCTATGATTTCCCTCAACTGGTCGAGCGAGACGCGGTGGCGCCCCACATCGATGAGGGTTCCCACCACAGCGCGCACCATATTGCGCAGGAAGCGGTTGGCCGTGATGACAAACCGATAGTGATGGTCGTCGATTCTCTCCCATTCTGCCCTGCTCACCTGGCACAGCGTAGTCTTCACGTCGGTATGGGTCTTGCAGAATGCGCCGAAGTCGGAGTAAGTGGTGAGCATCCGTCCCGCCTCGTTCATCAAGTCGAAATCGAGTTGGTAATGAATGAAGCACGAATGCTGCCTGACGAAGGGGTCTTTCCAGGTGTGGATATAATAATAGTAGGTGCGTGCTTTCGCGCTGAACCGCGCATGCATGTCGGGCGACACCTCGCTCACCGTTCTCACACTGATGTCGCAAGGAAGCAGTCGGTTGAGTTTATAGCAGAGTTGGTCGCAGTCTATGGGCAAGTCGGTGTCGAAATGCGCTGCCATGTCAACGGCATGCACCCCCGCGTCGGTACGCCCGGCCCCCACCACCTCGATGGGTTGCCTGAGCAAGATGGAGAGCGCTTTCTGCAGTTCAGCCTGCACGGAGTTGCCGTTGGGTTGAACCTGCCATCCGTGGTAGTTCTTGCCATCGTAGCCAAGGAAAATGAAATATCGTTTGCTCATTGTGGCGGCAAAGTTACGAAAAGTCGAGAGGAAAACGAAAAGAATTTATTCTTTTCTTTTCCCGAGACGGAGTAACTTCGCGCTGCAAGCGCAATGTTACGAAAAGTCGAGAGGAAAACGAAAAGAATTTATTTTTTTCTTTTCCCGAGACGGAGTAACTTCGCGCTGTAAGCGCAATGTTACGAAAAGTCGAGAGGAAAACGAAAAGAATCCTTTCTTTTATTTTGCGTTCCGCTCGACTTTTCGTAACTTTACGACAAGTCGTGAAGTTACTTCCATTCGGAAATGAAAAGAAAAGCAAGCTTTCCTTTTGCATTTCGCTCATTTATTCGTAACTTTGCCGCTATGCGGCGAAGTTACTCCGTCTCGGCATAAAAAATGAATCAATTCATTTTGTTCTGCTCTCGACTTTTCGTAACTTTGCGGTGAAAACAATTTGAGGCTACACCCAGCCTTCATTGTTCATTTTCTAACCATACTGATAGCTATGACCAAATCAAATGCCTATATTCCACCCGTAGATGCCGTCATGGACATCTTCCGACAGCTCAACAACATCCCACGCCCCTCACACCATGAGGAGAAAGTGGCCGACTTCCTCTGTGACTTCGCCAGGAAACTCGGGCTCGAGTACCGCCGCGACGAGAACAACTGCGTGGTCATTCGCAAACCGGCCTCGCCAGGACACGAGCAGGCTGAGCCCGTGGTGGTGCTCAACCACATGGACATGGTTTGCGTGGGGATGGACGACCCACTCACCCAACCCATCGTGCCCTATGAGGACAACGGATGGATGAAGGCCCGGGGAACCTCGCTCGGTGCCGACAACGGCATCGGACTGTCGATGGCGTTGGCAGTGCTTGCCGACGACAATATCGTGCACGGTCCCATCGAGGTCATGACCACCACCAACGAGGAGGATGGCATGTCGGGCGCTGCCGGACTGGCCGAAGACTTCCTTCAGGGCCGCAAGGTGATCAACCTCGACTCCGAGGACTACGATACCATCACCACAGGAGCCGCGGGGGCCTACCTGCAGTTCCACCGCCTGCCTGCCACCCCCGAGAAGGCACCCGGCGGCAAGCGCCGTTGGTTCCGTATCTCCATCCAAGGAGGCAAGGGTGGCCACTCTGGAGTGGACATCAACAAGGGAAGGGCGAGTGCCGTGGTCATCGCCTGGGCACTGCTCGCCGCCATATACAACGAGGTTGACGTGCAGCTGGCCGACATCAAGGTGGGTGAGGCCAATGCCTCCATCGCCTCGAGTGCCGAGATCATCGTCACCGTACCTTCCGGCGAGCAGGCAGAGTTTGTCAAGGAGCAGGAAGTGATGCTCAACGACTGGATCAAGGAGGAGTTTGGCGACAGCGACCCCGACATGCGCTGCACCATCGAGAAGACCGACGCCCGAGACACCATTCTGCCCGAGTCGGCCTTCGAGGCCTTGATGCTCTGTCTGGAGCAGATACCACAGGGCGTGGTGAAGATGAGCGAGACCTTGAAAGACACCGTCGAGACATCGAATAATGTGGGGCGTATCTTCGTCGATGGCGACCACATTGTGGTCACCACCCACACGCGGAGTTTCATCTACGACGATATGGAGGCCCTGGGGAAGGAAATCGCCAACGTGTTCAAGGAGGAGGGTGGCGACTCGGAACTGGTGATGGCAGCCCCGGCATGGCAGGAGAAACAAGACTCCGACTTTCTCAACCTCACCTCTGACGTATTCAACGAGGTGCTGGGATGGAGACCAAGAAAGGTGGCCATGCACTTCGTGCTCGAGGCGGGCTATTTCGTAAGAAAATTCCCCGGCATCGAAATCGCCTGTATCGGTCCGCGAATCGTCGAGCCACACTCCACTGCCGAAAGAGTGGAACTCTCTACCGTAGCCGACATCTGGCAGGTGTTTGTCACGATGCTCATGCGAATGGCATAACACCGCATGGGAGATTATTCTCCCAAGTATCCATCATCCTACGACCTTAGTAAAAAGCAAAAACATCCTATCAGCCCATGAACGAAAATATCAAACGAATTGTTCTCACCGGTGGACCATGCGCCGGAAAGACCACCGCGCTCGTGCAGGTTATCGAGCACTTCTCAAGCCTTGGATACAAAGTGTTCACCATTCCCGAGGTGCCCACGCTCTTCAGTCAGGCAGGTATGAACTACCTCACCAAAAACAAAGACCTCTTCTACCAAGGAGAGAAGGCTACCCTCGAGATACAGTTGGCGCTCGAAGACAAATTCCTCACCATGGCTCAGCAGTGCACCGAGCCTACGCTCATCGTCTGCGACAGGGGCGTGATGGACATCTCGGCCTACATGACGCCAGAGATGTGGGATGATATCACGGAGAAGTTGGGAACCAACACCTCGCAGCTGCGCGACCAGCGCTACGACGCCGTGCTCCACCTGGTGTCGGCAGCCGATGGCGCCGAGCAATACTACACCACCAGCAACAACGCGCAGCGCTACGAGAAGATGGACGAGGAGGGACTGCGCCAGGCCAGACTACTCGACAAGAAAGTCATCAACGCCTGGACGGGGCACTCACACCTCAGGGTCATCAACAACCACGAAGATTTCGACAAGAAAATCAAACGCGTGATCAAGGAGATATCGTTCGTTCTCGGACTCCCTCAGCCCATCGAGGAGGAGCGGAAATATATCGTGGAGTTGACAGGCGAACTGCCCGACTGCATCATCAGCGAGATTACCCAGACCTATCTCGTGGCGGAGCCCGACTGCGAAGTGAGGCTCAGGCGCAGGGGATGGCAAGGGAAATATGTCAATGTGCACACCACCAAGAAAAAACTCTCCGATACCGAGGTGCTCCAGACCGAGCGGCAAATCAGCAACAACCTCTACACCTCGCTCATGCAGCAGGCCGATCCCTACCGCCACACCATCAAGAAAACCCGGAAGAGCTTCATCTGGAAGGGACAGTATTTCGAGCTCGATGCCTTCACGCAACCTATCGACGGACTGATGATTCTGGAGACCAAGGGCGTGGCATCCGACGAGTCGGTGAAATTCCCGCCGTTCATCAGAGTGATTGAGGACATCACTGGCAACAAGAAATACTACAACTACAACATCGCACTCAAGAAATAAGGGCTGCACCAAGTCGACTGACAACCGAACCAATGTCGACAAAAGTGCGACAAAATTTTCATTTGAGGTATCCCTTTTTGTCTATAATAGAAATAGACATAGGAAATTTACTTAAAAAATGCTAAAGTCTGCGCAAGCGTAGAACACAAGTGGCATATTTTACATATCTTTGCATTTACAAAATGATACAATAATGTTCTCCAATTGTTTTAGGTATTAGGCTTTATATTTATAGAGTGTAATTTTTTTCTTGGATTGAGCGCCGTGGTCTGTGAAGGATCGGGGCGTTTTTTTTGTCAGTACCCTATCCATGCCACTAAACGATTACGGGTCGGCAGATAAACCTGGAAAAAAAGAGAGTTACTCGCGCAACTCTCTTTTTTCATGGCGCTCCAGGATGGGCTTGAGCCAACGACTTGAATAACCCCCAAAGCCCTATTTCGTGGGAGGGTCTTACAACTTTACTTCTGGCACCACCTGTCCATCGAGGAGATTGATGATGCGCTGGGCGTAGCCTGCATCACGTTCGGAGTGTGTCACCATCACGACGGTGGTGCCCTCCTGGTTGAGTTGGGTGAGAAGTTGCATCACTTCGAGACCGTTTTTGGAGTCGAGGTTACCTGTAGGCTCGTCGGCGAGGATCAGTTTGGGATTCATCACTACGGCACGGGCAATGGCCACACGCTGCTGCTGACCGCCGGAGAGTTGCTGGGGGAAGTGATGTGCACGGTGCGAGATGGCCATGCGGCGCAGCACCTCCTCCACGCGCTGCTTGCGTTCCTTCTTGGGCACGCCCAGATAAGTGAGTGGCAGTTCCACATTCTCCTCCACGTTCAACTCGTCGATCAGGTTGAAGCTTTGGAACACAAAGCCAATATGCCCTTTGCGCACCTTCGTGCGTTGGCTTTCCTTGAGTTTGCCCACTTCCTCACCATCGAGAAAGTAAGTTCCGCTGGTGGGATTGTCGAGCAGTCCCAGGATATTGAGCAAGGTAGATTTGCCACAGCCCGACGGCCCCATGATGGCCACGAACTCCCCTTTCTTCACTTCGAGCGACACGCCGCCCAATGCTACGGTCTCCACCTCTTCGGTGCGGAAGACCTTTTGAATGTTTTCAAGTTTAATCATATACTTTTCATTTAAATGTTATTATTCTGTCTTTAGATAGTCAATGGGGTTACTATTTGCCACCTGCCGTGTTTGCAGGTAAACCACAATGCCGATAATGAGCAACACCAAGATGGCATCTGCGGCAAATACGTACCACAACAGCGGGAGCTTGTCTGCAAACTGTTCCATCAGCAGTCCACTGAAGTACCAGCCCAAAGCCACGCCAATGATAACAGATGGCAACGCGATAAAAGCAATGCTGCGAAGGAAGAGAGATTGCAGTTCCATCATCGTGGCACCCATTACCTTGCGGATGGCCAGTTCGCGGCTGCGGCGCTGCACCTCGTCGCGCACATAGCCAATGAGTCCGATGAGCGTGATGAGCAGCGAGGCCAGGCAACCTATTAGGATCATGTCGCGGATGTGGCGCGTGTCGTTGTAGCAGGTCGCCAGTTCTGCGGCGTATGGCTTCACGTTCAAGTCTGCATCAGGATAGAAACGGTCGCACAACTGCTGGACAGCCTGAAGGTTGTCGGATGTCATGTCCTGCAGTTTAACCATGATGTAGTGTGTATAGACATTGCCATTGGTCACCATCATGGGACGTTCCTCGCGTGTCACAAGTGAGCCTAACATGAAGTTCTTCACCACGCCCACTACGGTCATGGGATATTCGGCGCCTACCGTGGCATTGATAAACTGTCGGCCAATGACATCGTCGATGCCCGCCACATCCTTCATCTTTTGCACAAACCGTTCATCTACCAGCATCTCTTGCGTCCAGCCGGGATGTTCTAGCCGCTTGAAGCCCCTGCCACGTACTATCTCAAGGCCCATCGTCTCTACCAACCCTTCCTCAGCAAAGAACAGATTGGCGCAGTTGAACAACTCCTGCGGACTGCCCGGCACGAGTACGTTGTCGCCATTCTGCCGCTCGCAGAAGAGCGAATAGGCTGCTGCCGTTGTTTTGACACACGGCAGGCGCTCTATCTCACGAGCCAGGGAATAGATGGAGTCGCCATGCAGGGCACTCACGTTGACGTAAGCCACCCGGTCGTATTGATAGCCCGTATCTTTTGACAGCATATAGTCGTACTGTCGATAGATGGTGGAGAGCACACAGAGCAGCATCGTCGAAAGCACAAACTGGAAAGCCAGCAGCGACAACTTCCATAGTCGCTTGTTCTCAGAGTAGAGCCGATAGGCGTAAGTGAGCGGAATGCGCGAATAGATAACTCCGGGCAGGATGCCACAGCACAGCAATACAATAAGACAAACAGCTGTCAGCACCACGAAGGTCTGCTGGGAGAAGAGTGTCGTAATGCCAACACCCATCAACTCGCTAATCCAATCCCTCCCGGCCATGAGCAGCAACATCATCATTGCCAGAGCCACTACGAGATGGATGCAGGCTTCCTTCAGTGTCATCATGTAGGTCTCGCGCCGTGAAGCGCCTAGCACCTTGCGGAGTGCCACCTGACGAGCACGATTCACCAAGAGGCTAATGACAACAAGAATATAGTTCATCACCGCCGTGAAGAGCATCACGAGTGCCACTACCGAGAGGATGATGCAGGTGGTACGCACCGTGGTGTCCTTCATCCGCTGGCCGGCAACACTCACCAGTTCGTAACTGGCATCGGTGTAACCGCTTTGTTTCAGGTCGTCCCAAGGCAGGATACGCTGCAGCAACTGCTTGATTTCGCCTCGCACCTTATCCATGTCGGCATCGGGGTGCATACGGACATACGAATGATAGCGGTCGTTGCCTATCAGGTTTTCCGTGCCGTCCCAAGCGTAAGTGCCCATGGAGGGCATCGACATCAAGATGTCGCAGCGGGAGCACCTGGAGTTTTCGGGATAGTCCTCGAACACGCCACCAATGGTCATCGGCTTCATCGGGGCTGAGGCAAAGCAGAAAGTCTGCCCAACCACCACCCCACCGATTTTCTCGCTCAGGCGCCGGCTAATCATGCATTGTCCGGCAGTGGAGAGGATACGCTTGGCATCGCCCTGCAAGACATTGGTTGCAAAGATGTCGAAGAAACAGGAATCTACAAAAACAGCCTCTTCGAAGAAGTGCCGGTTGCCGTTCTCAAGTGTCAGTTTCTCTTCGCTGAACTGGCCTGTATAGCGCGTGGCAGTCTGAATTTCGGGAATCTCCCGTGCCAACGCGGGGGCTATGCCTCCCGAAGTGGCACCATAATGTTGCGGCTCCTGGCCTTTGCGTTGGAATGTTTCTTGCAACTCATACACATGTTCTTTGTCCACGATGCAGCAGTCGTAGTTCCTCTCCAACTGTACCTTGGCTATCAGCACCAGTCCGACGGTAAGACCGATGGCTAAAGAAAGGATTTTGATGAAGGTTCCCTGACCTTTTCTGATGTTATTCATGACTCCATGTATTTATTCGGTCGTAATACTGTTGACAGGGTTCTCATTTGCAGCGCGCCAGCTCTGGACGATAACGGTGAGCAGGGAAATGATGAAGCAGGTAAACCCAGCGGCAGCGAATATCCAGAAGCTGAGCGCGATGCGATAACTGAAATTGCTGAGCCAGTCGTTCATGATGTACCCCGAGACAGGTACGGCAATGACAAACGAAATCAGCATAGGAATTGAGAACGTGCGGAGCATCAACAGCAGCACTTCGCCCGATGTAGAGCCCATCACTTTGCGGATAGCAATCTCCTTGCGGCGCTGACGGATAAAGAAGAGCGACAACCCCATGTAGCCCATGACCGAGATAACGATGGCAATGAGGGTGAAGAGGGTAATAATATCCAGTGTATTCTGATGCTCCTCAAACGTCTCGGCGATGCTGTCTTCCATACTGGAGGCATAATACTGCAAGTCTTTTTCTGGGACACCTTGTTCTTTGAGCATCAACCTGAAAGCGTTCATGGCATGCCTGTCGCCATTTGTCTTCACCAGGTAATTGGGATTTTCCACTGTTTCCAACTTCCGGATAGCCATCGGCCGCACATCCTCCAGCACATTGATGATGCGGAAATCCTGCAGTATCCCGGCTATGAGATCCTTCTGATCATCACCCCACACAAAATCCTTTTCATTGCCAGTATAGTTCAGCAGGCGCAGGGCTTCTTCGTTCAGATAGTAGCCATTGTTGGTTGCACCGTTGTCACGGATGATTTTCAGCCCCAAGAGGTCGAAAGCCTCCTTGTCCAAATCGGTTGTCATCAGCATTTCGTAGTCGCCCTCACTGTTTTTGACACCCTTTCCATGGAAGTTATAGCCAGTAAACGTGCTCCCCTGATAGCAGCCGATGCGCTCAACGAAAGGCATTTTCTCCAACAGATTTCTCACTGTCTGACTCTTGCCCATCGGACTTTCTACATAGAACAAGTTCTCCGAATTGAAGCCTAGCGGCGCATGGATGAGGTGGTGCAACTGTAACCAAATAACAAGGGCTGCGGTAAGCATTGTGACAGTGACCACGTTCTGCACAATGATGAACAAACGCCCCAACACCATCTTGGAATGGAAACGGAACGAGCCCTTGACAATGTCGATAGGCTGATAACGGGAAATATGCCATGAGGGCAGGATGCCCGAAACGAAGCCCAAGAGCAGGATAAAACCGAGACAAAGGCTGACGCTGCCCACGCTGATATCGTTGTTCAGACTGATTTTCCCTCTGAATAGTTCTGAGGCGGCATCTTGGAAGTAAAAAGCCAAAGCCAGTCCAACGGCAAAGCAGAATGCGACCATCAACGTTGACTCCACAATCAACTTCATCGATATCTCTCGCTGGCTGCTGCCGAAGAGCCGTCGCGTGGCCATCTCCTTAGCACGGAACCCTGTATTGGCAACGGTCAGATTGATGTAGTTGCTAATGGCAAAGAAGAGGATGGCGAGTACGGCTGCCAACAGGATGCGCAGCCTAGTCTTGTCGCCTTTCTGCAAACCTAAGCCATTGTTCTGCGGTGCAAACATGATGTCGGTGAGTGGGGTCATAGTTGGCTTACTGTCACGCCATACGCCGTGGTGGTGCTCGTCGATGTATCTGGAGGCTATTTCCCTCGTGGCCTCGACATTGGCGCCAGGCTTCATCAAGAAGAACGCCTTGGCGGCACCTGTACCTCCGCTGGCAAAGGATTTATCGTCCAGTTGGTAACCCATCACTTGCGGATAGCGCTGCATGCTGACAATGATTTGTGTCTCATTGGGCAGCACCGTACGGTCCATATCTTTCATCACGCCGCTGATGGTATAGACCAGCGTCGTGTCGTAAGGGTCAACATGGTTCATTCGCACATGGCGCTCACCCACAATCTGCAGCGACTCACCGATAGGATTTTTGTCGCCAAAGAGACGACGGGCCAGCCGTTCGGTGATGACACACTTGTCGGGAGCATCGAGGGCGGTTTTGCGGTCACCTTCCACCAATGGGAAGTCGAACAACTGGAAGAAGGACGAATCGGCCAGCATGATGATGCCATTCTCACCATCATCATCTTTCACCTCTTTTTCTCCATACTGAATACGCCCCATCTGACTCATCACACAGCAGGTCTGCTCCACATCGGGGCACAGCCGTTGGATGCCCTCTGCCGCCTGAGGCCACAAGAAGAAATAACTCTCTTCACCCATCAGGTAGATACGGTCAGAATTCTTATGCCAACTGTCGATGCTATATTGGCGCCAGGTGTAGTCGCCCATCAGGATGATGAACATCAACGACGCCACCAGCCCAGCTATATTTATCAAAGTATACAGCTTGTTGCGCGAAAGAAATCTGAAATAACTTCTCATACGTTTTTGTTTTGATAGTGCAAAGTTACGCTATAAAAACAAATCCGCCAGCTTTTTTCACACTGGCGGAGACTGATTGTCTAAAAATTAGACGGTTCGACGTATGATTCTTTGACGATGACTACCACCTGAGATGGCGGAAATTGATAATGCCGTTGTCAGCCCCTGCATTCTCCTGACTACCATCATAGACCACCATAGTTTTCAGCATACGATCCTTCAACAATGGGCGCAGGTAATTCAAGTTGGCAAAGAACTCACTATTCCATGTTTGCGCTGACTTAATTTCGTAGGCTTCTACCAAGTTTGGGGGTAGTATGCGCAGCACATCCACCTCTCTCTGGCTCTTGTCTCGGTAGAAGAAAAGTTGTTGCATGTTATTGCCACGGTTCAATTCGAGTTTAAGCATATCGTTGATGACCATATTCTCAAACAGCGAACCACGTAACGGATGCACATCCATCTGCTGTTCTGTGGTGATGCCTAAAAGGAAGGCCGCTATCCCCGTATCATAAAAGTAAAGTTTCGGAGTCTTTGTCAGTCGCTTGCCAATGTTTGTGTAATAAGGATGCAGCAGATAGACCACGTAGGATGCGGCAAGGATACTGAGCCAGTGCTTAATGGTCGGCACACTCACCCCCACCTCATTAGACACCGCCGAGGCATTGAACTCCTGACCTACACGACTGGCACACAAGCGGATGAAGATTTGGAATGCCTGTAAGTCTTTCACGTTAATGAGGGCACGCAAATCGCGCTCAATATAGGTGGTGTAATAGTTGCTTAGCAGTTGATGGCGCAGTGTCTCATTGTTAGCCATCCATACAGCAGGAAAACCACCATAGAGCAGCATCTTTGATGTGCTGGCTTCTGGCTGTCGGCTCATGATTTCTGCCGTACTAAGCGGAAGCAACGAATAGACCGCGGTACGTCCTGCCATTGACTGCGTAATCCGTTCCATCATGGCAAGGTTACTGCTACCTGTCACGATGTAGTGATGCTGGTCTGTTCCCTGAAAGCGGTCCTCATCGACAATCACCTGAATGTAAGAGAAAACATTGGGAAAATGATGAGCCTCGTCGATAATCACACCCTTGGGATGTCGGTTGAAAAATGCTTTTGGGTCGGCCTGCACCTCGGCTAACATGTCGGCATCCTCCAAACTGACGTACGGCAAATCGGGGAACAATTCACGGCAGAGCGTGGTCTTGCCTGATTGGCGTGGTCCAGTAAGTGTCACGACCGGTAGGATACGGAATGTATCTGAAATAGACGATGCTAACGTCCTATCTATTAGTTGCTTGCCCATAAATCAGCCAAATTTAAAGTTAGACTTAAAATTTGGCCAAAGATAAGTTTTTTTCTGCAAACAATCAAATGTTAAGGGCGGAATCTAACCGAAAAACCACAGATTTCGCCCGTAGTGCAACCATTTCGGGCGAAATCTATCTGTTTTTGGATAGATTTCGCCCAAACTCTATTCGGTCTTAATACTGTTGACAGGGTTCTCATTTGCAGCGCGCCAACTCTGGACGATGACGGTGGCAAGGGTGACAGTGCCGACGGCGAGAAATGCCAGCGGAAAGAGCCACCAATAGATGGGAGTCCGTTCGGCAAATCCTTGGAGCCATTGGCTGCCGATGTACCAAGCCAGTGGGGCTGCGACGATGAAACAGCACATAAGCAGCCAGACATAGCGACGACAGAGCAGGCGAAGCACCTCGGAGGTGGTGGAGCCAAAGACCTTGCGGATGCCTATCTCCTTTCGGCGGTACTCCGTCTCGAACATCGTCAAGCAGAAAACGCCAATCAGGGTGATGACGAGGCAGATGACCGAGAACACCATCACCTGACTGATAAAGCGAAACTCCTCTTGGTAAGTATCCTCCAGTTGCTGATTGAGGAATTTTACCTCTGGTTCATGCTTGGCACCCATCTTCATACAGATGTCCTTGATCTTCTGTCGCATGGCAACCTTGTCGGTACCAGCCGCCACACGGACATTCATCACACCAAGACTATTGGCCCATCCTTTGCTTATATACTTCTCACCATAAACCAGGAAGGCCATGGGTGAGGCATCGTTGTCGATACGGGTAGAGGCAAAGCGTACGTTGCGGCATACGCCGACAACGGTCATTTCCGTATCTTCATCAAGCAATTTCTTGCCCATCTCCACCCAGTCCCATTTCTTTCGGGCGGCCTCGTTGATGACATAGCAGTCACCATCGTGCTCATTGAAATCGCGCCCCTCAATCACCTCAATGCCCATCGTGCGAAGATAATGCCAATCTACGGGCAGCGCCACAAATTGCACCTGATGGTTCTTGTCTGCACGCCCCCAATTCATATAACTGTCACTGCTTCCCAACGCGAACTGTGAGTATGCCACATCTACGACACCCGTCTGCTGCATCAACTCCGAGCGCAAGGCTTCGTGCTTGTCGAGCAGTTCCCAAGTATCCGCATACAGCACCTCATCCTTGTTGTAACCATAATCAGAGGTGAAGATATAGTGGCTTTGCAGATAGAGGATGCCGATATAGACCACCATCACACAGGTAATGAAGAACTGCAGACAGAGCAGCAATGTGCGTAGTTGGCGACCTTTAGGCGTGAGTCCGAAGGAACCTTTCAAGACAAGTGCAGGTTGGAAACCGGTGACATAGAAAGCCGGATAGACACCCGCCATCATGCCGACTACGACAGAAGCCAGCCCAATGCCAAGTACCAGCCACAGATGGTCGCCCAAGGCAATGCTGCCTACGAAGAGTTGGCTGATGAAGGACCATTGGGAAAGCAGATAACAAGCCACGACCGCCAGAAAGAACGCCAACAACGAAATACAAACAGTCTCACCTATGATGTTCAGACGAAGCGACGCCACGGAACTGCCCAATACACGACGGGTATTGATGCTCTTGATGCGCATGGGACTCTCGGCCAGTGTGAAATTGAGGAAATTGATGGCAGCAATCATCAGGACCAGCAAACACGATAGTTGGAGAATCCAGTCCACAGCCTTGTTTCCTTTGTCGTACCATGGGTCAATACCAGAGAACCATGTCTCAGTGAAGGGTTGCAAGCGAAGATTCAAGCTTTCTTTTGCCTCGGCCATGTCCCATTGGTCCTCCATTCCATGTTCTTTATACAGTTGATGTATCTTTTCTACCAATGGGGCAATGATGAGTTGCTTCACTTTGTCTATATCCATCTGCTCTCTTAGGCGGAGATAACAGTTGTAATTGTAGTTCTGGAAGTTGCCCTCGTTTCGCTGTCTTCATCATTATACATACATCGACCAGCCACCTGGACAGAGCCAAAATACCTCATGGCTACTGAAGCGGGGATAACAAATCCTTTTTGGTCATCATCCTCCCAACCAAGTTTGCCGTCAAGGAGACGGGGAGCCAGTGTCGTCAACGCATCATTATTGACCCTGCATCCCCTGAAAGTAAACTCTGTACCGTCTTTCGTAAACTGCCAATCGTTAAGCCAACACTGCAACAAGGCCATGCTCTCAACCTGAGGCAACTTAGCCAGTTCGTCGGCCAAGAAGCGATTTATGTTCGACTGCCACTTGCTGTGGTCGAATAGCGCAGGCACTTCTACACGATACAACTGTTGATAGTTGGTCAATCCTTTATTATAGGAGTGATTATAGGTTACTTGCGTCAGGAAGAGGTAGCAAGCGGAGAACGCTACTACCAATCCTATGAAGTTAAGCAACGTCGCCGTTTTGAAACGACGGGCCATGTAAAGCATGTTTCTAAATATGTTCATATTTCTATCCTTACTTATTGTCGTTTTACTTGATGACCAATATTTCATTGTCCTTGAATGCCTCGTAGCCGCTGGTGACGACGCGCTCGCCCGGCTCCAGGCCTTCGAGCACTTCGTAGTATTGCGGGTTCTGACGGCCTACACGGATGTTTCGGCGATAGGCTTTGCTGCCGCTTTTGTCGAGCACGAATATCCATTGGCCTCCTGTGGTCTGGAAGAAGGTGCCGCGAGGGATGAGGATGGCCTGCTCGGGCTGGCCCAACTCCAAATCAATGTAATAGGTCTGGCCTGTGCGGATGTTCTCAGGGCGCTCGCCCCGGAAGATGAAGTCGCAACGGAACTTCCCCTCTCGCACCTCAGGATAGACCTTCCGCACCTGCAGCAGGTACTGCTTGTCGCCACGGGTGAAGGTGGCTGTCAGTCCCTGGCGCACGCGGTCGATATAGTGCTCGTCAATCTGCGCCTGTACCTTGTAGTCAGAGAGGTCGTTCAACTGGCCTATCATCTGCCCTGGCTGGATGCTCTGGCCCAGTTCCACATCGAGCAGTCCCAGTTCGCCTGTAGCAGTGGCCCTCACCTCGAGTTTGCTCTTACGCTGTCTCACCAGCATGACATTCCGGCGCATGTTCTGCAGGTTGTCCTCCATCTGATCCATCTGGACAGATCGGTAGAGACTGTCCTGTTTCAGCCGGCGGCTCACCAACGAGCGCTTCTGTGCCGACAGCTGATAGTCCTCTTGCGACTGCACATAGGCCTCACGGTTGATCATCTTCGCATCATATAGACGTTTGTTCTGCTCGAAAGTACGCTGTTTGCGGTGCGTGTCCATATCCAACTGCGCCTGTTCTGTCAGGTTGTTGAGCCTGTCTTGCTGCATGGCCACCTGTGTGTTGCGCAACAGGTTTTGCTTCTCTGCCAGTTCCGACTCCGCATTCAAGATTTGCAGGTCGAGGTTGGAGTTGCTTAGGCGCACGATGACATCGCCTTTATGCACCATCGAGCCCTCCTCAACGACTTTCTCCATCACGATGCCACCCTCCTCGGGAGAGATCTGCACCACCTGGATGGGCATCACCTGACCGTTGGTGCGCACATAGTCCTTGAATTCCGCGCTCTTCACCTCGCTGATAGTCAACTCGTCTTGAATAACCCTCAACGTCGAGGCATGATTGCCGAAAACCAACCATCCCAATACGGTTAGCAGCAGGCATCCTCCTGCCACGTATGGTCCGTGCTTCTTCAGCTGAAAGCCCTTCTTTTTTTCAATTACTCTGTCCATATCGTCATTCCTTGATAGTATCTTACCAACTGTTCCTTGACCATGGCCATCAGACGGCATTGCAGCAGCGTAGCCCTCGAATGCAACAGTTGCGCCGAGGTGGTTTGCAGGTCGATGGCGGTGCTCAGACCCTCCTCATACTGGTGATATGTCAGAAGGTAAGCCAGCGAGTCGGCCTCTACTTTCTTCTCCATCTGTGTCGTTTGTTTGAGATATCCCTGCCAGTCGAGCCATGTCTCGCGGCTCAGTTTCTCCAGTTCGGCTTGTTTCAGCTCATAGGCCTCGCATGCCATCTCGTAGTTGTTTTTCGCCTTGCGGATGTTGCTCACCGTCTGCATGCGGTTGAAGATGGGGATGCTCAGCGTGACTCCCACATACTCGCCCATGTTGTTGCTGAACTGTTTTCCGAATGACTGGGCATTCTCTGTATGCAAGGTCTTGTAATAAGTGGTGCTCAGGCCCGCGCTCAGTGAGAGAGTGGGGAAAAGGGAGGCACGGGCCTGGCTCCACTCATGCTTGGATGCTTCCACTTGATATTGAGCCTGCTGCAAGACTGGGTGCAACGGTGAGCAGAAAGGCTGTACACCAGTAGCCGAACACTTGGTATCTGCCGGCGGCACGACAGCGAGGCTGTCGGTCAACGGATAGGCCATCTCTTTTTTCAGTTCCAGTAAGGCGGCGGCAAGGAGGTTCTGCTGGCGAGTGACCTCATAGTCGGCCTCGGCATGCTGCGACTCCACCAATGCCACGTCGGCGGCACTCTTGCGCCCCACCTCTTCCAACAGGCGTGTCTGCCGCAACAGCAGTTCTGTTTCCTGCAGTTTCTCCTGAGCCATCCTGACCATACCCTCATCATATACTACATTGACGTAGGCCTGCAACACACTGAGTGCGGTCTGGTCCTGTCGCTGCCTCAGAGCCTGGTGCCCCATCAGCACACCCGCCTTGGCAGCCTTCAGAGCATGCAAGCGGTTGAAGCCATCGAACACCGGCAACGAGACCTGTACGGAATAACCATTATAAAAGGTACTTACATCGGTATAGCCGTTGGTCTCAGGGTCTATCGCCCTACCGAAGTTGTACTGCGCACCGATATTTGCATCCACGGCAGGAAGGAATCGGCCGGCAGCACTGTTTTTGGCCACCTTGTAGTTGTCGAGTTCCAATTCTGCACGCCTCACCTCATGGTTGTGCTCCACGGCATACTGCATGCATTGCATAACCGTCAAACGGGGTTGGGCCTCCGTCTGTGCAACATAAAACGCCAATATGGCAAATATGATTTTTCTCATACCATTTTTCTTTTGTTCACTGCAAAGATATGGTCGTTCTGAGAAACCTGCAATCTTTTTCTTGCGGTAGAAAGTTGATTGTCTAAAAATTATACACCTCGACGTATGATTCTTTGACGGTTTGTTTGTACCTTAGCACCCATGAAAAAGTATGGAACTATTTTAATCGCTGATGACAATGCCGCCGTGCTGACCGCCATGCGCTATCTGCTCGACTCCACTTTTGAGCAGATACTGACCACCACCAAGCCCGATGACATATTGAAGATGATGGTCCAACAGCCCGTCGACATGGTCTTGCTTGACATGAACTTCACCCTCGGAGTGAACAGTGGCAATGAGGGCCTTCTGTGGTTGCGCACCATCCGCAAGCACCACCCTCAGACTCCTGTCGTGCTGCTCACGGCATACGCTGATGTCGGCCTGGCCGTGAAGGGACTGAAAAGCGGTGCCTCGGACTTCATTGCCAAGCCTTGGGACAATGATGAGTTGGTACGCAAACTGAAAGACGTACTCGACATGCAAAATGAGATTGTCACCCTCGACAAGATGGAAGCGCAGCATATCCGGCGCGCCATCGACCACTGCCACGGCAACCTGAGCCGCGCAGCAGAGATGCTAGGCATCACACGGCAGACCCTCTATAACAAGATGAAGCGGTTGGATTAGATGACAATAATGAGAAGCGTGAGCAATGATTTGGATATTGTTATTTGTCGTTATAGGGATTATATTCGTAATATGGGAAGTTCGTCGGCAGCGTTCCCTAAAACTTCGTGCGCATCTGATGCAGGA
Source organism: uncultured Prevotellaceae bacterium (assembly GCA_900317305.1). GTDB lineage: Bacteria > Bacteroidota > Bacteroidia > Bacteroidales > Bacteroidaceae > Prevotella. The sequence continues at coordinate 1,976 of ONGG01000026.1, read as the reverse complement.
GGCAATCCGCAATCACGATTTCACGTTCCGTCTTCCTGTCGATGGTCTTTTGCCGGGCGAACGGGCCATGCAACAAACGCTGAACAAATTGGGAGAGACCATTCGTCGGCAAATGAATCAGAATGAAGTGGAATCATGGGAACGGCTTACCCGCGTGCTGACCCATGAGATAATGAATGCCACTGCCCCCATCACCAGCATCAGCCAATCCATGCTTGGCCGTGACGATGTGAAAGGCTCTCCTCTTGAACCAGGTATTCAGGCCATTTTCGACACCAGCCGCCATTTGAACAACTTCGTGGTGAATTACCGCAAGATGTCGGAACTGGAGAAACCAGTTTTGACAGACGTTCCACTACGGTCATTGCTTGGCGACGTCTGTAACGCCTACCCTGGACTGACTTGGGAGGTTGGCGTTCACACAGACATTACAGTATGTGCTGATGCGGGCATGTTACGACAAGTGCTGATGAACCTAGCGAAGAACGCAGTGGAGGCAGAAGCTAAGAGAATGGTTGTACAACAGATAGAGGAGCCGTCGAATCATCAGCAACTTATGCTTTACATTGGCAATGACGGTCTGCCCATTCCCGCAGAAAACCGTCAGTCGCTCTTTGTTCCATTCTTTACCACGAAACGCAGTGGCAGCGGAATCGGCCTCTCACTGAGCCGGCGCATGATGATACAGCAAGGTGGCATGCTCGACCTTGCAGAAAAGTCATTGTCGGGGTGTCGTGCAGGTTTCATCCTCACCATCCTTCAATCCGTGTAAATGGATTACCGAGATGGTTGATTGATTGTGATTTAAGGTGCTAAGGGAAGGCGATTCCCTAACCTAAAAGACCACACCAATATGCATTCCGTCATGAATCGAAACAAAATGAACTTTTTTTGTGTTAAACTAAATGTTGGAACACGATTGTTGCTAAAATGTGTACCTTTGCATTCGATTTAATTATTCTATATGGAGTGCAGACGGCGGCCTATAGAAGGTATAATAGACAGAGAATTACACGCCAGTTCCTATGATTGGCGCCTCCCCGTTTACTTGCAAGTGACGGGGAGTTTATGTGTCTTTCCATATGGAAAAGGGCTTTTGGATGGTTTCATAGTGACAGGAGCTTAAATTATCCTAAATAGGATTATTCAAATTTAGCCTAAATAATTCATAGAGGCATAAAAAAAGAGTAAGCGTCTCCGCGATTACTTTTCTCGGTTTCCACCTGTCAGGAAGCAGGTCCCTGTATTTCTCCAGCGGCGTGTTTGGCGGCCACTTTGCGGTGGTGTTGATGATGTCGAGGAAGTATTCGTAGAGGTCCAGGTCGTTCATCTTCGCCGAGAGTGCGACGGTGTAGATGACGGCCGCCCTTTCCGCCCCCTTGTGGCTTCCGAAGAAGAGCGAGGAGTGCCTTGACAGCGCGAAGTACCTCTGCATCCTCTCCACGAGGTTGTTGTCAAGGTCGGTGTCCCCACGGGCGAAGATGCCGCATACGGCCTCCCACTCGTCGTCGAGGTAGTTCACGGCCGCGGCCATGGGGCTCTTCGGGGTCAGGTCAGTCCTGCCCCTCTGCGCCTCCAGCTCTGCCTGTATCTCCAGCAGTATGGGCGGCGCATACTGCTGCCTCCACCTCAGGTTGTTCTCCACGGTCCACCCTTGGCGGCCCACCTTGTGCTTGTGCTCCTCCTGGTAAAGGCGGTTGAGCAGCCCGTAAATCCTCCCCGCCGCCGGGTCCGAGTCCATGGCGTCGCGGAACTTCCTCTTGACGTGCTGGAGGCTGGCGATGCGCGTGATGTCCGGGAACCCGTCGCCCTGCAGCGTGCGGTAGGCACGGTAGGCGCCGCTCTGGAGCGTGCCCCTGAAGCCGCCCATCTCCCCGGTGATGACCTCCTGCCTTCTGGAGCCCTCATCATAGATGACGTAAATCAGCCTGCGGCCGGCGACAGACCAGACGTACCCCTTCCTTGAGCCCAGTCCT
>ONGG01000055.1 GCA_900317305.1 uncultured Prevotellaceae bacterium | reverse complement strand
CCCTCCTACAGGGGGCTGATTAGTGAAGCACCCTATCCCCCCTCCTACAGGGGGACTGATTAGTGAAGCACCCTATCCCCCCTCCTACAGGGGGCTGATTAGTGAAGCACCCTATCCCCCCTCCTACAGGGGGCTGATTAGTGAAGCAAGCCATCCCCCCTCCTACAGGAGGGGATGGGGGAGGTCATAAAACTCAACGCTCTACAGCTTTAGGGCCTTGTTTTTGGCTACCAGGCGCTTGATGGTCTCTACCGAGGCGGAGGTGGTGAGGCCGTCGACGGGCGTGTTGAGGCAGTAGTCGACAAGTTGGTCGATGGTGGAGGTGGCCACATGCATGCGGGTGTCGCTGGAGGCATAGTAGATGAACACCTTGCCATCCTCGTCGGCAATCCATCCGTTGGCGAAGACCACGTTCATCACGTCGCCGATATACTCCCATCCCTCGGGCACGAGGAAATAGCCACCCGGCTGGGCGATGACACGCGTGGGATCGTCGAGCGCCGTCATATACATATAGAGCACATAGCGCAGTCCGCTGGCACAGCCCCTCACGCCATGGGCCAGATGGAGCCATCCACGGTCGGTCTTGATGGGATGCGGGCCCTCGCCATTCTTCACCTCCATGATGGTGTGGTAGTGGCGGGCGTTGATGATGCGCTCCTCGGTGATCTCCGCATGAGTGATGTCGTCGACGAGCGCCCATCCGATGCCGCCACCCGAGCCGGTGTCGATGAACCCGTCTTGCGGACGCGTGTAGAACGCATACTTACCATCGACGAACTCAGGGTGGAGCACCACATTGCGCTGCTGACTGCGCGACTTGAGGTCGGGCAGCCGCTCCCAGTTGACAAGGTCCTTGGTCCGGGCGATGGCCGCCGTGGCCGTAGCCGCCGAGAGGTCGGCTGGCTGACTGTCGTCGTGCCGCTCGGCGCAGAACACGCCATAGATCCACCCATCCTCATGCTGCGTGATGCGCATATCGTAGATGTTGGTGGCCGGCACCGCATCATCGGGCATGGTGATGGGCTCGTCCCAGAAGCGGAAATTGTCGATGCCGTTGGGACTCTCTGCCACGGCAAAGAACGACTTGCGGTCGGCACCCTCCACCCGCACGATGATCACATATTTGCCCTTCCACTTGATGGCGCCACTGTTGAGCGTGGCATTCATCATGATGCGCTGCATGAGATAGGGGTTGTCGCTCTCGCACAGATCGTATCGCCAGGTGAGCGGTGTGTGCTCGGCAGTGACGATAGGGTTCTGATACTTGGTATAGATGCCGTTTCCCCCTTCACAAGGGATATTTGGGCGGGTGAGCAGTTGCTCGTGGCGGTCGATCAGCGCCTTGAGACGGGATTTGAAGTCGTTCATTTTTTCCGTATTTTTTGAGTTTTTTATTATTTGAGTAAAAAGGGTGAAATGAATTTTTTACCTTTTTGACCTCCCCCAGCCCCTCCTGAGAGGAGGGGGGCTTCGGGGGACAGGTGTCTGATTTCAACGCCCCCACCCTTTCAGGGCACCCCCTCTAATCTTAGAGGGGGATGAGGTTACCTTGGCTTCGGGGTAGACTTCGGGGGGCATTCCTCGGGCGGACGCAGCATGCTGCGTCCCTACAGCGAGCACCAAACCTTCTTCATATGGGGTGGGCTTCGGAGAGGACCTCCCCCATCCCCTCCTGAGAGGAGGGGGGATAGTTTGTCTGGCTATTCAGTCCCCCATCCCCTCCTGAGAGGAGGGGGGATAGTTTGTCTGGATATTCAGTCCCCCCTCCTCTCAGGAGGGGTCGGGGAGGTCACACCGGATGAGGAACCCCGGGGGAGGTCACACCCTCTTATTTGATATCCTTGATATCATTGAGGAAGAGGGTGTTGGGAGCCGCATAGAGTTTCTTGAAATCCTCGGCACTCTGCTGGTTGGGGTCGGGAGCGAAGAACTCCTCCTTATAGTTGCGCCAAGTGTGGAAATAGCAGATGGGATAGCGGTCGAGAACGGGCTGGAGCACCCTCGTCCACCATGTGGAGTCGGGGATATTCTTGTAGCCACACTCGGTGACGGCGATGGGCTTGCCATTCTTCTCGGCGAATGACTTCAGGAAATCGAGGTCGGCGGTGGCCTGTTTCACGAAATCCTCCTCGGTGCCCCATTGGTAGGCATCCTCGCCGATGAGTGCCACCCGGTCGTTTCCGGGATAGCGTTTGAGGAAGCGCTCCTCTGTCCATCCTCCATCGAGGTTGGGCGAGAAACTCCAGAGCAGGTTGTCGAACCCACGCTGGTTGAGCGTGTCTTGCAAGAGGTTCCAAAGGGCGAGATAATCCTCGTCGGAACATAATTTCTGTCCCCACCAGAACCATGAGCCGTTGTACTCGTGCCAGGGGCGGAAGATGATGGGCACAGGCTTTCCGTCGTCGGTGCGGAGCGTCTCGATGAAGTCGCCCACCCGCGTCATCCAAGTGTTGAACTTGGCCTTCACACTATCCTCGGTGAGAATTTTGTGCACCACGAGCGTATCTTCCACATCCCATGCCGTGCCACCGGTGACCGGGTTGCGCGGGTGCCAACTGATGGTGACGATGCCACCACGCAGGTGGTGCTTCACCAGTTCCTCGCGGATACGGGTGAAGGGCACGCTGTCGAGGTTCTTCGCATCGCCCATCTCGATGCCGCCCAGGTCGAAGCCCATGATGGCCGGATAGTCGCCCACGGTGGCAAAGATATCGCTGCTGTCGGGCACGTATTCCCAAGTGAGGCCATAGAACGTATCATCCTGATGACCAAACATATAGCCCTGCTTCTGGATGGTCGTGAGCCGTTCGAGGAGTTGCTGCGAGGCCGTTTTCTCCTCTACCTGTTGCTGACAGGCCATGCACAATGCGGCCATAGCGGCAACAAACATCAGTTTCTTCATGGTATGGAGGAGTGTTTATGGGGTTTGCGACTTGAGGTGCATTCTGAACTGCTGGAATTTCTTCTTCGAGATATCCTGCAGGAAGAGCGTCTCCTTGAGGTTATAGAGGTTGACAAAATCCTCGGCACAGGTCTTGTCGGGAGCCGGACCGAAGTTCTCCTCGGGCTGGTCCCAGGCATTGCGCCAGAGCAACACATAGGAGATTTTGAAATCCTTCACGGCGTTCCACATGGCGGTGGTGAACCAGAAGGGGTCGGGTGTGTTGCGGTAGCCCGTCTCGGCCACGCACACAATCTTGTTGTGCTCCTTGCCATATTTCGTCATGACGGCGAGCTCGTCGCGCATGTTTCTGATATACTTGTCCTTGTCGGCTCCGGCATAGATATCCACGCCGATGACATCGACGAACTCATCGCCGGGATAGTATTTCAGGTAGTTGGCCTCGGTCTGTCCGTCGGTGGCGCCTGGCGAGTAGCAATAGAGGCAAGAACGCACGCCCTGATTGCGCAGGCACTGGATGGTGTACTCGAAAAGTTCCTTATACTCCTGCGGGGTGCATGAGTCCTTTCCCCACCAGAACCATCCGCCGTGCATCTCGTGCCAGGGACGGAAGATGACGGGCACCGTCTCACCACGCCGTGTCTTGAGCGAGTTGAGGAACACTGCCACGCGGTTCATCCACTTGAGGAACTTGTCGTTCTGCGAGCCACGGGGCAGGAGTTCGCGCACGGGGTTGCCCGAGGGGTCCCATGCATTCTTTCCCGTGACGGGGTTGTTGGCATGCCAACTGATGGTGACGATGCCGCCACGCAGATGGTGGGCCACGATTTCCATCCTCATACGGTCGAAGGGCACGCCATCGAGGTTATTGAGCGAGTCGAGTTCGAGGTTCCCGAGGTCGAAGCCCATCACGGCGGGATAGTCGCCGCAGACTTCCTTCACATCGCTACGCCCTTGGTCGAAATGCCATTTCATGCCATAGAGAGGGTCGTCTTGATGCCCAATCATAATGCCTTTTTTCTGGAATTTCACAAGTCGGTTGCGCAGGGTCTCAAGGGGAGAGGCTGCCTGCAGTGATGTGGCGGCTAAGGCCATCAGGAGTGTAGTGACAATCAGTTTTCTCATTTTTTTGTATTTGGTTTTTTATGTATTTTCTTGGGGCTCAGCGGAGGTGCATCTGCTGGAGGAGCCAGTTTTCCCACTCATCCCATTGCTCTTGGTACCAGAAATGGCCGGTCATCTGATAGAGGCTGAGCGTCTTGGGCGCGCTGACCACGTTGTAGACCGAGTAGGCCGACGATGGCGGCACCACCTCGTCGTTATATCCGAAGGAATACCATCCCGGACAGGTGATGCGGCGGGCGAAGTTGATGCCATCGTAGTAGCGTGCGCCCTCCACCTTCTTCGGGTCGGGATTCTTCACCTGGTAGAAGTAGTGGGGCCATCCGCAAGCCTTCTGTTGCAGGGCAATCTCGTAGTCGCACATGGCATCGTGGACGGGAGCCACGAAGGTGATGCGCTTGTCGAGGGCAGCCACGGCCAATGAGAGGAAGCCTCCCTGCGAGGAGCCCGTGACACCCACGTCACGACCGTTCCACTGAGGGAGCGACGCGATGTAGTCGACCGCCCTGACGGCGCCCTGCACCACGCGACGGTAGAAATTCTTCTCAGGCTGGTCGAGATTTGACTCCCAGTAGCCATCGAGGGCTGCCTCGCGTATATTCTCATAGACCGACATCGGCATGGTGACGGGGATGCCATGAATACCTATCTCGAGGGTGATGGCACCCTGCGAGGCCGTCCACACATCGCCTCCATAAGGACGCACGCCAGCTCCCGGCACTCTGAGCAGGGCGGGATACTTGCCTTCGGCCACCGGCACACAGAGGATGCCATAGATGCGGCTTGCCGGACGGTTGTTGGCGAAGTTCACCTCATAGACGTTCACCTTCTCGGTGCAGCGGTCGGGGAGCAGGGTGAGGTGCGGGTCGAGGGCATTCTGCCGTGCCTCGGAGAGGGCACGCTGCCAGAAAGCGTCGAAGTCGGCCGGGCATTTGGTGGCGGGCTGGAGCTGCTCGGGCGAGAAAGCCGCCGTGCACAGTCCCACATAGTCCTTGCCATCGACATGGGCGGTGACCTTCAGTCGGTAGAACCCAGGCTGCTTGAGCGAACCGGTCCATTTCATCGTGCCATCCTTGAGGGTGACATTCTTCTTCTGCGTATCGGGATACATCACTGGTCCGGCCTCGAAGTCGACCACGGCATTGGGCAGGAGCGTGCCCGACTTGCGCACATTGACCACAAACTGGGCTTTCTCGCCGGTGCGGTAGTTCCAGTCTTGGTGGTCGGGGGTGACGGAGACCACGATATTGTAGCCCCTGATTTGTGCGCTGGCAGTGATGGCCAAGGCGAGGAGGACAAGGAGTGATGCAAACTTTTTCATTGTTCTTTTCTAGGGTTTTTAATTTTTTCTAGGAGGACCAGGATGACTAGGATAACTAGGACGACTAGGTATTCCTAGGAGGAATTTAGAGACCTCCCCCAGCCCACCCCCTCCGACTCCCCCGTTTGTCGGGGGAGAGCAACCTGGGAGGAGGGGGGATTGGGCTTATTTCCTCAGGGCGGCCATGCGGTCGACTTCGGCCTTGATGATCTGGAGGGTGGTGGAGTCGGTGGCGAAGACGGAGTTGAGGCCCTGGGCCTCCTGTGCCGGGTCGCCTGTGTAGTCGTCGCCCACCTGCCACTGCTCGTGGGCGGGGTTGGCGAAGCCGCCCCATCCCCAGAAATTGCAGCCAGCGAAATGTCCGCCACTCTCGGCATTGTCGCCCACCAGCGAGAACACGAACTTATAGAATCCGTCGCGGCCCTGCGTGGGGATGTCCTTGGTGAACTTGAACCCGTCGCGGGGGTAGCCGAACTCCTCCATCACAAGCGGTTTGTTGAGCCGGTCGCAGATGGTGAGATGGCGGTCGATATAGTTGCGTGTGCTGTCGCAACTGGCCTGGAGGTCGTCGATGAGGTGGTCGGGACGTGCCCACGACCAGTTGTAGGGCCAGAGGTGGATGTTGCAGTAGTCGACATTGGCGTCGGCGCAGATGCGCTCGTAGGCCGCATAGTCGTTCTCGCAGCCCCAAGAGCCCTCACTGCCGATGGAGATGAGGTGGTTGGGGTCGAGACTACGGATGAGTGCCGAGGCCTCGGCCAGCCATTTCTCGAAGGCGGGCAGCGCCTCCTTGCTGAACGCCCTTGGCTCGTTGCCGATCTGCCACGACATGATGGCCGGGTCGTCGATATATTTCACCCCCGTGTAGCGGTTGGTGCGCTGCAGGATGAAGCGCACATAGTCGTAGAAGAGTTCGTGGGCCTTGGTGTTGGAGGCATACTGCTCGACGAACTTCATATAAGCAGGATAGCCATCCTCATTGGGCCGTGGAGCCTTTCCGGCCCCGGCATGCTCGAGGTAGAAGCCATATCCCCCACTCCACTCCCAGGAGTTGTTGAGATAGAGCACGGCCACCATGTCGCGTTTGCCCATCTCCTGGAGCAGGAAATCGAGTCCGGCGAGGATGGTGTCGTTGTAGACACCCGGCGACACCTGGAGTGTGGGCTCCACCTTGGTGGTGATGCCCCGCTCGCCATCGCTTCCCACGAGGATGCGGAGGTTGTCGATGCCCATCTTCTTCATGTAGTCGAGCTCCTGGCACAGGCGCTCACGGTTGCCACCCTGTCCCTCGCTGCCGAGGATGGCGCCATACCAGAAGTTGGTGCCCACGTAGTAGTAGGGTTTTCCAGCGCGCTCGAAGTGGCCATCGACCACCTTGACGAAGGGGCTTGGAGCCTCGTCGTGAGTACATGCGCTGAGTGTGAGAACCATGAGAAGGAGAGCTAGAATTTTCTTCATTTTTGGGGGTATTTATTAATAATTTGCAAAGTAAATAAAAAAATTGGAGAAAGAATAATACTTTATTGACTTTGTTTGATATTTTGATGGTAGAGGGGATTTTTTTGAGGGAGGAGGTAATGGGCTTAATGGGCTTAATGGGCTTAATGGGCTTAATGGGCTTAATGGGCTTAATGGGCTTAATGGGCTTAATGGGCTTAATGGGCTTAATGGGCTAATAAAGACAAAAGGTGCCGAATCCGGCACCTTTTGTCTTTTGGGGGATGGCTGCCGCTGCGCGGCTGTGGCCATAATGGTTCTTACTCTTACTGGAAGAAGACGTTGGCGATGTCGCCCTCGTACCATTCGAGGGTCTTGCGGTCCATGAGGCCCATCCACCAGAGGCCGGTGATGTTGTACTGGGCGAACTTCTGCTTCATATACTGCGCATACTTCACACGCTCGGCCATGGTGACGTGGGTGCCGCCGGCGGCAAACTCGCCGAAGAAATAGGGCACGCCGAAGTCGGAACCGAAGCGCTTGTCGACACGTGCGAAGATGTCGTCGATCTCCTGACGGCAAGTCTCGTCGAAGATGTAGAGGAAGTATTTCTCATCGTCGCTGCCGATGCCACCACCATCGTTGCAGAACCAATAGGGATCGTAGCTGTGGATGGAGCACATCAGGTGGTTGGGGTGCTTGTCCTGAGGCAATTGCATGCCAGCCAGTTTGGCTGGCGAGCTGCCGGCGCTGTAAGGATTGACCAGCAGGTTGCGGTACTCGTTGTTTCCACCGGTGGCACGCACAGCGTCGACGAAGTCCTGCAAGAGTTTGTTGAGCGCATCATAGCAGGTAGCATCTGCGGGGTCGCCCCACTCACCTTTCGCGCTGAGAATCTCGTTGACGGCCTCGAACACCAGGCGGTCGTCGTAGCCCTTGAAGCGGTTGGCAATCTGCGTCCACAACTTCTTGAAGCGGGCGCTGACGGCGGGATATTTCGCCTCGTCGGCCACGAGCCAGTGGGCACCGTCGCCACGGCTGGCGTCATACTCGCTGGCGTCGTGATGCACATTGAGGATGCAGTAGCATCCGGCATTGAGCACCATATCGACCACCTCCTGCACGCGGTTCATCCACGCCTCCTCCACATTGTCGTTGGCATCCATATGCGGGAACCAAGTCACCGGCACGCGGATGACGTTGAAACCCTTGGCGGCGATGGCATTGATAATCTCGGGTGTGGTGACAGGCTGTCCCCAGCAGGTCTCCCAGTCGTAGACAGTCTGCGGATTGAACCACGTCTGCACCTGTGGATTGGTGATGTCGTGGTTGGACTCGAGCGTGTTGCCCAGGTTGTAGCCATAGCCCAACTTCTCGACGAAGGAGAACGAACTCATGAATGGGTCGTTGGGGTCGGTGCCCGTACCTTTCTGCTTGATGTTGATGGTCTTGGTAAGCGCGCCCGACTTGATGGTGAGCGTGGTGGCACGCTCGCCACCCTCGTTCTTGGCCACCTCGAGTTTGGTGTACGACCACTTGTTGGTGTATCCATAGCCCGCATGCACCACCAGTTTGCACCACGAGTCGTCGGCCAACTCGGCCGTCCAGTTGCCATCGGCAGCGATACCGAGCACGGCATTTCCCTTGCCGATAGAGAACGTGAGGTCGCTCACGGGCTCCGAATCTCTATACACTTCTATTTTCGACGCATCGCCCGTGCGCAGTCCGGTGTCGACGGAGGGATTCTCCACGTCGGAGCAGGCCTGGAAACCAGTCATCGACAGTGCGAGAAGCAATGCCCCAAATATTCTGTTGATTTTCATAATTTGCTTGTTTTTAGGTGATTACTTCTTGTAGAAGATGCGTACGTTGTCGATATAGACATCGATGTCGCCACGAGCCGAACCCTGGTTGATGTACTGGATGCGGAACTGGTTGATGCCCTTCTCCACGACAAACTGATAGTTCTTGTCACGGTATTTTCCGAACTTGCTCAGGGGCACCACGGCGCGATACCACTTGCCCATGGGTGCCTCGCCATTGATATCGGCCAGGACCGGACGGTCGTGGTGGAACGTGCCGGCTCCATAGTCATCCCAACGGAAGGTGTCGTACTGGTTGACCTGGTCGGCAGGGTTGGCATTGCCACTGTCGTCGTTCTCAGGCACGGGATCCTCGCTGTCGTACTGCAGGAAGTAGCGCAGATAGCCCGTATACTTGCCATTGTTGAGGTGGCTGTTGTTGTTGAACACCTCGAAGGCGAGATATACGTCATCGGTAGAGGCATCGGCGGGTATGACATCGAATCCGGGCAGCGGGAACTTGTTGCCGTCCCAGTCCTTACGGAAGTAGATCATCTGTCCCCACCACTGGGTGCCCTCGTCCTCGACGAGGAAATGCGCCATCTTGCCGTCGCCGGTATATGGCGGGTCGTCGCCATTGGCCGTCTCGAAGGTGACATTGGGTCCCCATCCGTTGTCGGTGGCGTCGCCATCGAAGCGGGCGAAGCAGCCATCGAGCGCCCAGAAGCGGTAGGAGCCCTCGCCACCTGGGTTGACCAGGGTGATGAGTCCGTTGTTGCTCTCGTCGGAGGGCACTGCCGGCATGATGAACGAAATCTCGTCCTCGCTCTCGGCCACGGTGAACTGTTTGGGCGAAAGGGTGACATCGCCAAAGCGGATGGACTCAATCTGCACGAACTCACGTCCGTAGAGGGTCACCAGCTCGCCAGGCACCGGCATATCAGAAGAGATATCGTTGATGAGGGGTGCGCCAGGATACTTGGAATAGGCGATGTAGGTGGTGCCACCCGCACACTCGAACACGAGTGAGCCCTTCTCGAACGGCAGGTCGGGCACGGTGACCTTGAGCTGCGAAGTGGTCTCATAGGCCTGGGTACGCGAGTTCTGGTGATGGTCTTGCATAACCGACTCGACATTGGAGGCCATGATATGGTTGCCGCCCACGGTCTCCCACTCGGTGGTGTCGAGTTGCTCGGCAGTGATATCGGTGAAATAGACCTGCTCGAGGTCGACGAGGTTGAGGCCATAGACATTGAGCACATCACCGGCCTGGCGGGGGTAGATGCCCTGGATGCGCGAGATGGAGGGCCATGGAGCCGTGATCTTGAACGAATAGACGGCAGTGCCGTGCGAGGTCTCGACACGGATCTCATCCTTCAGGTCGCTGTTGAAGGCGGTGAGTTTGAAGCCTTTGTCCTCGGTGGGGATAGTGACCACCACGCTGTGGTCGGTGTTCATCGTGGGGTTGAAATATACCTGCTGGTCGTTGATATAGACCTTCTGCACATGAGCCAGGTTCTGGCCGATGATGGCGATGAGCGAGCCGGCGCCAGCCTTGGTGAAGGTGCTGTCGGCCTTGGCGGGATCGCAGGAGCGCACGGCAGTGATGACCGGGGTGCCCATGCCTTCCTCATCGTCCTTGCAGGAGGTGAGGGAAACGACCATGAGCGCTGCCATGGCCATGAGCAGCCAACGGTAATGGTGATTGAAAATATTCTGTTTCATATCGCTACTTCTGGTTATTTTTCACTAAAGTCATACTCCACAGGAGGTTGGTTGAAGTATGGGTTCTGGATGACATCGGCCTCGGGATAAGGCATGAAGATGTTGGCCTCGCTCAGCACGATGGGCGAATAGTCGGCCCCACGTGCCTCGGAGAGGGCATCGAGGTCGTAGACATAGCCCTGGGCCTTGGTCTGCACGACGGTCTGGTCGTCGTCGCTCATGCGCAGGCAGTCGCTCCAATAGCAGTGGCCTTGGTCGTCGTAGAAATACCAGTTGTTGGTACCTGGGAACACGCAGCGGTAGCTGAGCGTGCCGTCGTCGTTGCGGATGACGTCGCCTGAGTTGAGCATGAACGCGCGGTGCTGCTTGTGGTTGAAAAAGTCGAGCATATATTGTGGGCGCCAGCGATACCAGGTGACCATGTCGTACCAGTTGCAGTACTCGAGGCAGAACTCGATGCGACGCTCACGTATGAGGTCCTCGAAGGTGAACGAGGTCTTGGCGGGCAACTTGGCACGCAGGCGTGTGGCGTTGAACGCAGCCAGCGCGTTGGGGTCGGAAGTCGACATGTTGTTGCCGAGCAGTGCCTCAGCCTTGATCAGGTAGACATCGGCCAAGCGCATGATATAGGTGTTGAGCGGTGAGGCCTGCTGGGCAAGATGGCCGTCGCAGTCGGCCTTGGTGCCCACGACTCCCTTCTTGGCCTGTATCCAGTTGACATTGTAGGTGTATCCACCCTTCTCGCTCCAGATATAGTCGTAGTGGCGACCGGGTGTGAAGAAGGTGCCACGGAGGCGGAACGAGTCGGCCGGCTCCTCATTGTAGTAGTTGATCATGTCGACCGAGGCATGCAGTGAGCCACCCCAGCAGTTGACATCGCACACATCCGACCAGGCGAGGTCGGAGATGAGGTTGTTGCTCGAGGCATACTCACCGAGCAGCGGGTCGGCCCAGCGCATGGCGAGGAGGGTCTCCTCGTTGTCGTTGTATTGTGGGCGGAAGAGGTTCTCGTAGTTGTCGAGCAGATGATACTGACCACAGTTGATGACCTCGTCGCAGAGTGAGACGACGCGCTGGAGGGTGGCCTCGTCGCGCTGTCCGCCTTTGTTCCATCCACTCTGTGCGAGCAATGCCTTGGCGAGCATGGCCTTGGCCACGTAGCGCGAGGGATGGAAGTTGGCACCACGCTCGGGCAGCAGTTCGGCTGCGCGCTCGAAGTCGCGCACGATGAACTTGAGCACGCTCTCCTCGGTGTTGAGCGGGCGCACCGGCCTCGAGGTGATATCGATGTTGTCTTCATAGAGGATGACCTCTCCCCATCCACGGAGCAGGTAGAAATAGGCGGCTCCGCGCATGAGGTAAGCCTCGCCGCGGGCCTGGTTCTTCACGGCCTCCGAAACACCGGAGGTGGCATAGACATCCATGTCGAGCAGCAACTGGTTCGACATCGACACCACCATGTAGAGAGACGACCATGCATTGATGAGCACGTCGGTGAGACCCGTGATGGTGAACCGTGCGAACTCGCCCTGCAGGTAGGGACTCCATGCGTCGTTGGCACGGAAGGAACCCATGCCCACGATGGCACGCTCATTGTATCCGCTCCATGCATAGTTGTAGAGCGGCTCGATGGCCTTGATGACGGCATCGTCGTTCTCATAATAGTTTCCTGCCGTATAGCCATGCTTGGGTGTGCGGTCGAGGAAGTCCTCACCACAACTGGCGGCGATGAACATCAGCGAGATGAGCAGGAAATATATCTTGAAATTGATCTTTTTCATATCGGATAATATCTTAAAATATTTAGAAGTTGACCTTCAGACCAAAGTTATAGATGCGCGGTGAGGGATAACGGTAGTTGTCGATGCCCTGGAGCACGACGCTCTGTCCGATGGAACCCAGTTCAGGATCGTAGCCATCATAACTGGAGATGGTGAAGAGGTTCTGCACGTTGGCATAGACCTGCACCCAGTCGATCTTGAGCGGCTTGAGCCACTTCTTCGGAAGGTTGTAGGAGAGTGAGAGGGTCTTGAGGCGGATGTATGAGCCATCCTCGACAAACCTCGAGCTGACACGGTTGTTGTCGTTCTGGCTCTCGCCGCTGACGCTGATACGCTGTGTCTTGGCATTCTCGGGGTTGGTGACAAAGACGTTGGAGATATCGTTGAGCGAGCCCTCGGGGTCGATCATGCCTATCTGGGCATAGTCGCTCACCATACTCAGCTTGTTGCCCCATGCGGTGGGGTTGGAGTGGTTGAGCTTGACGAGGTTGAGGAGGTCGTTGCCCACGCTACCATTGAAGAAGAACGAGAGTTCGAGGTCTTTCCAGCGGATGACGTTGTTGATACCGAAGGTGAAGTCGGGGTTGGGGTCGCCGATGAACTTGCGGTCGCCTTCGGTGATCTTACCATCGCCATTGACATCCTCGAAGATGTAGTCGCCCACCCAAATACCACGCTGTGCGATGGGATAGAGGTCGCCGTTGGAGTCGGCCGGACGTGCCACGGGCAAGCGGTTGCCATTCTGGTCGAGCATGTACTCACCGAGTTGGTTCTTCTGGTAGAAGTCGTCCTCACGGGTGAACATGCCGATGACATTGTAGCCATAGAAGCGGCCCACCGGTCCGTCGATCTCGGAGAGGGTGTAGACCTGTCCGCCGATGGTGCCGGGTATGGAGGCATCGTCGGTATAGAGTTTGGTGAGCTTGTTGCGGTTGAAGGAGAGGGTGGCTCCGGTGCGCCACTCGAAGTTGTTCTTCGAGATATTGACGGTGTTGAGGGTGAACTCGATACCCTTGTTCTGTATGGCACCCGTATTGACATAAGGTGCTGAGATGCCCTTCCATCCGGTGTTGTTGACCACATAAGAGGGCAGTGTGGCCTGCATGAGCAGGTTGTCGGTCTTCTTGAGGTAGGCATCGATGATGAACTCGATGCGGTTGTCGAAGAAGGAGAGGTCGAGACCGATGTTGTAGGCCTTGGTCTCCTCCCATTTCAGGTCGGGGTTGGCATAGTTGCCATCGAAGAAGCCCGTTCCCCAAGCGGTGGCCTGACTCTTCATGGCGATGCCATAGGCATAGCTGCCCGACTGCTGGTTACCCACGATACCCCATCCGAGACGGAGCTTGGCATTGCGGAGCCACTTCACGTTCTCCATGAACTTCTCCTGCGTGATGCGCCATGCGATGGCTGCCGAGGGGAAGTAACCCCAGCGGTTGTTCTCGCCGAAATTGGACGAACCGTCGGCACGGATGGTGGCGGTGAGGAGATAGCGGTCGAGGAGGTTGTAGTTGAAACGTCCGTAGTAGGACTCGATGGCCCAGTCGTTGCCTTGCTCGGCATTGGTGGCGGTGGAGGCATCGCCCACAGCGATACTCTTCACGGAGTCGAAGAGGTATCCCTTGCGACCCATGGAGCCCTGGTACCACTCGCCCTCCTGCGACTCGTGTCCGGCCATGACATTGAAGCGGTGCCCCTTGAAAGGCTCGAACTCGTAGGTGGCGTACTGCTTGAACGACTCGTACTTGTTGCGCGAGTTGCCACGTGTGAGTTGCGACTCGATGTTCTGCTGAGCCGTGTGGTAGCTGGGCTGGAAGAAAGTGCTCTGTCCCCAGCTGCGGCTGCCGCCATACTCCACGCGGAGGGTGAGACCCTTCAGCGGAGTGACGTTGGCGAAGACGGTGTAGTCGAATTGCTGATTGTTGCGGTTGTTGTCGCGCATCTCAGCCTCGAAAAGCGGGTTGGAGTTGTAGTTATGTTCGAGATTCTCACCGAAGTCGTAAGTCCCGTCGGGATTTCTTGGCGCCATATCGGGATACTGGGCCAGGGCGGTGGAAATCACATTGTTCTCGTCGAAAGTGATCACCTGCTTGGTGCTGGCGTAAGAGGCATTGGCGCCCACCTGCAGCCAGTCGGTGACATTGGTGTCGAAGTTGGCACGGAAGGAGGCACGGCGGAAGTTGGAGCCCACACCGATACCATCCTGGTCGAGGAATCCTCCCGAGAGGGAGTAGTGCATATTGTTGGTACCACCATTGATGTTCACCTGGTGGTTGTGCATGAAAGCCACGTCGAAGAGTTCGTCCTGCCAGTCGGTGCCATTGGTGAGCAGGCTCTCGTCGAGCAGTTCCTCGCGCTTGCCATAGCCGTAGATCTCGGCACGCACGTTATAGAACTTGGCGAACTCCTTGAGGTTCATCACCTCGAGTTGTTTGGGCAGCATCTGCCATCCTGCATAGCCCTCGTAAGTGAGTTTGGGCTTGCCTTCCTGTCCGCGCTTGGTGGTGATGAGCACCACACCATTGGATGCGCGCGAACCATAGATGGCCGTGGCAGAGGCATCCTTGAGCACCTCGATGCTGGTGATGTCGGAGGGGTTGATGGTGCTGAGCACGGAGGTGTTGCCGGAACTCTGTCCCGACATGGCGATACCATCGACCACATAGAGCGGCTCGTTGCCGTTGAGCGAGTTGATACCACGTATCTGCACGGAGATACCACCACCGGGAGCACCCGAGTTCTGGGTGACCTGCACACCGGCGATACGGCCCTGCATGGCCTGCTCTACCGAGGTATTGACACCCTGCTTGATCTGTTCCTCATTAATGGACGACACCGAGCCGGTGAGGTCGCTACGCTTCATCGTACCGTAACCCACCACCACCACTTGGTCGAGGGTCTGCGTGTCTTCGGTGAGACGCACGTCTACCTGGTGGCTCTTGGGCACCCTGATGGTCTGGGTGATGTAACCGATGTAGGAGACCTCGAGCTGCTGGCCTGTAGCGGCGTCGATGGAGAAGTTGCCATCGATGTCGGTGACGGTGCCAGTGCCCGACCCCTTGATTTTGACTGTGGCTCCGATGACAGGTTCGCCGTTGCTCTCGTCGAACACCGTTCCGGTGACTTTCGACTGGGCGAAGGCCTGTAGGGGGAGCATCGTCAGAAACACCAACAACACCTTATATAAAAGAATAAGGCATTGTTTGTCGGATGACTTGCTTTGATTCATGTTATTAATAAGTTTTTAGGTTGATTCGGAAAAATCGCACTGTGTTTTGGCATGGTATGCTTGCATCGGCCTCCCCTGAGGCTGGCGACGCTTGGTTTTGTTTAGAAAAAAGAGGGTGGTAGGCAGCCACCCTCTTCTTTGAATATGCAATAATGGTTTACTTCTGGATGAACTTGCGGCCGTTCTGGATGACGATGCCCTTGTAGCTGGCATCCACCTTCTGACCTGCGAGGTTGTAGACAGCACCATTGTTGATGATGCTGGCAGGAACCATCACTTTTTCCTCGATGCCATCGGCGCTCATCACCAGGTAGATGGCGCTGATATGATAGGTAGCATTATCGGCAGCCTGGAGGCAAGCCTGCTTCACCTTGGTCACGTCCTTACCCTCGAATGGGCACTCCAGTTTCTCGATGCCGGCATTGCCCCACCAAGTGTAGTTCACGTCCTCACTCTCGCCAACGCACTGTACGAAGCCCTGGCAAGCGGCAGGTGTAGGCTCAGCAAACTCGAACACGAGCTTGGTGTAGGCCGACCAGTCGGAAGGATTGCCATCAGCATCGCAGAGCCATGCAGAGAGTCCGCCCCACTGTTTGCCGTTGTAGGTCACGGTGCCGTCGGCATTGTGGGTGTTGGTCTCCTCGCCATTCCAGTTGCTTACGAACTGGTCGATGAGACTTACATGCTCGCCATCCTCACCACCAGGACCGGCAGGAATCTCTCTCTCGGTGAGAAGCGACAGGCGGGTAACGGTGAGGTTGCCATCACCATTGAGCAGGAACACATTGCCCCAGTTCTGCTGGGTAGTGGCCTTGACAATGTCGGCCTCGGTGAGCACATAGTCGGCATAGCCCTTATTGGTCAGGTCGACGATGGTATAAGCTCTTGGAGTGGTTCCATCGCTCTCGGTGCCACCATGGTCGTATTCAGCCCAGCGCACATACATGCCACCCCAGTGGCCATCCATGAGCTCTACCTCCCAATTGTTGTCGGGAGCAGTCATGTAGAAGCGGATGATGTCGCCAGCGGTGACGCCAACATCCTTCAGTTCCTGACCACCATCATTGAGGAATCCAGGCTGGTCGGCCCAACCGTTGACGATTGCAGTGCCTTCCCAAAGGGTAACCTCGTTGAGTGCGGGAGCCTCACCCTCATAGGTGTAGGCATATCCACCGAAGCTGAGCTTCGAGCCGGTGCAGAACACATAGTAGGTCTCGCCGCCAGTGACGTCGAACTCCACAGTGCCGGTCACCTTCTCGCTCGAGGTGAAGTCTTCGTTAAGAGTAACCTCTGTGGGCTCTTCGCCATCGGCCTTCACAGTAATGGCGCTGAGTGGCAGGTTCTCGCCAGTGGAGCCCTTGCACACATAGAAGTTCTTGCCCGAGTTGAGCACGATGAAGGCAACGAGATGTCCGTCGAACTTCGGGGTGATCATGTAGTAAGTACCCGATTTGGGCAGGTTGGCATTAGCAGGCTTGTAGCCCGAGCCGGTGCTGGTGTCGCCATCAAGGTCGCCATCCTTCGGGTTCTGGTTGCCCACCACATACACCACGCGGGTCTTCTCTTCCATCTCGCCCGTGTCCTCATTCTTCACCATCACGGTCTGGCCGAAGAGGTCGGCGCAATAGGCCTTGCAAGAAGAGAGCTTGATGTCGTAGTTCTTGGAGGTGCGGTCGTTGCCAAGCACAGCCTTACAAGCGGCTGTCGAGATTTCGGCACCATTGCCATAAGCACCATCATTTGAGAAAAGTGCCTTCTCGGTGGTCTGTGCATTGACGCCCAAAGCCACGAGAGCAGTTGCAATAAAAGTAAAAATTTTCTTCATAAATCAGTTATTAGATTAGACATATTATTTAGTGGGTACAAAAATACGAGTAATTTATGAGAAACCATAATACTTTTTTACCTTTCTATGATACTATTTTGATTTTTTAACCCATAGAAATGAGGAACAGCGCCCACATAGCGCTCTTATCTGGGTTATATCAAAAAAAGCAGTCACAACCGAGGGCTGGTGTTTAGTTAATTATTCTGAAATGTGGGATTTTTGATACTATTTTGCTTACTTTTGCCGTCTATATGGAAAGGCAGGCAGGGCACAACGGGGCCTTGCCGCACTCATCAAACGCAGAACAAGCATGACACAGCCATACAGAATGTTCAGAAAAATGCCACCGCCGGCCATCAGGGCGATGGTTGTCGTGTGGGTGCTTCTGGGCATCGCCATGGGAGCACGAGGGCAGGAACTGCAAGCCAAGGTGACCATCAACCATAACCAGATACAAGGCACCGACGCCAGCGTGTTTGAGAGCCTTGAGCAGACCCTCACCCAGTTCATCAACGACAAGCAGTGGACAAGCCTGCAGTTCCAGGTGAACGAGCGCATCGTGTGCAACTTCAACATCACGGTGACTAAATACGACAACTCGTCGAACCTCTTCACCTGCAACGCGCTGATACAGGCCAACCGCCCCGTGTGGAACTCGGCCTACACCACCACCATCTACAACAACCGCGACAACGACTTCAGTTTTGAGTTCGCACAGTTCGACCAACTGGAGTTCAACGAGGATAACATCGACAACCAACTGGTGGCCCTCATCGCCTACTATGCCTACCTGATCATCGGACTCGACCTCGACACCTTCTCGCCGATGGGCGGCGAGGATGTGCTGCAGCGCTGCATGAACCTGGTGAACAATGCCCAGAACCTGAATTTCCCAGGGTGGAAATCTTTTGACAACGACCGCAACCGCTTCGCCATCATCAACGACTATCTGGACAGTGGTATGCAACCCTTCCGCCAACTGCAATACGACTACTACCGGAAGGGACTCGACGAGATGTCGACCAACGTGGAGCGCGGCCGCACCAACGTGACCGATGCCCTGCTTGCACACCTGAAGAAATGCCACGAGGACAAGCCCCTGAGCATGTTGCCACAGATATGGACCGACTACAAGAAAGACGAGTTGGCCAACATCTACAAGGGCAAGGGCAACCAGAAAGAGAAAGAAGCCGTGTATGACCTGTTGTTCGGCATCAACGCATCACAGAACAACACTTGGGAAAAAATCAAACAATAAAGCGTCATGCTCAAGCAACTGCACATCAAGAATTTCACGCTCATCGACCACCTTGACATCACCTTCGAGGGCGGTTTCTCCGTCATCACCGGTGAGACGGGTGCCGGCAAGAGCATCATCCTAGGTGCCCTCGGCCTGCTCCTGGGTCAGCGCGCCGACAGCAAAGCCATCAAGAGCGGCCGCGACCGCTGCGTGATAGAGGGCCACTTCGACCTGAGCCGTTACGGCATGGCCTCCTTCTTCGAGGAGAAAGACCTGGACTACGACCCCACCGACACCATCCTGCGCCGCGAACTGGGCAGCAACGGCAAGAGCCGCGCCTTCGTGAACGACACCCCCGTGGCCCTTGCCACACTGAAGGAGTTGGGCAGCCAGTTGGTGGACATCCACAGCCAGCACCAGAACCTGCTGCTCAACAAGGAGGACTTCCAACTGAGCGTGGTTGACATCATTGCGGGCGACGAAGGAGAAATGGAGCGCTACAGGGAAGCCTACGGGCGCTACAAGGAACTCGGCATCGAGTTGGAGAAAGCCCGTGAGGCCCTGAGGCAGCACCGTGAGAACGAGGACTTCATCCGATTCCAGCACCATGAGCTGGAGGAGGCCCGACTTGCCGAGGGCGAGCAAGAAGAGCTGGAGCAAGAATTCAGCATCCTCTCTCATGCCGAGGAGATCAAGAGCGCCCTCTTCGAAGCCGACGACATCATGACCGGCGACGGCGGCATCATCGAACGGCTGAAGACAGCCTTGCACAGTGTGGACAGCGTGACGAAAGTATACCCCGCCATCGCCGATGCCGCACAACGGATGGAGAGCAGCTTCATCGAACTGAAAGACATCGCCGACGAGGTGGCACAGCATGCCGAGCGCGTGGACTTCGACCCCTCTCGCCTGGAGACCGTAAGCGAGCGGATTGACCTCATCTACCGACTGGAGCAGAAATTCCATGTGGAGAACGTAAGCCAACTGATTGCCCTGCGAGAGGACTTCGAGCAACAGTTGAACCAAATAGACGGAGGCGATGAGCACCTGCACGAACTGGAGACGCGGCTCAAGGAAACCGAGAACGAGTGCACCGCACTGGCCAAGGCGCTGACCGCCACCCGCGAGAAGGCCGCCAGGAAGGTGGAGGAGGAGATGCGCCAGCGTCTGGTGCCCCTGGGCATCCCCAAGGTGAGGTTTGAGGTGCAACTCACGGCAAAGCCCCTGAGCGCCGACGGTGCCGACAAGGTGTCGTTCCTCTTCACCGCCAACTCCAGCACTCCGCTGCAACCCGTGTCGCAGGTGGCGTCGGGCGGCGAGATTGCCCGCGTGATGCTCTCGCTGAAAGCGATGATCAGCGGTGCGGTGAAACTACCCACCATCATCTTCGACGAGATAGACACCGGCGTGAGTGGCAAGGTGGCCGAGATGATGGCCAAGATCATGCGCGAGATGGGCGAACACGAGCGCCAGGTGATCAGCATCACCCACCTGCCCCAGATAGCCGCCATGGGTGCCCATCACTATAAGGTGTACAAGGAAGAAGGCGACGAGGGAACCGCCAGCCACATGCGGCAACTCACGGCAACCGAGCGCGTAGGCGAGATTGCCCAAATGCTCAGTGGCAGCGACGTGAGCGACGCCGCTATCAAGAACGCCCAAGAACTGCTCAAGAACAGTTGACGATTATATTCAGAAACAGCGAAGTTTTTTTTCCAGAAAGAGAAAGATAAAAAATCTGGAAATTGTATTTTCTTCAAGAAATTGAGAAATGTAGAAAACTAGAAATAGAATGAAAAGGATATTTACCATTTTGTGTATTCTGATGAGTCTGGCCCAAGTCTACGGCCAGCCCAGTGGAGTGAAGAACGCCTCGAAGTCGGTGTTCACCCTGACCACCTTCAAGGCCGACGGTTCGATACTCTCGTCGAGTCACGGCGTGTTCCTCGACAACAACGGAACGGCCATGAGCGACTGGTCGTCGTTCGAAGGGGCCTCGACCGCCGTGGTGGTAGACGCCAGTGGCAAGCGCATGGAAGTAGAGAGCATCATCGGAGCCAGCGAGATTTACGACGTGGTGAAATTCCGCGTGAAGGGGAAGACCACGGGCATCAACATCTCGACGACAGCCGAGGCCGTAGGCGCACCCATCTATCTGGTGGGCTACGGTCTGAAAAAAGCCGAGATCAAGGAGAGCAAACTGACGAAAGTGGAGCATTTCATGGAGAAATACGCCTACTATATCTTCGCCATGGACATCCCTGAGAACACCCTGAGTTGCGCGGTGGTGAACGCCAACGGACAGTTGCTGGGCATCCTGCAGTCGTCGAAATACAGCACCGACCTCCACTCGACGAGCGCCAACTACGTGGCCGACATGCAGAGCGAGGGACTGACGGGCAGCGACCCCACCTTCCGCCGGACAAGCATCCCCATCGCCATCCCCGACGACAAGGAGCAGGCCGTATTGGCACTGATGCTCGCCAGTCAGAGCAGGGACTCGCTGAGGTATGCGAAGACCATCGACCTCTTTATCGAGAAATATCCCGAACAGACCGAGGGTTACTCCACCCGTGCGCAGACAGAGAGCAACCGCAATGACTTCGACGCGGCCAGCCGTGACATGGAGACCGCCATCAAGAAGGCTTCTGCCAAGGACGACGCCCACTTTGCGTATGCCCGACTGATCTATCAAAAAGAGGTGTACAAACCCGACGTGGCCTACCCCAACTGGAGCATCGACAAGGCGCTGGAAGAGGTGCGTCTGGCCTCATCCATCAATCCCCTGCCCATCTACCGGCACCTCGAGGCACAGATTCTCTACACGAAAAAAGAATACCAGCAGGCTCACGACATCTTCGTCGACCTGACCAAAAGCAGCATCAGGAATCCGGAACTCTTCTATGAGGCTGCCCAGTGCAAGACGATGATGGAAGCCCCGGTGGAGGAACGCCTGGCCTTGATCGACAGCGCCATCAACCTGTTCAGCAAACCCTATACCGCCGAAGCGGCCCCCTACTTCATCGCCCGAGCCGGACTGCTGGAGATGAAGGGCGAATACCGCAAGGCCGTGGCCGACTACAACCAATACGACACCCTGATGGCGGGACGCCTGGGCGTGGATTTCTATTACCAACGTGAGCAGTGCGAGGTGAAAGCCCGACAATTCCAGCAGGCAATCGATGACATTGACAGGGCCACCCGTATGGCTCCGCGTGAGCCCCTCTTCTGGGCTGAGAAGGGTTCGCTGCTGCTGCGTGTGAACAAGAAGGAAGAGGCACTGGCCGCAGCCGAACAATGTGTGGCCCTGGATCCCGAATACAGCGAGGGCTACCTGGTGAAAGGACTGGCACTAATACAACTCGGCAAAAAGAAAGACGGACTTGCCGCCTTCGAGAAAGCCAAGCAACTGGGCAGCGACCAGGCCGACGCCCTGATTGCCAAATACAAATAGAAGTTTCATCTACTTCTTGGAGTTCAGGAGTTCAGAAGTTCAGGAGTTCAGACATTACCAGTGTTGAGTAGGTTGTAGCGAGAACAAGGCCGACTTTGAGAGCATGGCACCTTCGGATGGCTGAATGGCGAAAAATAAACGGCAAAATATTTGGTAGTCAGCCAAAAAAGCAGTAATTTTGCAGCCGATTTGGAGGTTCCGTAGCTCAGCTGGATAGAGCAACTGCCTTCTAAGCAGTAGGTCTTGGGTTCGAGCCCCAACGGAATCACGGATGGCTCACCAGAAGCCCAGATAGCATTGTTCTCCTACCGTATATCCCATTTGACGGAACACTTGAAAAAGAACCGTAAAGATTATACTACCGCACGGTCGCTGACCCAGTTGGTAGGAAAACGCCGTGCCCTTCTGAACTATCTGTACGACCGCGACATCGAGCGCTATCGTGCCATTATCAAGGCCCTTGGCCTGCGCAGATAATTTCAGCAGAGCAAAAGATCTTGGTCCCCGTGAGGCAGTGCCCCACGGGGATTTTTTTGTGCTATAGGAGAGCCACAGCGGGCGGCTATCCCCTGCGTGAGGTTTTTGATTTCCTTGGAGAACTCAACTTTTCAAGCGAACCGAGTTCTTCGGGAGGCATGATTTCGCGTAGCGGTGTCATGACGAAATCGCGCTCCCACATAAGTGGATGAGGAATGGTGAGGTCGGGATAAGTGATGCGCCGGTGGTCGTAGAGCAAGATATCGATATCGATGACGCGGTCGTGATAGACGCCATTCACCGATTTTTCGGTGCGTCCCAAATCCCGCTCTATCTTCTGGGTGGCAGTGAGCAGTTTTCGGGGCGACAGCGAGGTGTGGCAGCACACCACCGCATTGACGAAGGAGTTCTCCGACTCGAAGCCCCACGGCTGGGTAACATAAAGAGTTGATTGGCGAACGACATCGCCAACCAACTCTTTTATTTTCTCAAGGGCCAGCCGGATATTGGACGGTTTGTCGCCCAAATTCGACCCCAGGCCCAGGTAAACAACGTGATTGTCAGTCATCGAGGATGAGCATGGCGTCGCCGAAACATCCGAAGCGGTAGCCATTGTCGATGGCTTTCTGGTAGGCCTCCATCACCAAGTCGTAGCCGCCGAAGGCACAAGCCGACATGAGGAGCGTGGAGAGCGGATGATAGAAATTGCAGACCATGGAGTCGGCCAGTGCGAACTCATAGGGAGGGAAGATGAACTTGTTGGTCCATCCCTCATACTCCTTGAGCAGTCCGTCGGTGCCCACGGCCGTCTCTGATGCCTTGGCCACGGTCGTTCCCACGGCGCAGATATGCTTTCCGGTGAGTTTGGCCTTGTTCACCACGTCGCAAGCCTCTTTTCCAATGAACATCTGCTCGGAGTCCATCTTATGCTTCGTGAGGTCCTCGACCTCGATATTGTGGAAGCACCCGAGCGCGCAGTGGAGGGTGACGAAAGCGAAATCGATGCCCTTGATCTCCATGCGCTTCAACAGTTCGCGGCTGAAGTGAAGGCCGGAGGCAGGAGCGGTGACGGCGCCCTCGTTCTTGGCGAAGATACACTGGAAGTTATCCATATCCTCGGGCATCACGGGACGGTCTTTCACCCTCACCATCTTGGTCTTTCCGGGCTCGTTCTCATCGGGTACCTCTTTCTCCGACTCATGGTCGATGATGTAATGAGGCAGTGGGGCCGACCCCAGCGCATAAAGCTCGCGCTTGAACTTGTCGTGGGGGCAGTCGTAGAGGAACCTGAGGGTCCGGCCACGGCTGGTGGTGTTGTCGATGACCTCGGCCACCATCGTGCCGCTGTCATCGAAGAAAAGTTTGTTGCCGATACGGATTTTCCTTGCCGGTTCTACGAGCACGTCCCAGAGACGGAGGTTCTCGTTGAGTTCCCGGAGCAGGAACACCTCGATTTTGGCATCTGTCTTCTCCTTGGTGCCATAAAGGCGTGCGGGAAACACCTTTGTATCGTTGAAGATAAAAGCATCGCCCTCGTCGAAATACTCGATAAGGTGCCTGAACTCAATGAACTGCGGTGTGCCGTCGTCGTTCAAGATGGGTTTTCCCTCCTCATCGGTGCGGTACATGTCGATGCGGTTGGACTTGCGGTGAAGCACCATCATCCTGCACTCATCGCGGTGGAATGTAGGATAGAGTGCGATTTGCTCTTCGGGCAATTTAAACTTGAATTGAGATAACTTCATATCTATCTAATCCTTTTTTATAAAATTCTTTTTATCCCTGACTGCTTCGTGACCTCCCGTTCAGCCCAGGCTATTCTCGAGCCACTGGGGGAAGTCGTCGAGCGTGATGGCCTCGTCGACACGGTAGTCGCCCACCCTCGTGCGCCGGAGCGAGGTGAGGAAGGCGCCACTGTCGAGCGCCTGACCGATATCCCGGGCCAGAGCCCTGACGTAGGTGCCCTTTCCGCACACCACGCGGATGGAGAGCGTCATCTGCTCAGGAGAGAAGTCGAGCAGTTCGATCTCGTCGATATGCAAGGGTTTCGCCTTGAGCTGCACGTCGTGCCCCTTGCGCATAAGCAGGTAGGCCCTCTTGCCATCCACCTTGCAGGCAGAGAACTCGGGTGGCACCTGCATGATGTCGCCCACGAAGCGCGGCAGCATCTCCTCCACCAGCTCTCGGGTGATATGCTTGGTGGGATAGGTGAAATTGACCGTATGCTCACGGTCGTAGCTGGGAGTGGTGGCTCCCAGTTGGAGCGTGGCCACATACTCCTTGGTGTCGGCCTGCAGACGGTCGATAAGCTTGGTGGCTTTCCCCGTGCAGAGCAGCAACACGCCAGTGGCCAGGGGGTCGAGCGTGCCGGCATGGCCCATCTTCACCCTCTTCACGCCCAACCGGCGTGACACCAGGTATCTGACATGCGCCAGGGCACCGAAACTCGACATCCGGTAGGGTTTGTCGATGGGAATGATTACACCCTCGTTGAAATCCATCAATCTACCATGACTAAGGAATGACCAGTGAGCAGCAAGATGATGATGATGCCACCCACGATAATCCTATATATACCAAATGCCTTGAATCCATATTTGGTGAGGAAGGCCACGAACCACTTCATGGCCAGCAAGGCCACGATGAAGGCCACCACGCATCCGAGGATGAGCATGGTGACATTGTGGGTAGAGGCCCATGAGGTATCCTCCTTGAAGAGGTCGAGCAGGTCGAGCAGCGTGGCTCCGGCCATGGTGGGCACGGCAAGGAAGAACGAGAACTCAGCCGCCTTCTTGCGAGAGAGTTTCTGGGCCATGCCACCCACGATGGTAGCCATGGAGCGCGACACGCCCGGAATGACCGAGATGCATTGGAACAGACCGATCTTGAAAGCCTTCTTCTCGTCGATATCGTCGTTGTCGACCTTGTTGAACAACCGGTCGCAGAAGAGCATGAACACACCTCCCAGCACAAGCATCACGGCCACCACCTCGACACTGTCGAGGAGCCAGTCGAGCACGCCCGACTTCTTGGCCAGCAGACCGATGATCACGGCAGGCAGCACACCGATGAAGAGCAGCCAGTAGAACCTGAACTTATGGATGAGTTTCTGCAGGGGAGTGCTCCCCTTCGGGGCCGGTGTGTGATTGAGTTGGAAGAACTGTTTCCAGTATAGGCATACCACCGACAAGATGGCACCAAACTGGATGATGAATGTGAAAGCGTGAACGAAAGGATCGCCCTGCTTAATGCCCAACAGGTTCTGTGTGATAATCATATGTCCTGTGGACGACACAGGCAGGAACTCGGTGAGGCCTTCTACAATGGCGATGATGATGGTTTCTAACCAAGTCATTTGCTCACCTCCTTCTTATTGTCGGTAGGCTGAAGATCAGTGCCATTCTGTTTTCCATCGTCCTTGGTGCGGTAGAGCACGCCATAGACCATTGAAACGAAACCAACAAAGCACACCACTGGCGCCACCTTGATGCGCATGGTGCTGAAGATATCGGGGTTGAAAGTGGTCGCATTCGACCCTGCTCCGCTCATCAGGATAAAACCCAGGATTACAATGACCATTCCGATGGCAAGCAGGATGAAATTCATTCGTCCGAAAGCCAGATTTCTCTTGTCCATGATTTGATTGAAAAGAAAATAAATGAAACTAAATCTTGTAGAGCTCACCAGCCTTCATCTTGAGGAACTTGTTGACCGAGAGCCAGGAGCAGATGGTGGTGATGATGACGCCCGCCAGAAGCACGGCAATGCCCGTGATGGCCATCACCTGCCATGTGAGCACCTCCTTCACCTCAGGATCGAAGCGGAAGAGGAAATAGAGGCCGGCAGCCAGCACGACGAGGGCGATGATGGCAGCCACGATGCCAAGGACAATGGCCTGCTTGATGAACGGCCGGCGGATGAATCCCCAGGATGCCCCCACCAGTTTCATGGTGTGGATATTGAAGCGACGGGCATAGATGCCCAATTTCACCGTGTTGTTGATGAGCACGAAAGAGACAATGAGCAGCAAACCTGCCAGCACCAGGAGCACGAGGCTCATACGGGCAAGCGTCTTGTTCACACTCTCCACAAGATCCTCAGGATAGCGTATCTCGGTGACCTTGGGTATCTTGGTCAGTTCGTCGGAAATCCACTTCAGCGAATCGTTGGTGGCATACTCGGCATTGAGCTGGAACTCAATCTGCGAGCCAAAGGGATTGGTGCCGGCAAACTCAGACGGGTCGGTGCCCAGCACCTCTTTCTGCTCTTGAAGCACCTGCTCCTTGCTGATATACTCCAACTTGTTGATGTAGGGTTTGGTGACGAGTTTGTCGCAAAGCTGCTGTGCCTCGGGGTCGGTGATGTCTTCGCCCAACAGCATGGTGACGGTGAGGTTTTCCTTCACATATGACGACAAATTACGTGCCGTAAACACAGTAAGCACCACCATGCCCAAAAGAATGAGGACCATGGCCGTGCTGATGCACAAAGTAAACACCTGCAATCCTTGACGATTGCGGGTCTTGTTCTTATTTTTTCCCATTTTGCTGAAATGTAAATTGCAATCTACATTGGTTTTCGTTGAGGAGCGCCATACCCTGGCATCACTCCTGACGGCCAGGAAGGGTTACCCCTCTCAAAAGTTTGGTGCAAATTTACTAAATTTTCCTTGCCGTCACAACACTTTAACGACTATTAACGCACGGGCAGCGGAAAAGAGCCTGCTTTTTGTTTTGCCGTTCACCGCTTTTTCGCTATCTTTGCATAATAAGCTGCACACCGGGGCGGAAGTCTCCGGCCTATTGACTGCAAGTCACTACTTATTTTATTTATGAGCACGATTATCTATCCCTCTCCCATCTTTGGTCCGGTGCACAGCCGAAGGCTGGGATTGTCGCTTGGCATCAACCTGATGCCATGCGATGGCAAAATATGCACTTTCGACTGTATCTACTGCGAATGCGGACTGAATGCCAGCCACCGGCCCAAAGCCCCACGTCCCACACGCGAGGAAGTGAGAGCACGCCTGCGCGAAACCCTCACGGCCATGGCGCAGCGTGGTGAGCGCCCCGACGTGCTGACCTTCGCCGGCAATGGCGAGCCCACCGCCCATCCCGACTTCGCAGGCATCATCGACGACACGATTACCCTGCGCGACGAACTCGCTCCCCAGGCCAAGGTGTCGGTGCTGAGCAACGCCACCTTTATCCACCGCGAGACGGTGAGGGCGGCACTGATGAAAGTGGACAACAACATCCAGAAACTCGACACCGTGGACATGGACTACATCCGCAGGGTGGACCGCCCGGTCAATCCCCACTACGACGTGGAGAAAATCGTGGAGCACATGAGGCTCTTCGAGGGCCACGTGGTGGTGCAGACCATGTTTATGAAAGGCAGCACCAGCACAGGGAGCGTGGACAACACCACCGACCGCTTCGTCACCCCATGGCTCGCTGCCCTGCAACGCATCAGTCCGCGTGAGGTGATGATCTACACCATCGACCGCGAGACACCCATCAGCGGTCTGGAAAAGGCCACCCACGAGGAACTGGACCGCATCCGCGACCTCGTGTTGGGACTGGGCATTCGCTGCACCGCCTCATACTGAACCTGGAGACCAAAGAAAAACACCTGACAAGAATCATCACATACCTTACCAACCATGATGACCGAAAAGAACATCCATATCAACTACCTGCCCAGCATCAACTATGCCATCTGGAGCAATGGTGAGCAATGCCTCAACCTCTGCGAACTCACCAACGACAGTGACGACGACTGGCACGACATCACCGTACGCATCGAAGGCGAGATGCTCATCGCATCGGAATCGCGCATCGACATCATCCCCCGTGGCGCCATCGTGGCGGTGGAGAACCTGAGCATCACTCCTGACAGCGAGAAGCTGCGCAAACTGACGGAGAGCTGCCCGACACAATTCACCCTCAAGGTGAAGTTGGGCGACGAGGAAGCCTTCGCCCACACCTACCCCATCCGCCTGCTCGCTTTCGACGAGTGGACCGGTGTCAACAAGAGGCCTGAGACCACCGCAGCCTTCATTCTTCCCAACTCAACGGCTCTCACCTCAGTGAAGATAGCCACGGCCAAGCACCTGGAACGCCTCACGGGGTCGCCAGCGCTCGACGAGTACCAGACACAAGACCACAACCGCGTGCGCGCAATGGTGGCCTCGGTGTATGAGGCCCTCAGGGAGGAAGGCATCGTATACAGCACCCTGCCTGCCAGTTTTGAGGACACCGGCCAGCGCATCCGCCTTGCCGACAAAGTACTCAGCGAAAAGACGGGCACCTGCGCCGACCTCTCGCTGCTGATGGCATCGGTGCTCGAAGGCATCGGCCTACACACGATGATTGTGGTGATCAAAGGCCACATGATGGTGGGCTGCTGGCTGGTGGACCGCCGCTATCCCCAGATGATCTGCGACGACGTGAGTTTCCTCTCGAAGTCGGTGGCCGACGGTGTGAGCGAACTGGTGCTGGTGGAGGCCACCAAACTCACCGAGAAGAACGTGTCGTTCGAGCAAGCCGTGACCTCGGCCGAAGACACCATCCACAACAGGCCCGGCGACTTCATCATGGCCATCGACGTGCAGTCGTGCCGGCTGAACGGCATCCGCCCGATACCCACTACGGCCACCCAAGAGGAGCAAGAAGGGATAGCGCTCGACAACGCCACCACCGATGTGCGCGAACTGCGCCAGTATCAACTCACGGAGGAAGAGGAGCGCAAACTTACCCGCCAGCAAATATGGGAGCGCAAACTGCTCGACTTCTCGTTGCGCAACAACCTGCTCAACCTGCGCCGCGGCAAGCGCATGCTGCCCTTCGTCTCGTTCAATCTGGAGGAGTTGGAAGACCATCTGCAGGCCAAGGAAGACTTCAGCATCCTGCCTTTGCCCATCAAGAAAAGCCTGAGCGCCGACGAGGGAGGAATGTATGACTCTCGCCAATACCGCGATGAATTGGAGCAGTTTGCGCTCGAAGGAATCAAGCACAACCAGATTTACACTTTCTGCACCGAGGAGGAGCTGCAGACCGGCCTGAAAGGACTGTTCCGTGCCTCGCGCACCGCCCTTGAGGAGAACGGCGCCAACACCCTCTTCCTCGTGCTCGGCATGATGAGATGGTATGAAACCGAGAAGAGCGTGAAAGCGCGCTACGCCCCGTTGCTGCTGGAGCCCGTGGACATCGTGAAGAAGAGCGGCAACAACTACCTGCTGCGCGTGAGAGAGGAAGACATCACCTTCAACACCACCCTGGTGGAGATGATGAGCCAGCAATACGACCTGCACATCACTGGCGTGAACCCGCTGCCCACCGACGACTCGGGCATCGACGTGCGCCAAGTGTTTTCCAGTGTGCGCGCCGTCATCAAGGACCGTCCCCGCTGGGACGTGGTGGAAGAGAGCATGCTGGGACTCTTCTCCTTCAGCAAGTTCGTGATGTGGAACGACATCCACAACAACGCCGACAAGATGCGCCAGAACCCCGTGGTGGAGAGTCTGATACAAAAGCGGTTGGTGAACGTGACCGACGGCTCGGTCACCGACACCCGGAAAGTGGATGGCAGCATCGCCCCCGGCAACTACGCCATCCCCGTAGACGTGGACTCATCGCAGTTGGAGGCCGTCATCGAGTCGGGCGAGGGCCGCAGCTTCATCCTCTACGGTCCTCCGGGAACAGGCAAGAGCCAGACCATCACCAACATGATAGCCAACGCGCTCTTCAACAACCGGCGCGTGCTGTTCGTTGCCGAGAAGATGGCCGCCCTGGAAGTGGTGCAGAAACGTCTGGCCAAGATCGGCCTCGACCCGTTCTGTCTGGAGATGCACTCCAACAAGATGACGAAAGGACACCTGTTGGAGCAATTGAAGAAAGCCCTCGACATCACCCGCCTGAAGTCGCCCCAAGAGTATGAGCAAGAGTCGAAAGCACTTTTCGAGGAGCGCAAGCAACTCATCAAATACGTCGAACTGCTGCACACGAAACAACCTTCAGGACTCTCACTCTACGACTACATCTCGCGCTATACCTCCGTGAGGAGCGAGGACATGCTCACCCCCACCCCAGCGTTCATCAGCGGCATCGACACTCAGCGCATCGCCGAGGCCGAGCGGGCCATCCAGGAACTGGCACCCGTATTTGCCATCACCGGCGCTCCCGGGCAGAATCCCCTCAACGGCCTGCTTATCACCGACCCGAGTTTCGATGCCCAACAGAAGACCACCCAACTGCTCTCCCAACTGAGCGCGCTATTGCCCAAGGCCATCCAGGCCATCCAGACGCTGAACACCGCCAACGGACTGAGCATCCCCAACACGGCAGCCGGGGCTCAATGGACAGAACAGTTTGTAGACGCCGTGAGCAAGACCCCTGCCGTGAACAAAGACATCCTGAGCATTGCTCTCGACAATGCCCTTGGCGAGCGCTGGCGTCAAACCATCGCCAAGGGGAAGGCACGCGACGAGGCCCGCACGGCTCTCACCCGCACCTACGCCCCCGAGATACTGCAGTTGGACGTGATGAAACTGGCCACCGACTGGAACAACGCATGCCAGAAATGGGCCATCCCCCGCATATTCGCCAAGAAGAATGTGGTGAAGGGCCTCAAGGGATACCGCGCCGACGTGACCGCCGACGACATCCCCGCCCTCATCGAGAACCTGCAGAAATACCGCCGCATGACCAATGAACTGGCTCCCCAGCAAGCCGAGATGACCCGCATTTTCGGAATGCTGGCCACCCCAGGCAGCGAGCAATGGCAGAAGATGGAAGACAGCCTGCGCAACGCCACCCAAATACAGGAGATGGTGAGGCAGACCGGAGCCCCCACCGCCTATATCCCCCCACTCGACCGCTCCGCCACACTGGGAGTGGACGTGAGTGCCGTGCGACAAGTGAACTCGCTACTGCATGCCGCCGTGGCCTATTGTGCCCTGTCGCCCAAGGTGACCTTGGACACTGTGGTGCAGCGCCTCCCCCAGTGGCAAGTGAACATCGGCACGTCGCGCGACTGGTCGCAATGGTGCCTGCGCCGCAGGAAACTCCTCACCATGCACCTCATGCCCGTAGTCGACTACCTGGAACAGGGGCACGACCAAGACGAGGCCCTCGAGGCAATGCAGCGCGGACTCTACAAGAAACTCGCGATGGACATTATCGACAACGACCCTGAACTGCAGGTTTTCAACGGCCTCATCTTCGAGGAGAAAATCGCCCACTACCGCGACAAGGCCAAGCAATTCCAGGAACTGACGAAACGAGCCCTCTACTGCATCCTGGCCTCACGCATCCCATCGCTGACGATAGAGGCCTCGCACAGTTCGGAGATAGGCACGCTGAAGCGCCTCATCAACTCAGGAGGCCGCGGCACCACCATCCGCCACATCATCGACCAGATACCCACGCTGCTGCCCAAACTGTGCCCGTGTATGCTGATGAGCCCCATCTCGGTGGCACAGTATATCGACCTCGACCAAGAGAAGTTCGACATCGTGGTCTTCGACGAGGCCTCACAGATGCCTACCAGCGAGGCCGTGGGCGCCATAGCCCGTGGAAAGGCCCTCATCGTGGTGGGCGACCCGAAGCAGATGCCTCCGACAAGTTTCTTCACTACGACCAATGTGGACGAGAGCG
Source organism: uncultured Prevotellaceae bacterium (assembly GCA_900317305.1). Classification (GTDB taxonomy): domain Bacteria; phylum Bacteroidota; class Bacteroidia; order Bacteroidales; family Bacteroidaceae; genus Prevotella. The sequence goes on along the minus strand of ONGG01000055.1, from coordinate 6,920 downwards.
AGGCCGAGAACGACGACATGGAGAGCATCCTGGACGACTGCATCACACTGTCGTTCCCCGACAACTACCTGACCTGGCACTACCGCAGCCGCCACGAGAGTCTGATCGCCTTCAGCAACTCACAATACTACGAAGGCAAGCTATATACCTTCCCGTCGGCCGACGACCGCGCCTCGAAAGTGAGTCTGGTGAACATCGACGGCACCTACGACATGGGCAAGACCCGGTGCAACCGCTCCGAGGCCGAGGCCATCGTGAAAGAAGTGGTGCGCCGCCTGCGCGACCCCGAACTCTCGAAACTCAGCATCGGTATCGTATCGTTCAGCAAGGTGCAGCAAGACCTTATCGAGGACATCCTTGTGGAAGAACTGGGCAAAGACCCCGAGTTGGAGCGCAAGGCCTACGACTGCGAGGAGCCTATCTTCATCAAGAACCTAGAGAACGTGCAGGGCGACGAGCGCGACGTGATCCTGTTCTCGGTGGGCTATGGTCCCGACAAGAGTGGAAAGGTGTCGATGAACTTCGGTCCGCTCAACAACCAGGGCGGTGAGCGGCGCCTGAACGTGGCCGTGAGCCGTGCCCGCTACGAGATGGTGGTGTTCTCGACGCTTCGCGCCGAGCAGATCGACCTGAACCGCAGTCGCGCAAGAGGTGTGGAAGGCCTGAAGCGCTTCCTGGAGTTTGCCAAGAGTGGCCGCATGCCAGTGTCGTCGGCACAGATAGAGGAGGATACCGACCACACGATTGTGAACTCCATCGCCGAGGAACTGCGAGCCCACGGCCATCAGGTGGACACCAAGGTGGGCCGTTCGAGATTCAAGATCGACCTGGCCGTCATCGACCCTCGCCAGAGCGACCGTTACCTGCTGGGCATCGTGTGCGATGGCACCAACTACTATGCGACGAAGACCCAGCGCGACCGCGAGATCTGTCAGCCTGGCGTACTGAAGGGATTGGGTTGGAACCTGCTCCGCGTATGGACCATCGACTGGTTCCTGAACCGGGAGAAGGTGCTCGACCGGATTCTCGACGAGATAGACCGACTGACGAAAGGGAAAGAAGACGCGCCGGCCTCTCAGGGCACCAATGCCACGGTGAGCAAGAAACCCGCACCGCTGGCATCGGCATCGGCCGCCAAGAAAGACGGAGAGGAGGCCACCGCCACGTCGAAAGAGACCGAGCAACAGAAACGTCTCTCGTCGATACCCTTCGACGTGAGCGAGGACGACCTAATCACCATCAAAAACGACAAGGAACTGCCCTACGACCTGGCCGACATCCCCATCAAATTGCAGGGTGCCACCCAGGAAGCCGTGTCGCTGCACCGCAGGCAAATCATCGGCGACCTCCAGACCATCATCCGCCGTGAGCAGCCTGTGACCTATGGCTATCTGCAGGAGCGCATCAAGAAAATCTACGGGCAGAGCCGTGTGAGCGAGCGACTGAAGCACATCATCGACAACGAGGTGTCGAAATCCTACATCGACCCCTCATCGAATCCCGACGACCCCACCATCTGGCAAGATGCCGACCATGCCCGCGGATACACCCAATACCGCAAGGCCAACGGCCGTGAGCCCGACCAGATCTGCACATTGGAGATCAAGAACCTGCTCAGGATGGCCGTGTCGCAGCAATTGTCGCTCTCGCACGAAGACCTGCTTCGCCAGGCTGCGAAATTGCTGGGCTTCGCCCGTCGCACACCACGTCTCGACAATGCTGTGGGCCGCGCCATCGACCAACTTTGCAACGAGGGATTCATGACCAACCAAGGTGGCACCATCACGATGCGCTGACGGAAGTGGATTCACCACGCAAAAGCACACTAAAAAAGGGCATCGGATTGACCGATGCCCTTTTCATATCTACTAAAAGAGAATGTTCAATTAAATCCAGCGCACGTAGCAGAAATCCTGTCGGTGAGGCAGTTTGTCGCTCTTGGGATACATACGTACAGCCGTCTTGTATGTGCCGGCCTCGTCGGGCTCAATATCGCACTCGAAGGTGTAGAGGTTGCCCTCCCTGCCGACGAGTTCGAAGGGATGAACGCTGGCGATGCGGTCCTCGCCCTTAGCATCGGGCTTGAGGACAACGAACTCGAGTCCCACGGCATCGTCGAGGCCTTGCTCGTCGATCACATACTTCACAGTGAACTCGGTACCGGTCTCTGCTGGATAGTCATTCAGGGTGCTTGACTTTGACACCACAGAGATGGCATCCCAGCGCTCGGCCACGGTCTCTTTCCAGAAAGCGATCTCCTTGGCCAGTTGGTTGCCATTGGCGTGCAACTTCTTCGAGCGCTCTGCCAGACGGCAGTAGAACTTCGAGTAGTAGTCGTCGAGCTGGCGCTTCATGGTGTAGTGAGGAGCGATGGTGGCGATGGAGTTCTTGATCACCTTTACCCAGCCCTCGCTATAGCCTTTGTCGCACTTGTCGTAGTAGAGCGGGATAATCTCATTCTCGAGCAAGCCGTAAATGGTGGCGGCGTCGAGCTGGTCTTGGTAACCCTGGTTCTCATAGGTGCGCTTCTCGGTGAGTGCCCATCCGGCACCCTCGCGGTAGCCCTCGAGCCACCATCCGTCGAGCACGGAGAGGTTGACCACACCATTCATCTCGGCCTTCTCGCCTGATGTGCCCGAAGCCTCGAGCGGACGGGTAGGCGTGTTCATCCAGATATCCACACCCGAGACGAGGCGGCGTGCAAGGCGGAAGTCATAGTCCTCGAGGAAGATGATCTTGCCGAGGAACTCCGGACGCTGGCTGATCTCGAAGATACGCTTGATGAGACCCTGGCCGGCACCGTCGGCCGGGTGAGCCTTACCCGAGAAGATGAACTGCACGGGATGATCGGGATTATTGACAATCTTCGACAAGCGCTCAAGGTCGGTGAAGAGCAGGTGAGCACGCTTGTAAGTAGCGAAACGGCGGCAGAAACCAATCATCAGCGCATTGGGGTTGATCTTCTGGAGCAGGGATACCACACGTGAGGGGTCGCCCTGGTTCTTGAGCCATGTCTCGCGGAACTTGTCGCGGATATAGTCGACGAGCTTCTTCTTCAGTGCCATACGAGTGGCCCAGATTTCCTCATCGGGCACATTGTAGATGGCATGCCAGATTTTCTCGTTGCTCTGGTCGCCCATAAATTTCTTGTCGAAATACTTGGCATAGAGCTGACGCCACTCGGTGGCAGCCCAACTTGGGAAGTGCACGCCATTGGTGACGTATCCCACATGGTTCTCCTCAGGATAGTAACCGTTCCAGATGGGAGCGAACATCTTCTGACTCACCCATCCGTGGAGCTTGCTCACGCCATTGACCTCCTGGCAAGTGTTGCAGGCGAAAATCGACATGCAGAAACGCTCGGAGTGGTCGTCGGGATTCTGGCGGCCCATGCCGATGAACTCATCCCATGTGATGCCGAGCAACTGGGGATAGCCACCCATATACTTTCCGAACATTCCCTCGTCGAAATAATCGTGACCGGCGGGCACGGGAGTGTGGACGGTATAGAGCGATGAGGCCCTCACCAGTTCGAGCGCCTGGTTGAACGTCAGGCCTTCGCGCACATAGTCGCAGAGGCGCTGCAGGTTGCAGAGTGCGGCATGTCCCTCGTTGCAATGGTAGATCTCTTTCTGGATACCCAGTTTCTTGAGAGTGAGCATACCACCGATGCCGAGGAGGATCTCCTGCTTGAGCCTGTTCTCCCAGTCGCCACCATAGAGAGAGTGGGTAATGGGCTTGTCGAACTCGGAGTTCATCTCATTGTCGGTATCGAGGAGGTAGAGGGGGATACGGCCCACATTCACACGCCACACATAGGCATGCACCTGATAGTTCATATAAGGCACGTCGACCACGAGGTGGTTGCCGTCGGCATCGAGCTGACGCTCGATAGGCAGCGAGTTGAAGTTCTGGGCCTCGTAGTTGGCTATCTGCTGGCCGTCCATGCTGAGTGACTGCTTGAAGTAGCCGAAGCGATAGAGGAAGCCCACGCCACACATGTCGACATTGCTGTCGGATGCCTCCTTGAGGTAGTCACCAGCGAGCATACCCAGACCACCAGAGTAGATCTTGAGCACTTGGTTGAGGCCATACTCCATGCTGAAGTAAGCCACAGAGGGGCGTTTGCTATTGGGCTTGACATCCATATATGCGCGGAACTTCTTATACACGTCGTTCACGCACTTCATGATGGTCTTGTCTTTCTCAATTTCCTGTTTCCTGTCGTAGCTAAGGCGCTCAAGGAGCATCACGGGGTTGTGTCCCACCTCCTCGTAGAGGTCTTCATCGAGGCTTCTCCAAAGGTCTCTGGCCTCATAGTTCCATGCCCACCACATATTGTGGGCGAGTTCATCGAGACATTCCAACTGTTTGGGAAGTTTGGATTTCACCGTCACTTCCTTCCACTGAGGAACATTTGCATAATCTGCCTTAATTTTCATACTTGATAAAATATAAGTTTTAATTGTGTTCGCTTATTCTTTGTGAGGCTTTGCGCAATGCGATGTCGTAGGCCTCGTAATAATACTTGATGAAATGGCTCCAAAGCGCCTTTTTCGAGAGTTTGTCGGCATTGGCCCGGGCCTTTGCCACCTGCTCTTTGGTGAAAGCGGAGAATTCGGATACCGTGTCCTTGATATTGTCGGCCACCTCGGAGTAGTTGTAGTCGGTGCGGTGGATGACCTTCACGCCATCAATGATCTCGCTGACGCCACCATGCACACTATTGGCCCACTGTCCGAAACCAGCCAGGTCGGTAGTGATGCAAGGTACCTTGAACGCCACTGCCTCGAGCGGTGTGTAGCCCCAAGGTTCATAATAGGAAGGATAGATGCAGAGATCATTTCCCAATATGAGGTCGTAATAGGACATATTGAACACCCCATCGTCGCCAGTAAGATAACAGGGAAGGAAAATCAGTTTCACATGGTCATCGGGGCGGTTCCACATATCGAGGAACTTGAGCATGCCCAGCACGTTGTCGTGCGACATGTTGTGGAGCCAGTGAGTGACCAGGGGGACCTCAAGAGGAGTGTTAAACTTTTTCGCACTTTCCAAGCGTTCCACAAGGTCTTTTCGGGGCTCTCCCACCCAACCTGGAACTTCGATAAAAGCCAATACTTGTTTCTTCAGATTCTTGTCGCGCAAGAGGCGGTTCATCGCCTCGATATATACATCCACGCCCTTGTTTCTGAACTCATATCGACCACTGGTCGAGACGATGAGCACATCATCGTCAAGGTCAGTGCCAATAAGTGCATTGGCCACATTGATGAGACATTTTCTTGCCTGACGGCGCTTCTTGGTGAAATCTGCGCCCTTTGGAACGAAATCATTCTCGAAGCCATTGGGCAAAACCACATCCACGGGCTTGTCGAGCAGCTCGAGACACTCCTTTGCGGTAATATCGCTCACGGTTGTGAAACAGTCAACATTTTTGGCAGTTTGTTTCTCAATGGAATGCTTGCTTTGCATATTGAGCTCACCCGCCATCTGGTCGCCATTATAAGCGAAGAGATAATCGTAGAGAGGCTTGTTGTTGCCTGCTATGCTTCGTCCGATACTTGTGGCATGGGTAGTGAAAACGGTGGCGATTTGTGGCAGTCGGTGGCGGATATAGAGAAGTCCGAGACCCGTCATCCACTCATTGCCGTGATACACCACCTTGGTGTCCTGATTGAGATAGAAATGGTAGAAACTCTCCACCACCAATCCTGCGGCATAAGAGAACATGGAAGCCTCGTCGTAGTCGCCATAGGCGTGAAGACTGTCTACCTGGTAGAGTTCCCAAAGCATGGTGTAGATTTCATCTTTCCGGGTATAGTATTCTTCGAAATCCACCAGAATAGCAATAGGATTTCCTGGAATATTCCACCGTCCGATCTTCATTTTCAGTCCGTCTTTCTCGGCACTCACCTTCCACTCCTCAAAGAGCGTGGGGTCTTCAGTGAAATAAGGAGATTTCTTGTCGTGCCAGCAATCAGGGCCGATAAAGATAATATGGTCGGTAATTTTCTCCTGCAAGGTGTTGGCCCTTGTGGACAAAACGGTATAAATACCCCCAACTTTATTGCAAACTTCCCAACTTGACTCAAAAATATAATCGGGAAATAACAAATTTTTACCCATGTGAAAAACTAATAATCCGAGTGCAAAGTTACTAAAAAAAATCAAAAAAAGACCTTGAAAAAGAAGTTTTTTGAATATCCACTGCATATATTGAGAAAAAAGAATATCTTTGTAATAAAATAGTATTAGGTAAGGTAAAAAGCCCATACAATATGACCAGAATCATCTTTTCTTTATTGTTCTTTGTCATCCCATTCTGCTGTCAGGCCCAGGACGAGCAGCCTTTCAAGGGGAGATTTTACAACGCAGAGTACCAGGTTTTCCTGATTATCGATGCCTATGACCAAAAAGTGACCGTACCAGGCCAGGAGCTGTTTGGTGAGATTCCCGGATATCTGGGCTCGAAACGCGACGGCCGTGTATGGTTGATCACCGAGGTAACGGTCAAGAACCCACGAAGTGCCACCATTGAGGTTATCAACGATTACGGCAGTGAGGATTTCATCGCCCAACTGTCGTTCGACGATGAGGGCAATCTCATCATGAAGCATGAGAAAGGAAGCACTTACAAGATCGTGGTGAATAGAAAATACGTAAAGATACCCTCGAAAATCGTGCTGAAGAAAGAGTGATAGGCTCAATGGGCAGGATGGGCTCAATGGGCACGATGGGCATAATGGGCATATTGGGCACGATGGGCATCATGACATCATGAGCATACAAAATGAGGGCTCCCGGAAGCGAACTTCCAGGAGCCCTTTCCTAAAGAAGGCGGTGACCTACTCTCCCGCATTGCATTGCAGTACCATCGGCGCGGGCAGGCTTAACTTCTCTGTTCGGGATGGGAAGAG
>ONGG01000025.1 GCA_900317305.1 uncultured Prevotellaceae bacterium | reverse complement strand
AAGGGGCTTACTTTTTGAAAAACGAATCCGCAATGCCTGTTTATCGGCACTGCGGACACGTGTTCTGGCAGTTATTCATTTTTAGCGGACACCAATAAAAAATAATCAGTCGAATATGGCCACAACCGTGCTCAACAAAATCGAATATCTCATCCTGATTGTTGCGGCTTTTGCCGATCAAAGCAAGATTTCCGAAGCAGAGGCTTATCGCTACCTTAGCCGATATGGTGCACTGACCCTCTGCGAGAAGCACTATGGCATCATGCACACACTCTCGCTCGATGAGAATCTCCAAACCTTGCAGGCCTATTGTCAAAGGAAGGGGGGGCTCTATGATACTATACCACGGTTCAACTGTAGACATCAAGTGTATTGACCTGAGTATGTCGAAACCCAATAAGGATTTTGGTCGCGCTATTGATAAACTACAGAAACTATGAACGTATCTCAGGCAGAATTCCAAAACATGAAAGAGGAAATCGTGAAAGACCTCATTGCTCGCCTCATGGAAGAGCGGGGATTCACGATGGCCGAGGCTTTCGATGCCGTTTACACATCGCGTCTTTTTGAGAAACTCTCCAATCCCCAAACAGGTCTTTATTTTCAAAGCTCAGGTTACGTCTACAACTTCCTTGAAAGTGAACTGAAAAAAGCAGAGGGTATTTCTTGATTTTCAGTCTTTCTTGATTTATAGAATTGAAGTTCCGCATTCGCTCAACTTCTCTCAACTGCTAAAGTTGAGTCATAGAAATGATCAAATGATTTAGAAACCCGAGCCGGGATCGCCGCCCTCGGGGTCGTCGGTGGGCAGACTCGGGTCGCCAGAGTCGGAGGACCCACCATGGAGAATAATGTTGATGATGTTGGTCACATCGGTCATGTTGATGAAGCCGTCGTTGTTGGTGTCGGCACCTGCGAAAAAGAAATCCTCAGGTTTCTTGTCCAGAATATAGTTGATGACCACGGTCACGTCGATCATGTTGATGAGGCCATCGTTGTCGGCATCACCTTTAATCACCTTCGATGAAAGGCGGGAGAAGTCGGAACGGGCTTCTTGCCCCATCGCACATGGGCAGATGAGACCCAGGAAAAGGACTAATACAAGGAAACGGATATGGATAAGTGCACGGTTGTTCATGGTCGCATGGTTTTGTAACTTACAAAGTTAAGGCTTTTTTCCGAAGGATACGCCCGATGACAGTGAAATTAACAATTTTTAGTGCCTTGCGCAGCTTTTGACACATTTTCAGGAAGTTAACATGGCTTCGGGGGGTGGCCTTCCCCTGGCCTTGTAATTGGTGACCTCCCCCCGCCCCCTCCTGAGAGGAGGGGGGATGATTCGGGGGTGACCTCCCCCGGCCCCTCCTGAGAGGAGGGGGGATGATTCGGGGGTGACCTCCCCCGGCCCCTCCTGAGAGGAGGGGGGAGTGATTAGCCAGGCAAACTGTCCCCCCTCCTCTCAGGAGGGGAAGGGGGAGGTCATGCAAACTCCTGCTCAGAAATGCTTGAATATATTTGGCGTTTCGTTCACTTAATCGTAACTTTGGCCTCGCCGAAGTTACTGTCATTCGGAAATGAAAAGAAAAGCAAGCTTTCCTTTTGCGTTTCTCTCATTTATTCGTAACTTTGGCTTCGCCGAAGTTACTGTCATTCGGAAATGAAAAGAAAAGCAAGCTTTCCTTTTGCATTTCTCTCATTTATTCGTAACTTTGCATCAAATATCGAATAAAGTGAGAACTCAGCGACCATATCATATCTTTGTCTTCATCGCCAGCCTCTTTCTCTCTGCCTGTGCCAGCCATCGGGATGCCGTGCCGGAGACCTTCCCCTTCCATTTCAACGACAACAACCCGCACCAGTTGGCGGCGGCCAAGAAATATGGCATCGAACCCCTGGAGACCAGAGACGACCTCAAGCGTGTGAAGCGCCACCTCAAGCATATCGAGGAATGCAAATACTACACCATCGACCCGCTCACCCATTCGGTGCCTTACCTCACATCCGATGCCGCCAAACTGCTGAAGGATATCGGGAAGAATTTCCAGAAGTCGATGCGGAAACACAAGATGGGGGAGTATAAGATCATCGTCACCTCGGTGCTGCGCACTAAAGCCGACGTGAGAAGCCTGATGAAGGTGAACAGCAATGCCGTGGCCAACTCGGCCCACTGCCATGCCACCACCTTCGACCTCTCTTACCGCAGGTTCAAGTACTTGGGTGGAAAGAAGGCCTCGCAGGCACAGATGAAATACCTGCTCGGCGAGGTGGTCGACAAACTGAGAAACCGCAACAGGTGCTACGTGAGATACGAGACCAAGCAAACCTGCCTGCATATCACCGTGACACCCTGACACCTCCCCCGGCCCCTCCTGGAAGGAGGGGGGATGGAAAGGACCTCACCCTGCTCTCCTCCTGGAAGGAGGGGGGATGGAAAGGACCTCACCCTGCTCTCCTCCTGGAAGGAGGGGGGATGGAAAGGACCTCACCCTGCTCTCCTCCTGATAGGAGGGGGGAGAAGGGAAAAGGAACTCACCCAGAACCAATATCAACAACAATATTCATGCTGTTATGAAACTACAACGACCAATCACTCCACTCGCCATGACGCTCCTCGTGGCCTTGTTCCTCGGGATGGCCGCCACGGCGCATGCTCAGGACAAAGTGGTGCCCATGAAATACAAGACCGACTATTTCGTCAGTCAGCACCTCTACCGCAATGGTAAGCAACTGACCAACCTCTCTCTCAGTCTTGAGTGGCCCGAATATATCTCGGGGTCGAAGGCCCTGGCCCTGCAAAGCTATCTCTGCTCGACGCTTTTCGGCAACAATGCCACTTCGGCCTCAGAGGGACTTGAACTCTACACCAAGAGCCTCGGACGGCAAATCGACGTCAATCCCGATGAGGAGGGACTGCAACGGCAGTACGTGAAACTGACCGTCCACCAACTGGGTGGAGAGAAAGACCGCTATTTGTCGTTCTCCACGCTGAGCATCAAGAGAGACGGCAACAGTTATCTTCCCGAGGAACGGAAACTGACGCTCTTCACCTATGACATCGTCAACGACAAAGTGCTCACCGCAAAGGACATCCTGTCGTATCTGGTCTATAGCCTTATGCGAGGAGACCTCATGGATGAGATAGCCCATTACAATCCCTATTTCCAATACGTGTATGACCCGTTCCCCGACCAGGCTTGTCTGATACCTCAAGGGCTGGTGTTCAACATTCCTAATCCGGAGAATGGAGAAGGGTATGACCAACTGACTGTGCTGCCTATGCAGAACGCCAAAAAGTATATGAAAAGGGGAGTGAAAAAATTGGCGGAGAAAGGAAAGGTGAAAGATGTGGAAGGATTGGTCACGTCAAAGCAAATCGTCTCCCCGGCCAATATTGTCGACACCACAATGGTTTACGACGTGGTGGATGAGATGCCGGAGTTTAGCGGTGGTATGAAAGACATTGCCGAATTCCTGACCCGTGTGGTGAAATATCCTGAATACGAGGAGCAAATGGGCATACAAGGACGGGTGGTGGTGTCGTTCATCGTCGAGCGCGACGGGTCGGTGTCCACGCCTTCGGTCATCTCGCCCGTGTCGCCAGGCCTCGACCGCGAGTCGGTGAATGCCGTCTTGTCCATGCCGAAATGGAAACCAGGCAGGCACAATGGCATCAGTGTGCGCACGAGAATGAACGTTCCCGTGAGTTTCAAGCTCAAAAAAGACAAATAGCAGCCCCGACAATAAGAGTCCTTGGCTACATGATCTAACTCCCATTATCCCAACCATCATGCTTTACATCATCAGGAACAACAAACAATATGGTCCTTACGACGAGGGCGTCGTGGCCGAATATGTGAACCAGGGCTCTGTGGTGGAGCACGACGTGGCCAAAGACGCCCAAACGGGCGAGACGGCCACCGTGGCCTTCTTCCTCAGAAAGAAAGGGATAAAGACCTATGTGAGGCATGACGGAGGAGTGATGCGGCAACTGCGGAAAATCGGAGGCGACCTCATCGTGCCCAAAGAGAGCCTCGTCAACCGGGAGTGGATGCAGGACAAGCGCTTGCTGGTGCTCGCCATCGTAGGCCTCTTTCCCACGCTCATGCTCCTCATCCCAATGCCCGAGATAGGGGTGTTCTACATCATGGCGCTCTATTTCTCGGCCATCTGGGGACTCTTCTTCTACTATTTCTTCAAGACACCACAGGTGACCCTGCGCACCACCATCACCGTGTTCTTCCTCACGCACATCTTCGTGTTCGTGGTGTGGGACATCTTCGGCCTCGTCAGGTTCAATCCCTTCTACGCCCTCACCGAGGCACCTTTCCCCATCGACCTGCTGGGCTTCGTCTTCGGCGTGGGACTCACAGAGGAACTGGCCAAGATGGTGCCGCTCCTCATCATCCTTGCAAGAGCCAAGGAGCCGTTGCTGCCCCGTACACTGGTGTTCTACGGACTCATGGCGGGTATCGCCTTCGGCGTGTTCGAGGGGGTGCAATACCAAACCACCGTGAACACGCAGCTCGACTACACCTCGGCGTTCTATGGCAATATCGCCCGGCTCACCAGCCTGCCTTTCCTCCATGCCATCTGGTGTGGTATAGCAGGCTATTTCCTCGCCTTCGCCAACCTTTACCCGCGCTACCGCCACGCCCTCTATTTCCTGGCCGTGGCCATACCGGCTTTGCTGCATGGACTCTACGACACCTTCTGCCAAGGGTCCATACTCCTGGCCATCGTCATCTCGTTTGTCGGCGTGTTCCTGCTCATGACCTACTTGAAACGGAGCGGCGACTACCAGTCGAGACTGAAAAGATGAACCATTGGCAGGCATAATTGACGCAAGTCAAGAAAAACCTATCCAAGGACTTTCTTTACCCAAATTCTTTGGCTGTGTGCCCACACAGTGCTAATTTTGCAGTGTAAAAACAAAACAACAAGAATTAAAAGATAAAGATTATGGATATGTTTCTGATGGCCGTTCGCTTCCTCGGAACCGTGGCCCAAATCAAAGAGAAAACCCACAAGATTTTTGGGTAATCAGCACTTCGCAAGATAGCTCCCTCCAGGCAGTGCGAAGATGGACAACCTCTTCTGCCGCTACTTGGAATAAGGAGAAAGCATAGGATTGTTTTTCATAAGATTAATGGTTGACTGACGGCAACAGGCATGAATTCAGCTTGTTGTCGTTTTTTTTATGATTTTTTCACGGTGTGCCCGCTTGTGAAAGCGCAGATTTATTGTTATCTTTGTGCCGTAGACGCGTGTCTGTCGCTATCTGTGGATAGTCCACGCCCCTATCTTAACGACTTAATAAATCTTTTGTTATGAACGACCAGCAAATGAAATCCATTTCTGTGGAAGACCTCCTCAGAAGCGGGAATATCTCACGACGAACCTACAACATCCTCGTCAAGGCACGACTGCGCACGCTCTTCGACTTGAGAAAATACAAAAACGGGCTGCGCAGGCTCTTCTCGCCGCAGTCGCCTTGTCTGGCCGAGGTCGACGAACTGGTGGCAAGGACCGCTCAGGTAGACCACCTGCCCAATATTTCGGGAAAACTGTTCATGGACCCCATCGCAGAGAAGTTGAAGGGCGAGCAACTCCTCGACTCGCTCAGTGAGAGGGAGATGCAACTCCTGTCGCTGGTTTATGAGAACAAACTGAATGAGCTCTTCTCCTCACGCCAAAGGGGACTGACCGTGATTGCCAATGCGCTCTCGCAGGTGCCGGTGAACATCTTCCTGCGCGACTTCCTCTATGAGAACGACGACCGCATCATGATTCTCTACAATGTGGGGAAAACATCGGTGGAACATTTCGTGGGGGTGAAGCAAGTGATGCTCCGCGAGGTGGAACTGCTCAAGCAGCAGCCCGAAATGCTGGGATACCGCATCTTCGTGCAGCTCACGAAAGGGGCTTTCGACGACGACGACTTCATACGCCAATTCTACGAGGCGCACCAGAGGCTGCCCATGCTCTATGTGCTGCAGCAATTCATCATCCACAACAAGTCGAGGGCCGAGATGAGGGCGTTTCTCAACAGGTATGATATCTTCGAGGGCAGGGTGGAACTCGACAGCACGCCCATCGACCGCTCGGCCTATACCATTGCCACCTACTCGAACACCATCTTCGATGCCCTCTTCGATTCCACAGCAGGGTGGGAGGCCATCGACCGATGCGCACGAATGGTGATGGACGACGAGGAGGCCAGAAAAGGTGTGGCCGACTATCCCGACGACGACTTCATCAGTGAGGACAGCAAGAACGTCATGCAGTTGGCGGTCGACGAGCACCTGCTGCTCTCGCCAACCTGCATCATCGCCTTCTTGGGTAAGTTGCTCGCACATCGGTATGCCGCCATGGGTGGTTATCCCCGCAGCCTGCTCACGGCAAAGGCCGACCGTTGGAACCACATCTACCTTGTCGGCAGAATGCTCGACGACAAATATGCCTTCCGCACGATGTTCTACGGATTCCGTGACGAGGTGTATGCCAAGTCGGTGGAAAACCACATGGTCAATCCCCGCGACTTCATCGTGCAGCAGTATCCAGGTGTGGAAGAGGAGGCCGACCTGGCACTGGCCACCGACATCCTGCGAAAAATCGTGGTGGGCGAACTGGGGCTCGAGACCGATGAGGAGGGCTGTGTCAACGTGCCGAAGAAAGTGGAGCGACCGCTCGCCGACCGCCTGTATATCATACTGTCGAACAACGGGCAGAGTCCGATTTCGCTCAAGCGGCTCACCGAGATTATCAATTCGGAAGATGGCAGGAAATACGTGAAAGCCACCGTCTCGCTCGCACTCAACAAAGACCCGAGGTTCGTGAACAATGGGAAGAAAGGACTGTATGCCCTCTCGGAGTGGCAACTGCCTTATTTCGGAAGCAATGTGGATATTATCTACAAGGTGCTCAGCCAATACGACCGGCCCATGGAGAGCGACGAGATACTCGACGTGCTCAACCAGTATCCATACAACGAGTCGCTGGGGAAGAACGAGTTGTCGTCGGTCATCTCTATCGCAAAAGACAAATTCAGGAAATTCGGATTTGGCTATTATGGCCTTGCCGACAGGGAATACGCCCCGGAGCAGGTGCGCCCGGTCCGCAACAATTTCGAGGTCGACCTGGAGGCGTTCCGTAGTTTTGTGGAGACCAATCACCGGTTGCCGTCGGCCAAGAACAATGCCGAGGAAAAGCGCCTGGCCTACTGGTTTGCAAGAAAGAGAAAGGATTACGATACCAAGTCGAACTGGGCCGAGTCGAAGCGCAAGGCTTTCAAGGAAATCATCGACCTCTACGAGCAATTCCAGAACATCCCCGAAAATCTTTCCGATAATCAGGAAATAGGCGAGACTGCACCTCCTCCAGCCATTGCTGCCTCTCAAGAGGCTACAGAGACTTTAGAGACTTTAGAGTCCTCCGAGCCCTCCGAGCTTTCAGAGCCCTCCGAGTTTTCAGAGTCTTCAGAGTTTTCGGAGTCCTCGGAGCCCTCTCTTGCTCAGGAGGATGATGAGGCTTTGGCTGCCGTGACCCCAGAAATCGTTGCCGACCCACCCATCGCTTTGTTTGCGATGGAAGAGGAGTCGCCCTTCATCGCTCCCGACAATCCCGAAGAGCCCCCCGTAGAAATCTTCCTCAACGAAACACAAGAGCCAGAAGAGCAAGAAAATTCAGAGTATTCAGAAAACTCAGAGTATTCGGAAAATTCAGAGTATTCGGAGTCCTCTGAGGGCCCATTAAGCCCAGAGTGCCCATTAAGCCCATCTTGCCCATCCTCTCAAGAAGGCCCATCCTCTCAAGAAAGCCCAGAGAGCCCATCTTCCGATAAGTGGCTTCTTCGTTTGGAGGAGGTGCGCGAGTTCGTGCTTTGTCAGCACCGCGAGCCGCTTGCCCTCTTCACCGAGGAGTATCAGATGGCGCGGTGGCTCGAAGAGCAGAAATCGAAATGGCATGCCGACTCGCTCTCGCCATCACAAGTGGAGCTTCTCCTTGCCATCCGCGACATGATCTGGTAATCCCAAAGGTTGAAGTTTCGCGTTCGCTCTACTTCTGAAGAGGGTGTGTCAAAAGTGAATGAGTGCGCTTTGCACATCAGCCAATGGTTCTCGCCGTAGGCGACTAAAAAATCATTTTGACACACCTTCTTCCATCATTTTGTGACGATGCTCACCTCGCCGATGCTCACCTTGTGGCTGTTCCACGGCGTGGTGTTGAATGCGCTTTTGTTGGTGATGCCGTAGCTCACCGTGCTAGGCTCGCTTACTACGAATTCACCTTCCACGTGGCTCCAGTCGCGGCTGCCGTCGTTGCTGTAGAGCACCACCTCGGTGGTGTCGGTGGGATTGTTCACCTTCTCGAATTTGGGAACGGCCACGCGCAGCGTGTCTCTGTTGTTGTTGCTCACCACATAGAGGGCATTGCCTTCGCCGTCGGCTCGTGCCCATCCTTCTATCTTGTAGGTGCCGGGCTGCAGATTGAGGGTCTTGCGCAGGTCGTAGTGCATGTTGTTGGGATTGTTCTTTGCCTCAAGCGAGATGAAGCTGCCCATCTCGCCGTTGGGCAAGATGCCATCGTCCTCAATCCAACGGTCAGTACCTTCAAGTTGCTCTGCCGTCCATCCCATGCGGTCGAGCACACGCCAGGTGTAGCGGGGCATGTAGATGCCGTTGTGGGTGTTTTGCCGTTGCTCTATCTTCACGGCCTCGGAGGCAATCTTATGGCCAATGGCGATGAACGAGCCGATCATCGCACCTGCGCTCAGCAGCCAGATGGCGATGAGGCTGGCTTTTACCGCGGTAGAGAGATTGTGCTCGTTGCTGCGGTTCACAAGCAGTCGGATCAGACCATAGAGGGGCAGTCCGATGACCAGCAGCGTAGAGATGATGCCCAGGATGGTCAATGAGGTGGGTATCGACTCCAGCAGTTGCGAGAGGTGGATTTCGGCACCGGCGATGTTGATGGGAGCCAGGTCGCCAAATATGGCGGCTATCGAGAGTCCGAAGACAGCGGCAATGAGGGCGATGAGGAGACTGATGAGAATGCTTCCCAATATCAGGGCGAAGAATCCGCCGATGATCAGCAGCACGATCTTGGCCAGCGCCGAGAGGCAGCCGCGTGCATTGTCACGGGTATTGGGGTTGTTCACAAACTCATTGGCTCCTTTCATCCCACGCATCAGTTCCTCGTTGAGCGTCTTCGCGGTCACGGGCTTGCCATACATACGCAGGCGGTCTTCGGGGGTTATGGCCTCGGGTATCAGCACCCATGCTATCAGGTAGATGATGGCAGCCACACTGAACGAGATGAAGAGCAGCACGATGAAGATCACGCGGAGCACCAAGGGGTCGCTGATGCCAAAGTAGTGGCTCAGACCTGAGAGCACACCACCGAGGATGCGGTCGTCGGGGTCGCGGAAAACCTTGCGGCTGAGAGTGTTGTCGCCTGCATTGTAGGCGGGGTCGTAGCCTGGTGGCGGTGGCGGGGTCTGACCGGTCTGGCCCTGCTGGCCATCGGTCTGATTGTCGAAGGGTGGGGGAGTGGAGCCACCACCTGCCTCATCGCCCATGGCCTCGGCATCCATCTGCTGGGGGTCGCCGATGCGGTCGATGATTTCCTTCACATGCTCGATGGTGATGGCCATCACGCCTTTTGAGCGGTACTCGCTCAGCAGTTCGGCCACACGATGCTCCACATCGTCGGCGATCTCCTCGCCGCCTTCCCTGCGGCTGTAATATCTGCGCATGTTCTCATTGTAACGCTGCAGCAGTTCGTAGGCATCCTCGTCGATGGGGTAGAGGGTACCGAAAATATTGACGGTGATATTCTTTTTCATTGTTGTCTGTTTTTTGGTGATGATGAATAGTTGTTGGTAAGATGCTCAAACCGTGTGGTTCTTTCCGGTTCTACGTGGAGGTCACGATCGAGTTCTTCAGCAGTTCTACCGTGCGGGTCAGGGCATTCCAGGTGGCGTCCATCTCTCGCAGGGCAAGGGCGCCGTCGTCGGTCATGGCATAATACTTGCGGGGCGGACCTTGAAACGACTCCTGCCACTCGTAGGTGAGCAGGCCGTCTTTCTTCAGGCGGCTCAGAAGAGGATAGAGCGTGCCCTCCACCACAATCAGGTCGGCATCCTTCAGTTGCTTGATAATGTCGTTGGCGTAGGAAGGCTGGCGACGGAGCAGCAAAAGGACGCAGTATTCGAGCATCCCCTTGCGCATCTGTGATTTCGCATTGTCGATATTCATAACGCTTCTGAATGATTGATTTTTAACTTCGGTCTCGAGGTCAATGCATGACCTATATAGATAATAGGTGTCTGCATCTCGCTTCCGCTACCTCAAAAACCGCTTTGTCTTGCCGGAAACCGTGGCCAAAGGTATCCGACATTGCAAAAGTAGGTATTTTTATAGTACCTTGCAATACATAGTACTATAAAAGTTTGTTGGTTTAACATTATTTTGCAATATGAGGAAAAATAAGCACCGTTTTTCTGTAGTTTTTCCTGTTATTATGCGTCAAATGAGCAGATGTAAGCAATCATCGACGACAAGATTCGAGAAAAAACGGCACTTTTTGTGTGAAAATATGATAAAAACGGCGAAATATCATCGTTTTGTACTAATTTTGCAAACAATAACTTCAACTATTATCAATCAGCATTAACATGACAATGAGAAAACTTTTCGCAGCCGCACTACTGCTGTTCTGCGTTGCTGCACAGGCTCAGACCATTCCCGTCGACCCCCAGGTGAGAAAGGGAAAGTTGGACAATGGCCTGACCTATTACATCCGCCACAACAACTATCCTGAGCATGTGGCCAGTTTCTATATCGCCCAGCGAGTGGGTTCGGTGCAGGAGAACGACGACCAGCGGGGTCTCGCTCACTTGCTCGAGCACATGGCCTTCAATGGCACGGAGCATTTCAAGGACAATAGCCTTCAGGAGTACCTGCGCTCCATCGGCGTGGAGTATGGCCGCAACCTGAATGCCTACACCTCCACCGACCAGACTGTGTACTACATTCAAGATGTGCCCACCACCCGTATTTCGGCCCTCGACTCGTGTATGCTCATCCTCAAGGACTGGTCGAACGGCATCACCCTCAACGAGAAGGCCATCGACGAGGAGCGCGACGTGGTGCACAATGAGTACCGCATGCGCATCAAGGGCACCCAGAAGATTCTGGAAAATGAGTTGCCCAACCTCTATCCCGGTTCGAAATACGGCCACCGTTTCCCCATCGGACTGATGGAGGTGATCGACGGATGCTCGCCCGAGACCCTCAGGGCCTACTACCGCAAGTGGTATCGTCCCGACAATCAGGGTATCATCATCGTTGGCGACATCGATGTGGACCGCACCGAGCAGAAGATCAAGGAACTCTTTGGCGGCATCAAGGTGCCTGCTAACGCCGCCAAGGTAGAGCCCGTGGAGGTGCCCGACAACAACGAGGGCATCTATCTCGTGGGTAAGGACAAGGAGCAGCAGTTGAGCATCTTCCTCGCTTTCATGAAGTTTGACCCCGTGCCCGACGAGATGAAGAGCGACATGTCGTACTATGTGGTCGACTACGCCAAGAGTGCCATCAGCCAAATGCTCAACACCCGCTTCTCTGAAGAGGCCATAAAGCCCGAGTGCCCGTTCAGTAACTCCGGCGCATCCTTTACCACCTATCTCGTGTCGCGCACGAAGGATGCCCTGCAGCTGCAGGTGGTGCCCAAGGAGGGCAAGGACCTCGAGGCTTTGGCAGCTGCTTTGCGCGAGGTGAAAAGGGTGAAAGACCATGGCTTCACCGCCACCGAATACGACAGGGCAAGGGATGAGATCCTGAGTCAGGTAGAGAAAATGTACAACAACCGCGAGAAGACGCCTACCAACAACTTCTGTCAGCAGTATGTGACCAACTTCCTCGACAACGAGCCCATCCCCTCGATAGAGTGGGAGCATGAGACCCTCAAGCAGTATGCCCCGATGCTCACCGTGGATGTGATCAACGCCGTGGCACAGCAGATGATTCTCGACTCCGACACCAACTTCGTGGCCCTTGCACTCTTGCAGGATGTGGAAGGAAAGCAACTCTTCACCCCAGCCGATATGAAGAAAGTGGCTGATGGTGTAAGGGCAGAGACTCTGGAGGCATATGTCGACAATGTGAAGCAGGAGCCGCTCCTGAGCGAGTTACCAAAGAAGGGCAGCATCGTGAAAGAAACAACCAACGCTGCTCTTGGATACAAGGAACTCCTCCTCTCGAATGGCGCCAAGGTGATGCTGAAGCACACCGACTTCAACGCCGATGAGATCCTGATGCAGGCCACCTCGGATGGCGGTTTCTCGGTCTATGGAAAAGACGACCAGATGCAGATGCAGCTCGCCGACGTGTTCCTCTCGCAGTGCGGACTGGGCAACTTCAGCGTCAATGAGTTGCAGAAGGCCTTGTCGGGCAAGCAGGTGGGCACTTCGTTCAGCATCAATTCCACCATCCACTCGCTCTCGGCCAACTCCACTCCCAAAGACCTGGAGACCATGATGCAGCTCGTATACCTCAGCTTCACCAACCTCAACAAGGACGAGAATGCATTCAACAACATCCGTGGCTTGCTCGCTACACAGCTCAAGAACATCGGACTCAACAGCTCGGTGGTGTTCCAAGACTCGACCATGAGCACCATATACGGACACAACCCGCTCTTCATGGTGCCCACCGCCGAACAACTGGAGAAGGTGAACATCGACCGCGTGATTCAGATAGCCCGTGAGCTCTACTCCAATGCCGCCAACTTCAATTTCGTGTTCGCAGGCAATTTCGACGAGGCACAGCTCCGCGAATATATCGAGCAGTATATCGCATCGCTCCCCTCCAAGGGAACGGCCGACCTCAAGGGCAAGGAAATCCGCACCTTCGTCAATGGCGAGCTCACCAACCGCTTCACCAAGAAGATGGAGAACCCACAGGCCGAGGCTGCTGAGATCTGGCGCTCGAAGGCGCTCAAATACAACCCGCAGAACAACGTGCTCGCCGACATTTCGGGCAAGATGCTCGAGATGATTTACGAACGTGAGATCAGGGAGCGTATGTCGGCCGCCTATCATGCTGGCGCAGAGAGCGATGTCGACACCGACAACGGCGTGTCGTACATCACCATCCAGGGTTCGGCACAGCTCAACCCCGAGAAGGCCGAGGCCGCTCTTCCCGAGTTCAAGAAAGGTATGGATGCCATGCTCAAGGCTCCCAGCGAAGAAGACCTGAACAAGGTGAAGCAAGCCATGCTGAAGCAGGCCGACATCGATGCTGCCACCAACAGGTACTGGCTTGGCGTCATTGCCCGCTACAACCGCTATGGCATCGACACCCACTCCAACTACAAGGCCCTCGTGGAGCAGACAACGACAAAGCAGATCTCCAACTTCCTGAAGAAGGTCATCGTCAAGTCGAAGAACCATGCCACGATATTCATGATGCCGGAATAAGCCGGAGCATACATCAGCATGGCCTCAGGGCCAACCACTCAGAATCGCGGGTTTCAAACGAAGCCCGCGATTCTATTTGTAGTCCGCTTAATGGGTGAATCCGGGCTATTGTCTGAACTCCTGCAACTCCTGAACTCCTGAACTCCAAAAAGATGAGCGAATGCGAAACTTCAATAAAAAATCTCTCGTTTCGGAATTTTACAAATAAATTTGGTTTTTCGCCACCTTATTCGTAATTTTGCACCTTAAAAATAAGAATAGACCTTTTTGCGCACGAAAAGAGTGCGAAAAAGAACAATACTTTATCGATAAAAGAGATATGACCAAAAAATTCGCAGAGTACAAAGGTCTCAACCTGACCGATGTCAACAATGCTATCCTGCAGGAGTGGAAAAAGAACAACGTCTTCGAAAGATCGGTGAAAGAGCGTGAAGGATGCCCTGAATTTGTGTTCTTCGAGGGACCTCCCTCGGCCAACGGACACCCTGGCATTCACCATGTGCTGGCACGCACCATCAAAGACACCTTCAACCGATACAAGACAATGAAAGGCTTCCAGGTGAAGCGCAAGGCAGGGTGGGA
Organism: uncultured Prevotellaceae bacterium; assembly: GCA_900317305.1. Taxonomy (GTDB): domain Bacteria; phylum Bacteroidota; class Bacteroidia; order Bacteroidales; family Bacteroidaceae; genus Prevotella. The sequence goes on along the minus strand of ONGG01000025.1, from coordinate 29,760 downwards.
CACCCATGGACTGCCCGTGGAACTGGGTGTGGAGAAGGAACTCAACATCACCAAGGCAGATATCGACAACCACGAAAGCGAGAAGTATATCTCCATTGAAGACTACAACCAGCGTTGCCGCGAGAATGTGATGAAATTCACCTCGGAGTGGGACGACCTCACCGAGAAAATCGGTTATTGGGTCGACCTCAACGACCCCTATATCACCTACGACAACAAATATATCGAGACGCTGTGGTGGCTCCTCAAGCAGTTCTACGACAAAGACCTGCTCTACAAGGGATATACCATTCAGCCCTATTCGCCCGCTGCCGGAACCGGACTCTCGAGCCATGAGCTCAACCAGCCCGGATGCTACCGCGACGTGAAGGACACCACTGTCACGGCACAGTTTGCCATGAAGAACCCCAAGCCCGAGATGACGGAATGGGGCAAGCCCTACTTCATCGCGTGGACCACCACACCCTGGACGCTGGCCGCCAACTCGGCGCTCTGCGTGGGCCCAAAAATCGACTATGTGGCCGTTCAGACCTATAATCCCTATACCGGCGAGCCCGTAACCCTCGTGATGGCAGAGGCCAGGACCTCGGCCTATCTCAATGAGAAAGGACGCGACGCCAGTCTGGCCGACTACAAGAAGGGCGACAAGATCATCCCCTGGAAGGTCGTGGCACGGTATAAAGGCACCGACCTCGTGGGAATGGAATACGAGCAGCTCTTGCCCATGGTGAAACCGCTCACTGGTGGGGCCTTCCGCGTCATCCCCGGCGACTACGTCACCACCGAGGATGGTACGGGCATCGTGCACATCGCTCCCAACTTCGGTGCCGACGACGCCCTCGTGGCCAAGAAGGCAGGAGTGCCGCCCATCGTGATGATCGACAAGAAGCAGCGTGAGCGCCCCGTCGTCGACCTGCAGGGCAAATATTTCGTCACCGACGACCTCGACCCGGAGTTCGTGGCCAACTATATCGACCTCGACCTGTGGCAGCGCTATGCCGGAAGGTATGTGAAGAATGCCTACGACGAGTCGCTCGCACCCGATGCCGAGACCCTCGACATCAGCATCTGCATGGACCTCAAGGCCGAGAACAAGGCCTTCAAGATCGAGAAGCATACCCACAACTACCCACACTGCTGGCGCACCGACAAGCCCGTGCTCTACTACCCGCTCGACAGCTGGTTCATCCGCAGCACCGCCAGCAAGGAGCGTATGTCGGAACTCAACCACACCATCAACTGGAAACCGGAGTCGACCGGTACGGGACGATTCGGCAACTGGCTCGACAACCTCAACGACTGGAACCTCAGCCGCAGCCGCTTTTGGGGCACTCCGCTGCCCATCTGGCGCAACGAGGACGATGGGGAGACCATCTGCATCGGTTCGCTCGAGCAACTCTACAACGAGATTGAGAAGGCCGTAGAGGCAGGCGTGATGAGCGAGAACCCGCTCAAGAAAAAAGGCTTCGTGCCTGGCGACTACTCGCGCGAGAACTACGACCGCATCGATATGCACCGTCCTTACGTCGACCAGATCACGCTCGTGAGCTCAACCGGCAAGCCCATGAAGAGGGAGACCGACCTCATCGACGTGTGGTTCGACTCGGGCTCGATGCCCTACGCCCAGGCCCACTACCCATTCGAGAATGCCGAAGCCGTGGACAAGGGAAAGGCCTTCCCCGCCGACTTCATCAGCGAGGGCGTGGACCAGACACGTGGATGGTTCTTCACCCTGCATGCCATCGCCACGATGATTTTCGACAGCGTGGCCTTCAAGAACGTCGTCTCCACAGGTCTGGTGCTCGATGCCAAAGGCAACAAGATGAGCAAGCGCCTTGGAAATGCCGTCGACCCCTTCGAGACCATCGAGAAGTATGGCGCCGACGCACTGCGATTCTACATGATGACCAACTCGCAGCCTTGGGACAACCTGAAATTCGACCCCGAGGGCGTGGACGAGGTGAGACGCAAGTTCTTCGGAACACTCTACAACACTTACTCCTTCTTCGCCCTGTATGCCAATGTCGACGGCTTCGACTACTCGCAGCCCGACGTGCCCGTGGAGGAGCGACCGGAGAGCGACCGCTGGATTATCTCGAAACTCAACACGTTGGTGAAGGCCGTGGACGAGAGCCTCGCCGACTTTGAGCCGACAAAGGCCGGACGAATGATCGATGAGTTCGTGTGCGACAACCTCTCCAACTGGTATGTGCGCATCAACCGCAAACGTTTCTGGGGCAAGGAGATGGACAACGACAAACTGGCCGCTTTCCAGACCCTCTATACCTGCCTGGAGACCGTGGCCAAACTCCTCGCGCCCTTCTCACCATTCTATGCCGACCGGCTCTACCTCGACCTGGCAAAGGCTACCGGCAGGGCTACCGCCGACAGCGTGCACCTGGAGAAGTTCCCCACCGGAGATGGATACCATAATGCCGAACTGGAGGCACAGATGGAGATGTCGCAGAAGATCTCGTCGATGGTGCTCGCCCTGCGCCGTAAGGTGAACATCAAGGTGAAGCAGCCGCTCCAGCGCATCATGATTCCCGCCGTCGACGAACAGCAGCGCAAGCACATTGAGGCCGTGGCCGACACCATCCTCAACGAGGTGAACGTGAAGGAACTCGACTTCGCCGAGGAGGAGGGACTGCTCGTGAAGAAAGTGAAGTGCAACTTCCGCACCATGGGCAAGAAATATGGCAAGCTGATGAAGGGCGTGGCCGCTGCCATGGGCTCGCTCGAGCAGCACCAGATAGCCCAGCTCGAGAACGAGGGAAAACTCCAGATCGTGGTCGAGGGACAAAACATCGACATCGATGCCGCCGACGTGGAAATCATCAGCGAGGATATCCCCGGATGGCTCGTGGCCAACGAGGGCAACCTCACCGTGGCACTCGAGGTGCAACTCACCGACTCGCTCAGGAAGGAAGGACTGGCCCGCGAACTCATCAACCGCATCCAGAACATCAGGAAGGACTCCGGCCTCGAGATCACCGACCGCATCGATGTGACCATCGAGCCCAACAAGGCCATCCAGGAGGCTTGTGGCGAGTTTGGCGACTTCGTCATGACTCAGGTGCTGGCCGACAGCATCTCTTTCGAGCCTAACGACGGTACCGAGGTGTCGTTCGACGAGATGAACCTCAGAATCAAAGTGGAAAAAACAAAATAATCTTTATTCGACATGCTCCGCATCCCAACACCCCTGGCGGTGAGAGGGTGTGGAGCATCAACTTAAAATTTAGTATTATGGCTGAGAAAAAACGCTACAGCGACGAGGAACTCGAGGAGTTCCGCGCGATTATCAACGAAAAACTCAAACTGGCCTATAATGACTACAACCAGATGATGAAGCAACTCATGAATGCCGATGGCAACGACGTAGACGACACCTCGCCCACCTACAAGGTGCTCGAAGAAGGAAGTGCCACGCAGAGCAAGGAGGAACTAGTACAGCTGGCCAGCCGTCAGCAGAAGTTCATCCAGGGGCTTGAGGCTGCCATCGTCCGCATCGAGAACAAGACTTACGGCATCGACAGGATCACGGGTGAGCTCATTCCCAAAGAGAGGCTCCGCGCCGTGCCTCATGCCACACTCAGCGTGCAGTCGAAAATAGCACGCAAGAAATTCTGATGACAGAGAACAAACATGCTATCAAGGGGTGGGTGGCCCTGGGGGCCATCATCCTCATCCTTGTCATCGACCAAATCATCAAGGTCGAGGTCAAGACCAATATGTATCTGCACGAGTCGATACGTATCACCGACTGGTTCTACATCTCCTTTGTCGAGAACAATGGCATGGCCTATGGCATGACATTCATCAACAAACTGGCCCTCACGCTCTTCCGCATGGCGGCCATCGCAGTGATAGGGGTGTATCTCTATCGGCAGGTGAAGGCAAATGCCAGATGGGTGTATGTGGTGTGCCTCGCCCTTGTGATGGCAGGGGCCGCCGGAAATCTTATCGACTGCATCTTCTACGGAAAGATATTCTCGCTGTCCACACCCGATAGCATCGCACACTTCGTGCCATGGGGACAGGGCTACGAGGATGCCTTTTACGGAAAGGTGGTCGATATGCTCTACTTCCCCATCTTCGAGACCGACCTGCCACAGTGGCTGCCCTTCTGGGGCGGTGAGCATTACATCTTCTTCAGTCCGGTGTTCAATTTCGCCGACTCCTGCATCACCTGTGGGGTCATCTCGCTGTTGCTCTTCTGCCGGACCGAACTGAGTGGAATCTCCCTCTCGGGCGACGGAAAGGAAGCCGGGCAGCCTGCTCAGGAAGACAAGGGAGAAGATGCGGCCAGCACAGAGAAAAAAGCTTAAACCAAATCGTAGATGAGGCTGATTTACAGATTGTTGCACTATATGATGCTCGCAACGGCACTTTGCTCTATCGTTGCGTGCAAGCCAGGTGTGCCAAGTGAGTATATTCAGCCAAGGCAACTCGAGGACATCCTCTACGACTTGCATATCGCCGATGGCATGGCGGTGGCCGAGGGCAACTATTCGGAAATCGCCTTCCGCAGACTGGCCTACCGCGAGGCGGCACTCAGGAAACACCAGGTGACAGAGGCACAGCTTGACTCGTCGCTCGTCTTCTATTACAGGCATACCGAATGGCTTCACGACGTCTACAAGAACCTGGCGAAACGCCTGGATGCCGATGCCGTGTCGCTGGGCGCTTCGGCCAACGAACTGAGCCAGTTTGGCAGCATCTCCTCGCAGGGCGACACTGCTACGGTGTGGAACTACAGGCAGACGGCGGTGCTCATGCCGCAGGCGCCCTACAACACCATCTCGTTTGATGTGAAGGCCGACACGGCCTACCATCCCGGCGACAAGATGATTCTCTCGTTCGACACACGCTTCATCTATCAGGACGGCTCGCGAAACGCCACGGCCTACCTGGCGGTGTGCTACGCCAACGACAGCATCGCCACGCAGGTGGTGCGTATGGGTGGCGACATGCACTACAACGTGCAGCTCAGCGACGAGAAGCGCCTGGGCATCAAGAGCGCGAGGGGCTTCATCCATCTGGGAAGGGAAAACACCAATTCGCCAAGCCTGAGGATGCTTACCGTGTCGAACATGAAACTCATGAGGATGCACACCGAGCCTCCGCAAGACCCGGATGAGGAGGATGCACCAGGAGGACAACTCATCAAACCGGATACAACGGCAGACAAGTCGATTCCGGTGCAGGGTGATCCCAATGCGTCGGTATCGCTGAGGCCTCAGGTGCACAACAGCGACTTCCCCTCGCATGCGCCTCCTCAATCGGCTGCTCCTGCGCCACCACCGGCTGCGGCGCGTACTGCGGCTCCTCATTCCAAGTAGTTTTTCAACCTGCTTCATTCCAACATGTCATTCATCACAAGTCTTCTGCTGGCTACGATTGCCTATGTCTCGCCCGTGCATTTCGAAGTGTTGCTCTCGGGCAACTTCGGCGAGCCCAGGCCCAACCATTTCCATGGCGGCCTCGACATCAAGACGCAACAGACTGAGGGCAAGGCGGTATATGCCATAGGCGACGGATATGTGTGCAGGGTGACGGTGAATTTCAACGGACATGGAAATGCGGTCTATGTGAAGCACCCCGACGGCTATACGAGTGTTTACGCTCACCTGCAGCGCTTTGCTCCCTTCATTGAGGCAAAGGTGAGAAAATGGCAATATGCCCACCAGTCGACCGATGCCGATATCACCCTCGAGGCAAGGGAATGTCCGGTGGCTCAGGGACAACTCATCGCGCTCAGCGGCGACACCGGGGCCAGCATGGGACCGCACTTGCATCTCGAGATACACCAGTCGGACAACTGGAACCTGATGGATCCGCTGGCCTTCATTCCCAACCTGCTCACCGACAGCCTGGCTCCCGTGGCGCAGGCGGTCATGGCCTATCCCCAGCCTGGCAAGGGTATGGTGTGCGGGAAAAACATGCCACAGCGCTTCGACTTCGATGGCAAGACCATCGCCGACTCTATCTTCGCTTGGGGGAAAGTGGGATTCGGACTGCTCGCCCACGACGTGATGGAGGGGTCGTCGAACAAACTGGGAATACGGTGCACGCGACTGTTGCTCGACGACAAGGAAATCTTCAAGAGCGATGTCGACAACATCCCCACCAGCAGTAATCAACTGGTGAACATCTGGGGCGACTACAACTATTTCGTGCGACAGCAGGAATGGTTTCTCAAGTCGTTCATTGAGCCCGGCAACACCTTGTCCATCCTGCAGACGGGCAACGACAAGGGCATCGTCGACTTCAATGAGGAGAGAACCTACCGCCTGTCGTATGTGCTCTGCGATTTCTTCGGCAACCAGGAGCGGTTCGACTTCAACGTGGTGGGAAAACCAGATACCATCGTCACTCCCGAGGAGTCAGCCGACTCGGTGATGTTCAGAAGAGGAGAAGAGAATCGTATCGAGCACGACGACGTGTCGCTCGTGGTGCCCAAGGATGGGATGCTCTTCGATGCCAGGGTGCGGCTGGCACAGCGCGCCTCAAGAAGATACTCTCACGAGGTGGCTTTCGCACGCCAGTCGGTGCCGCTCGCCGAGCATGCCCAACTAAGGATGCGACTCCGCAAGGAGGTGCCCGACAAGACCAAAATCTATGTGGCTGCGAGACAACTCAACGCACGCAATCCGCTCGATTTCGACAAGGAGACCTATGTGGCGGCGACAGCCGACGACCAATGGGTGACTTGCGAACCGCATGATATCGGAATGGCATTCGTGGCCGCCTACGACGACTCGCCTCCACGCATCTCGCCGGTGCGGCAACAGGCATGGGAGGAACTGCAGACCGTCTGTGTGGACGTGCGCGACGAGGCTTCGGGCGTGGCCGGAGTGGAAGGGTCGGTCGACGGACAGTTCGTGCTCTTCGAATATGTGAAAAGGTCGTCGCAGATGGTATGCAACCTTACCAAGACACCCCTCACACCCAATGGAGGGGAGAGGTTGCTCAGCGTGAGGGCGAGCGACCGGTGTGGCAACACCTCAGTTTTTGAAACCAAGATCATTTATTAGAAACAATACCATTTAATACGATGAGAAAACTTATTTTATCATTATTGCTCACCACAGCGATGGGGGCTTCGGCTTGTACCAACTTCATCGTTGCCAAAGGGGCTTCGACCGACGGGTCGGTCATCTGCACCTATAATGCCGACGACTATGGCATGTTCCAGAACTTGTGCCACTATCCCGCAGCCAAGCATGCACCGGGAGAGATGCGCAAAATCATCGACTGGGACACCAATGCCTATCATGGCGAGATACCCGAGGCACCTGAGACCTACAATGTCATCGGAAACATCAACGAATACCAGGTGACCATCGGAGAGACCACCTACGGCGGACGTGAGGAGATGGTCGACTCAACGGGAATCCTTGACTATGGATCGCTCATCTACATCGCCTTGCAAAGGTCGAAGACGGCTCGCGAGGCCATCAAGGTGATGACGACACTCGTAGAGACCTATGGTTACAACTCCGAGGGCGAGACGTTCACCATCTGCGACCCCAACGAGGCTTGGATCATGGAGATGATGGGTATGGGCCCCGGCAGCAGAAGCGCCGTGTGGGTGGCCATCCGCATACCCGACAATGCCATCAGCGGACATGCCAACCAGAGCCGTATCACCACCTTCGACATGAAGGACAAGAAGAATGTGCTCTACTCCAAGAACGTGGTGAAATATGCCCGGAAGATGGGGTGGTTCAGCGGAAAAGACAGTGAGTTCTCATGGAATGCGGCCTATGCCAAACCCGACTTCTCGGGACGCCGCATCTGCGAGGCACGTGTGTGGAGTTTCTTCAACCGCTACAGCGACAACATGGACCGCTACCTGCCTTTCGTCAGCGGAATGGGCGATTACGACGAGCCCATGCCTTTGTGGATCGTGCCCAACCGCAAACTGTCGGTGCAGGATGTGGAGGAGTGCATGCGCGACCATTTCGAGGGCACACCTTTCGCACTCGATGGCGACATCGGTGGCGGTATCTGGGAAATGCCATACCGGCCCACACCGCTCTATTTCGAACTCGACGGGAAGAAATATTTCAACGAGCGTCCCACCTCTACCCAACAGACCACCTTCTCTTACGTCAGTCAGATGCGCTCGTGGTTGCCACGCGAGATAGGCGGCGTCATCTGGTGGGGCAACGACGACGGCAACATGGTGGCCTATACGCCCGTCTACTGCAGCATGACCGAGCGTCCCGAGTGCTACAACACCCCAGGGGCTGACGAAATCACTTTCTCTGACAAGAACGCCTACTGGGTGTGCAACTGGGTGAGCAATATGGTATATCCACGCTATTCGCTGCTCTTCCCTGCACTAAAGGCCGTGCGCGACTCGCTCGAGAACAGTTATTTCGCTGCCCAAAAGGGTATCGAGGAGCGGGCCATGGCCCTTTATCAGGAGAGTCCGCAGAAAGCGGTGAAGTATCTTAACGATTATAGTGTGGACAAGGCGCAGCAAATGCTGAAATCATGGAACGACCTGGCCCGCTATATCATCGTGAAATACAACGACATGATCATCAAACCCGAGAAAGACGGGCGGTTCACCCGCGATGAGCACGGACTGGGTTCACGTCCGCAACGTCCGGGCTATCCCGAGCGTTTCAAGCGCGCCCTCATCAAGCAAACGGGCACGAAGTTTGAAGTACCCAAGGAGTAGGGGAGTATCCATACAAAAAAGAGGCAATAGCATCAACCCGCTATTGCCTCTTTTGGCTTTTTGTTATTTCTTTCTTTCCACTCTGCTTGCACAATGGTCAGAACTATTGTCTGAACTCCTGAACTCCTGGGGAAAGACTATTGTCTGAACTCCTGAACTTCTGAACTCCTGAAGAAAGACTATTGTCTGAACTCCTGAACTTCTGAACTCCTGAACTCCTGAAATTAATATTTCCTAAGCGCGGCGAGTAGTTGGCTGTTCTCGGTCTTCGTACCGATGGTCACACGCAGGCAGTTGTCGCAGAGCGTCACGCGGCTGCGATTGCGCACGATGATGCCCTCACGCATCAGGTAATCGTAGATGGCTGGGGCGTCGGTCATCCTGGCAAGGAAAAAATTGGCATCGGTGGGATAAACCTTCTGGCAGATGGGCAAGATGCTGAACGACTCCATCACGCGGATGCGCTCCTGCAGGAGCAACTTCACCCATTTCTCCACTTCGTAGGGCGACTGCATCATCTCCAAGGCACGCTCCTGGGTGAGCGCATTCACATTATAGGGATATTTCACTTTGTTGAAGAGTCCGATGATCTCGGCCGAGGCAAATGCCATGCCAAGGCGGATGGCAGCACATCCCCATGCCTTGCTCATGGTGTTGAGCACGATGAGGTTAGGGTGATGGCGCAGTTTGGTGCGGAATGGCTTGCCAGGGGCAAAGTCGGAGTAGGCCTCATCGACGACAACGATGCCCTCAAATCCCTCAATCACCATTTCCACCTCGTCGGGGTCGATGAGATTGCCCGAGGGGTTGTTGGGTGAGCAGATCCATATCACCTTGGTGTAACGGTCGCAGGCCTCCAACATCTTGGCCGCCGACATCTGGAAATGGTCGTCGAGCAAGACAGGGCGGTATTCCACATCGTTGATATCGGCGCAGACACGGTACATGCCGTAGGTGGGCTCTATGGCCACCACATTGTCGATGCCCGGACGTGTGAAGCACCGGTAGACGAGGTCGATGGCCTCGTCGCTGCCATTACCCAGGAAGATATGACTCTCGGGCACTTCCTTGTTTTTCGAGATAAGTGCCTTCAACTCACGCTGCAGGGGGTCGGGGTAGCGGTTGAGCGGACCATTGTAGGGATTCTCGTTGGCATCGAGAAACACATGGGCATCGTGCCCGCTGTACTCGTCGCGGGCGCTGCTGTAGGGCGACAACGCCCAGATATTGGGCCTTACAAGTTCTTGCAGGGGTTTCATTCAGTTGTGTTTTTGGTTACTTCATTCATCCTCAGGGTCATGGCGTTCTTGTGACCCATGAGTTGCTCATGCTCTGCCATCACTTCCACTGCGCGGCCAATATGCCGCACACCCTCGGCCGAGAGGTGCTGGAAGGTGATTTTGCGGCAGAAACTGTCGAGGTTCACGCCATTGTAGGCCAGGGCATAGCCATGGGTGGGAAGGGTGTGGTTGGTGCCGCTGGCATAGTCGCCGGCACTCTCGCAGGCATAGTTGCCCAAAAACACGCTGCCGGCATTCACCACATGCTGGCTCAGACGCTCATAGTCGGCAGTGCACAGGATGAGGTGCTCGGGGGCATAGACATTGCTCAGGCGGATGGCCTCGTCGGTGTCGTGAACCAAAATCATCAGACTGTTGGCGAGCGACTGCTCGGCGATGGCACGGCGAGGCAGGACGGCCAACTGGCTGGCCAACTCAGCCTCCACTTCCTCCAACAGGCGCTGCGAGGTGGTGATGAGCACCGACTGCGAGTCGGGACCATGCTCGGCCTGCGACAGGAGGTCGGCGGCCACGAAATCGGGACGGCTGCTGTCGTCGGCCACCACGCATACCTCAGAAGGACCGGCGGGCATGTCGATGGCCACATCGTGAAGCGACACTTCCTGTTTGGCCGCCATCACATATTGGTTGCCAGGACCAAAAATCTTGTATACCTTGGGGATGCTCTCGGTGCCATAGGCCATGGCGCCGATGGCCTGCACGCCGCCAGCTTTGAATATCCTGTTCACACCGGCGATGCGGGCGGCCATGAGAATGGCGGGATGCACCTTGCCCTCACGGTTGGGTGGGGTGCAGAGCACAATCTCGCGGCAACCGGCAATCTTCGCGGGCGTAGCGAGCATCAGTACCGTTGAGAACAGCGGAGCGGTGCCTCCAGGGATATAGAGACCTACGCGCTCGATGGCCACGCTCTTCTGCCAGCACCGCACACCAGGCTTCGTGGTGCAGGTGATTTCCTCAAACTGTTGGGCGGCATGGAAGCGATGGATGTTGTCGTGGGCCAGTTGCAGGCTCTCGCGCAACTCCGAGGACACCAGCCGTTCGGCTTCGTCCATCTCGGCCTCGCTCACGGCCAGGGTGTCGAGCGACACATGGTCGAAACGCTCCTCGTAACGCTTCACGGCTTCGTCGCCATGCAGGCGAACGTCGTCGAGCACGCTTTTCACGGTGGCGCTCAGTGTGGCGTTGTCCATCTGGGGCCGACGGGTAATCTCTTCCCAAATCGCCTCCAGGGGGTATTGAATGGTTCTCATAATGGTTTGCGTTAAATACGGATAAGTGAAGCTGGCCTTAGAGAATCATCTTCTCTATGGGGGTCACCAGAATGCCCTGGGCACCCAGTTCCTTCAACTTGCCGATGATCTCCCAGAAACGGCGCTCCTCGAGCACGGTGTGCACAGAGCACCAGGCCTCGTCGGCCAGTGGGATGATGGTGGGGCTCTTCAGACCAGGGAGCACCGAGATGATTTCCTGCAAGCGCTCGCGGGGGGCGTTCATGCGGACGTATTTCTTGTCTTCGGCCTGACGCACGGCACCAATGCGGAAGAGCAACTCCTCCAGCGTCTGGCGCTTCACCTCGTCGAGATGCTTGTTGCCTATCAGGAGGGCCTCGCTCTGCATCACCACTTCCACCTCGCGCAGGTTGTTGCTCACCAGCGTTGAACCACTGCTCACGATATCGAAAATGCCATCGGCAAGACCAATGCCCGGCGATATCTCCACACTGCCGGTAATCACGTGAATCTCGATGTGGATGCCTTTCTCTTCCATGAAACGGCGAAGGATGTTGGGGTAGGAGGTGGCTATCTTCTTGCCCTCAAACCACTCCAGGCCATTATAGTCTTCTTTCTTGGGAATAGCAAGCGACAGACGGCAGCGGCTGAAACCAAGGCGGCTCACGATGTCGGCCTCCTCGCCCCGCTCCTCAAACTCGTTCTCGCCCACTACGCCAATATCGGCCACGCCACTGGCCACACTCTGTGGAATGTCGTCGTCGCGGAGATAAAGCACTTCGAGGGGAAAATTGGTAGACTGCACCAAAAGGGTGCGCTTGCTGGAACTGATTTTGATGTCGGCTTCGGTAAGAAGATGAAGGGTATCCTCATAAAGACGGCCCTTCGACTGTACGGCTATTCTTAACATTGATAGTATGCTATTCTTAAAAAATCATTATTTTGATGCAAAATTATGGATTTTCATGCAATTGTCCAAGAAAAGTGTTACTTTTGTACCCCATTTCGATTCATACATTTAGCAGAGTGAGAGGAATATACTATTTTTTTGCAATTTTGCTCCTTGTGGCTTGTAAGGACAAGGAGGCCGGGCAAAAAGCTATGACTCCCTGGGGAACGGTGATAGAAGATACCCTGAAAGTTGACACCACGGCACAGTATTCTCTTTCCGAGATTATTGAGAGTGGGGCCATCAGGGTGATCACGGTCTCGGGCGAGGATACTTATTTCACTACTGCTCACGGCGCCGAACTGGGTGTGCAGTACCTGGTGGCAACCCGCCTGGCCCATTATCTCGGTATAGGACTCGAGGTGGTGCAGTGCCAGGATACCTTGGAGATGGTGCAGAACTTGCGCGACGGGAAGGGCGACCTGATCATCTCGCCGCTCAGCACCAAAGTGTCGGCTGCCGACAGCCTTATCTTCTGTGGACCCAACATCAAGGAGGCCAGATGGGCGGTGATGAGGTATAACAGGGAACTGGCCGACAGCATTGACTCTTGGTTCAAGCCCGAACTCGTGGAAGCCATGCAGGGCATGCAGAACAAGTATCTTTCGGGCATGGGAGTGGAAAGGCATGTCTACTCCTCATTCCTCGACAAGGAGAAGGGCATCATATCGGAATGGGACCATCTCTTCAAGAAATATGCCGAGACGGCCAATGTGGACTGGAAACTGCTGGCGGCCATCTGCTATCAGGAGTCGTGTTTCGACCCCAAGGCGGTGTCGTGGGCTGGTGCGTGCGGACTCATGCAGATCATGCCGAAGGTGGCGATGGGCGTGGGACTGCCACTCGACAGCATCTTCGACCCGGAGCGCAATGTGGCGGCTTCGGCGAAGATGATCAACGAACTGACCATGCTGCTGCGCGACGTTCCCGACCCCAGCGAGCGCATGTGTTTCATGCTGGCTTGCTATAATGGCGGTATTGGCCATGTGCGCGATGCCATGGCGCTCACCGAGAAATACAAGGGTAATAAATACAGTTGGGAGCAGGTGTCGGAATTCATACTCAAGCTCAGCCAACCGCAATACTACCGCGACGCCGTGGTGAAGTGCGGCTATATGAGGGGCACCGAAACCCACGACTACGTGCAGCTCGTGAGTCAGCGCTACGAGGAGTATGCCGGCAACAGATACATCATGGCCGAGGAATTCGACCTCGCTCCATCAACAGGTGTGGTGGAGTCGGGCGAATATGCGGGCGTGAGTACCAATCCCAAGCGTGCCACGCATGAGAACAAATACGAGATAGAGTAGGCCGGTTTACTTGAAATAGTAAAGGAATGAGGCGATGCCTTCGAGGGCTGGCTTGCGCTGACCTTCAATCTCTATCTTGAAGTCGATTTCGGTCTTGCAGATGCCGCGTAGGTTCTGTATCTGGTGAAGCTTTGTCACCAACCTCACGCGACTGCCAGTCACCACGGGGATGCCAAAACGCATCTTGTCCATACCGTAGTTCACCAACATCTTGATATTGCGCACCTCGATGATCTGGTCCCAGAGATAGGGCAGCACCGAGAGGGTGAGATAGCCATGGGCGATGGTGCTCTTGTATGGGCTCTCCACTTGTGCGCGGGCGGTGTCGACGTGAATCCATTGGTGGTCGAGGGTGGCATCGGCAAAAAGGTTGATGCGCTCCTGGTCAATCAGCAACCAGTCCGACTGGCCAAGGTCCTCGCCAAGATGTGAGGCAAACTCGTCATACGAGTTGATAATCAGTTTTCCCATTTTTCTATTCTTTTGTCTTGATTTGTTGTCTTGTCGTAGGGGCAGGGTAGCATGCTTACAGCATCCCCTTGGTCGAAGGCAGGTCGTAATGATATACATCCCGCTTCACGGCCATCTTCAATGCGCGGGCGAAAGCCTTGAAGATACCTTCAATCTTGTGGTGCTCGTTGGTGCCCTCGGCCTTGATGTTCAGGTTCATCTGTGCGGCGTCGCTCAGACTCTTGAAGAAATGGAGGAACATCTCGGTGGGCACGTCGCCAATGCGCTCGCGGCGGAACTCGGCATCCCATACCAGCCACGGACGGCCGCCGAAGTCGAGGGCCACGCTGGCCAAGCAGTCGTCCATAGGCAGACAATAGCCATAGCGCTCTATGCCGCGCTTCTCGCCAAGGGCCTTGCGCAGGCATTCGCCAAGGGCGAGTGCGGTGTCTTCTATCGTGTGGTGCTCGTCGACGTGCAGGTCGCCACGTACGTGAATCTTCAGGTCGGTCTGGCCATGCTTGCCAATCTGTTCGAGCATGTGGTCGAAGAATCCAAGACCCGTGGAGATGTCGCACCGGCCGCTGCCGTCGAGGGTGAGCGACACCTCGATGTCGGTCTCCTTGGTCGTGCGGCGCACCTCGGCATGGCGCTCGCCGGCAAAGAGCAGTTCGGCAATGCGGCTCCAGGTGAGGCCATCCTCGCCCAGTATCAGCGCTCGGCAACCCAGGTTGAGGGCCAACTGGCGGTCGGTCTCGCGGTCGCCAATGACATAACTGCCGCCGAGGTCGTATTCGTCGTTGTCCATATACTCGCCCAGCATGCCGGTGCCGGGTTTGCGGTCGGGATGGTTGTCCTCGGGGAAATGACGGTCGATATGGATGGCGTCGAAGTCGATGCCCTCGCTGTGCAGGGTCTGTAGGATGAAGTTGTGCACGGGCCAGAACGTGTCTTCAGGAAACGAAGAGGTGCCAAGGCCATCTTGGTTGCTCACCATCACCAACTTGAAATCGAGATGCTGGCGGATGAACGACAGGTTGTGGATGACTCCCTCGGTGAAGCGTAGTTTCTCGAAAGCGTCAATCTGCTCGTCGGCGGGCTCTTCTATCAGCGTGCCGTCGCGGTCGATGAATAGGATACGTTGTCTCATGTCAGGATTGGAGGTTGATGGGAGGGATGTCGGTCATCTCGGTCGTAGGCAGGGCGGGTGGCACCTGCTCCTCAAGTCGTGCGGTGCGTTGCTCCTCGCGGCGTTTCTCTATCGAACCATACATGAAGTACATCACGATGGTCGAGAACGACGCCACATACCACAGCAGGAAGTATACCACCACAGTGGTGAGGACGAAGAGCACGAAGAAATAGCCGGGCAAATCGGAGGGGTCGCCCATGATATAGCCCATCAGCGAGGTATAGTAGGCCGAGGTGAGGATGAAGTAGGGGAGCATCACGATGCTCGCCAGTATCAATGTGATGAGGCCCGAGATGAAGCAGGTGATGAAAATGAAACTCACACGGCGCAAGCCCACGCGATAGGTGGGCAGCAGGTCGTTCCAGAATCGCATGCCTCTCTCGTTCAGGTATTTCATGGCTACATATTCCAGGGGCAGGAGCAGCAGGCACAACACGAAGATGGCCACCGCCACGGATGCCAGGAACAGCCAGAAGTGGTTGCCGGCCAAGTGGGCGAGCCTGGCACCACCCAGACGGCTCATCGCATATGCTACCGCCACGATTACAAGGCCAATGACGATGAATATGACGATGCTGTTGAGCGTGAGCCATAAAGCCCTGCCGAAATTCCATCGGCGTGACTCCTCGTTGAGGACGCTCATCAGGCGCGACAGTGCCCAGATGCTTGCGACGACAGCGCCCAGCACACATCCCACTAAAAAGCCGATGTAGAGTGCGAAGTGAGCGGTGCCCATCGCCACCACTTCCTCGTTGGGAAGGTTGAGGGCCAGGAGAACGCCAACCAAGACAGCCCATAGCAGCACGGGTATCCATGTGGCCTTGATAAGGTTCCACAGGTTCTTGCTCATCAACTGGTAGGCGGTCAGGATGCATGATGAGAAACTGCGGCTCTTATATAACATTTCTTTTTCCATATTCTATTGATTACATCATTTCTGTTTTATACGGCAATAGCCATTCGGTTGTCATGCCATATCTTTCGTTTTACTTATCAATGAGCCTGAGGCCTTCTGAACTCGGCACAGGTGATGGCGGTGGCGATGGCCACATTCAGGCTGTCGGCTGTGGGGCGGCCAGGAGGGTAGTTGGGGATGAGCAGCCGATGGGTGAGCAGCGACTGCATCTCGGGGGTGATGCCGTTGCCCTCGTTGCCCATTACCAGTAAACCGCGGTCGGAAAGTGCCTGCTTGTAGATATCTTCCCCATCGAGCACGGTGCCGTAGATGGGTACGTCGTGAGGCAGGCTCTTGGTCAGGGCCAGAAGGTCGGTCACCACGATACGCACACGGGCAATGCTGCCCATCGTGCTCTGCACCACTTTCGGACTGTAGGCGTCGGCGGTGGCGACACTGCAGAAGATGGTGTCGATGCCAAACCAGTCGGCTATGCGGATGATGGTGCCCACATTTCCGGGGTCTTGCACATCGTCGAGCGCCAGGCATAGGTGGCTGGCAATGTGTGTGCCCCAATCCTTAGGTCGCTCCTCCACAAGGGGCTGGCGGAAGATGCCCATCACCTTTTGGGGGTGCTGCAGGAAACTCACGCGGCGCAGTTCGGCTTCGTCGACAACGATGCGCTCGGCCGTGGTGGCTGGGGTATGGGCTGCCCACCATTCGTCGGTGCCTATCAGGGTCTCGGCGGGCATCACTTCAAGCAAGTCGCCCACCACTTTCGGTCCTTCGGCAACGAACAGTCCGGTCTGGCGCCGAAACTTCTTCAGCTCCAACTGCTTTATGCTCTTTATCCTGCTCTTGCTTATCATGGATTGAATAGCTCTTACGGAATGATTGGGCAAAATTACTGAAAACACACCGAAATACGAAATAAAAACATATTTTTTAATACTCTCTTGTGCTTTCTGCCACGAGTGTTAAACTTTTTTGATACTTCACCATCCGTGGCTGCGTGTAGGCGCAAAATAAAACCCGAATTATTTTGCTTTCACGTAGGTTTGCATTATCTTTGCATGAACATATGCAGGCTGTCATTTTCTTCGCAATCAAATGTATGCTTGCATTTGTCTTCATCGAACAAACGAATGTACAAAACAAATAGCATTATGGTTTACAACGAAATTGGCAAGACGGGTATGCGAGTGGCCAATCTCGCCTTTGGTGCCTCGTCGCTGGGAGGCGTCTTCCACGACTTACGTGAGGAAGAGGGAATAAGGGCCGTGCATGTGGCCGTCGACAATGGCATCAACTTCATCGACGTGTCGCCCTACTATGGTCACCTGAAGGCTGAGATGGTGCTCGGAAAGGCACTTAAGGAGATTCCCCGCGACAAGTACTACCTCTCGACAAAAGTGGGCAGGTATGGGAAAGATGGCGTGAACACATGGGACTATTCGGCCAAGCGGGCCACCGAGAGCGTGTATGAGAGCATGCAGCGGCTGAATGTCGACTACATCGACCTCATCAATGTGCACGACGTGGAGTTTGCCGACCTGCAGCAGGTGGTCGACGAGACGTTGCCTGCCCTTGTGGCGCTGAAGAAAAAAGGTGTGGTGGGCCATGTGGGCATCACCGACCTGCAGCCCGAGAACCTGAAATGGGTCATCGAGCATTCGCCGGAGGGTACGGTGGAGTCGGTGCTCTGCTTCTGCCATTACTCGCTCAACGACGACATGCTGCTCGACTACCTTGACTTCTTCGAGGCCAATGGGGTGGGTGTCATCAATGCGTCGCCCCTGTCGATGGGACTGCTCTCACAAAGGGGCACACCGGCTTGGCATCCCGCACCCGATGCGCTGAAAGCGGCTTGCAAGAAGGCTGCCGAATATTGTGGCAAGGTGGGTTATCCAATAGAGAAACTGGCCATACAGTATTCCACAAGTCTGAATCCCAGAATCGCCACCACGCTCTTCAGCAGCACCAATCCCGACAATGTGCTGAAAAACATCCGATTCGTGGAGGAGAATATGGACGAAAACCTTGTCGGTGAGGTGAAGGCCATCATCGGCGACCAAATGAGAGTGAGATGGAAAAACAGTTGAGCACGATGACCATCGTCGACGCGCATAGCCATCTCTGGCGTAAGCAGGATACGACCTGGAACGGACTGCAGATCAAGTCGCTCAAGAACGGAAGGGCCATCTTCCTTGGCAACGAGGTGCAGATGATGTCGCCGTTCTTCACCGATGGGTTCAACTCGGCCGAGATTTTCCTGTCGAACATGGACTACGCCCAGGTGGCGGCGGCCGTGGTGGTGCAGGAGATGATAGATGGCATTCAGAACGACTACCTGAAAGAGGTGCACGACAAGTATCCCAACCGATTCGTGACCTGTGGCATGTGCGACTTCTTCAAACCCCGGTTCCTCGACGATGCCGCCCAACTCATCGAGCAGGGCTTCAAAGGCATTGCCATTCCCGGACACCGGCTCCTCACCGACCACCAGAGGGTGATGCTCAACTCCGACGAGATGATGCGTATGTTCGGCCTCATGGAGAAGAACGATGTGTTCCTTTCGGTAACCCTCGCCGACGGCGATTTGCAGGTGGGCGAACTGCGGGAGGTCATCGAGCAGTATCCTCGACTGAGGGTGGCCATCGGCCATTTTGGCATGCCTACCATCGAGGGATGGCAGCAACAAGTGCTGCTGGCCCGGCACGAGAACGTGATGGTGGAGTCGGGAGGAATCACCTGGCTCTACAACAGCGAGTTCTATCCCTTCGATGGTGCCATCAGGGCCATCCGCGAGGCTGCCGACCTCGTGGGGTTCGACAAGTTGATGTGGGGCAGCGACTACCCACGCACCATTACGGCCATCACCTACCGCATGTCGTACGATTTCGTGACGAAGAGCGACCAACTGACGGACGAAGAAAAACGACTCTTCCTCGGCGAGAACGCATGCCGGTTCTATCGCCTGCACGACCTTGTGCAGCTTCCTTATATCAAGAATATGTCTGAATAAATACGCCCAAAAACAAATCATATGAAAGCAGTGAAGATAACCGCCGAGAGAGAAATGGCGGTAGTGGATTTGGAAATGCAAAAACCTCAGCCCAATGAGGTGTTGCTCCGACTCGAGTATGTGGGATTCTGTGGCTCCGACCTCAGCACATACCTCGGGAAAAACCCCATGGTGAAAATGCCTGTCATCCCAGGCCACGAGGTAGGAGCCGTAGTGGTGGAAGTGGGAGAGGACGTGCCCGATGGACTCAAACCGGGAATGGTGGTCACTGTCAACCCTTACACCAATTGTGGCAAATGCGCCTCTTGTCGTAACGGCAGGGTGAACGCTTGCAGGTATAACGAGACCCTCGGCGTGCAGCGTGATGGCGCCATGAGGGAGTATATCGCTCTGCCTTGGGAGAAAATCATACCCGCCGGACTTCTCGACACCCGCACTTGCGCGCTTATCGAACCCATGAGCGTGGGATTCCATGCTGTGTCTAGGGCACAGGTCACCGACATCGATGTGGTGCTCGTTATTGGATGCGGAATGGTGGGAATGGGTGCCGTGGTGAGGGCCGCACAGCGTGGCGCTACTGTGGTGGCAGCGGATATCGACGACCAGAAACTGGCTCTGGCCAAGCGAATGGGAGCTTCGTATACCATCAACACGCTGACCGAGAATGTGCATGAGCGCCTCACTGAGATAACAGCGAGTTTCGGTCCCGATGTGGTGATCGAGGCCGTGGGTAGCACAATAACCTATCAGATGGCGGTCGACGAGGTGGCCTTCACCGGAAGAGTGATCTGTATCGGCTACGCCAAGACCGAGGTGTCGTTCCAGACCAAGTTCTTCGTGCAGAAGGAACTCGATATCAGAGGTTCGAGAAACGCCCAGCCGTCCGACTTCAGGGCTGTCATCCATTACCTGGAGAGAGGCACTTGCCCTGTGGATGAGCTCATCTCGAAAGTGGTGCGCCCTGAGGGAGCCCATGACGCCATGAAAGAGTGGGCGGAAGCACCAGGAAAGGTGTTCCGCATCTTGGTAGATATGAGATAACATCATTCAGGGATCTCATACCCCACGAATTTTCACCCTGACGCATTCAATGAGGGATAACCGACAGCGAATCAAGCGATTGGCCTGTATGGCACTGATGACAGGGGTGGTGGCTTTGGCTGCCATCCTTGTGACATCGTGCTCTTCGACGAAGTATATCCCCGAGAACCAGTATTTGCTGAAAGGAGTGAAGGTGGTGTCGGACAGCAAGGACCTGGATGCCGCCGCATTGCAACAGTATGTGAGGCAGCGGGGAAACTCAAAGTGGTTCTCGCTCTTCAAAATTCCTCTGGGGGTCTATGCCATGGCGGGCAGCGATACGGCGAAATGGATCAACCGCACCTTGCGAAACGTGGGCGAGGCCCCAGTGCTCTACGATACCCTCCAGGCTGTGCTCACCCAGACCGACTTGCTCAGGGCCATGCAGAATATGGGGTATATGAATGCCTCGGTGAGCCATGAGGTGAAGGTGAAGGGAAAGAAACTCAAGGCCATTTACCTGCTACACCCCGGCGAGCCTTATATCATACGCAATATGCGCTATGATATTCAAGACGAGAATATCGCCCGACTCTTCGAGAACGACTCCACGGTGATGAGGCTGAAGACCGGTGACCGGTTCACGATCAATGGACTCGAACAGGAACGGAATTTCCTCACGGCCTACTTGCTCGACAGGGGGTATTATAAGTTTCATAAGGAGTATATCCGTTTCGAGGCCGACACGGCAAGAGGCAGCCGACTGGTTGACCTCACATTGAAACTGTCGAAATATCGCGCCAGAAGTGATGCGCCCGAAACCAATCATCCTGTCTACAAGGTGAGGAAGGTGACCTATGCAAGCATCGACTCCACCTCTACCGTGAGAATCAAGCGGTCGGCACTCGAGGGGGCCACGGCGGTGGAAGAGGGACAGCCCTACAGGGCTTCCGACGTGCAGCGCACATACAATGGCTTCAGCAGGCTCGATGCCATACGCTTTGCCAACCTCAGGCTTGTCGAGGTGCCCGACTCCGGACTGCTCGACTGCAATATACAGTATGGTGTCAACAAACCCAGCACCATCTCGTTCCAACCCGAGGGAACGAATACCGCGGGCGACCTGGGTGCGGCCGTCTCGATCACCTATCAGAACAGGAACCTTTTCCATGGCTCGGAAATGTTCTCCGTACAGCTCCGTGGGGCATACGAGGCCATCACCGGACTGGAGGGCTATCAGAACGAGGACTACATTGAATATGGTGTGGAGTCAAAAATCGAGTTCCCGCGATTCGTGGCTCCGTTTCTTTCCGCTGAGTCGAAACGGCGTTTCAACGCTTCGTCGGAGCTCTCCTTCAGTTACGACATGCAGAATAGGCCCGAATTCCACCGTAGGGTGCTCTCGTCTGCCTGGAGATACCGATGGGGAATACCAAGGGGCAGATGGAGCTATAAACTCGACGCCATCGACCTCAACTATATCTACATGCCTTGGATCTCTGGCACTTTCAAGAGCGATTACCTCGACAATGTGAGCAACCGAAACGCCATCCTCAGATACAACTATGAGGACCTGTTTGTCATGCGGATGGGATTCGGCATGACCTACAACGATGGAACGAATGCCATGCGATTCAATATGGAAACAGGTGGAAACCTGCTCAAACTGGCCTCGTCGGTATTCGAGTTCAACACCAATGACCAGGGACAGCGCACACTCTTCGACATCGCCTTCGCCCAATATGTGAAAGGTGATTTCGACTACACCAGGATTTTCCGCTTCGACCATGTGAACTCGCTGGTGATGCATCTCGACGTCGGTGTGGCCTATCCTTATGGCAACAGCAGGGTGCTGCCATTCGAGAAGAGGTATTTCTCGGGAGGTGCCAACTCGGTGAGGGGATGGAGTGTCAGAGGACTTGGTCCTGGCTCGTTCAAGGGTTCGGATGGTGCCATCGACTTCATCAACCAAACGGGTGATATGAAGCTCGATATCAACATGGAATACCGCACACACCTGTTCTGGAAATTCAATGGCGCATTCTTCGTCGATGCTGGAAACATCTGGACGTTGAGGGAGTATAAAGAACAGCCCGGAGGACAATTCAAGATCAATGAGTTCTACAAACAAATTGCCGTGGCCTACGGACTGGGTGTGCGCCTGAATTTCGACTATTTCATCCTTCGTTTCGACATGGGCATGAAAGCCATCGACCCTGCCTATGAGGAAAAGAAAGACCATTATCCCATCCTGCACCATAACCTGAAGCGCGACTTCACTTTCCACTTCGCAGTAGGTATGCCGTTCTGATATGATTCATTTTGCATCATGTGCAGGACAGGATGACAGACCTAAGCTCCGTACCATACAGATGTCTTCAAGCTAAAATTGCATTTTTAATTTGGCTTTTCGCACACTATTTTGTACCTTTGCATGTTCATCCAGGGCCCATGGCTTTGCTGTATGCCCTTGATGGGATGATTGATTATAGAATATGTTGAATTTTATATCTTTAGGAAGTGGAAGTAGTGGAAACTGTTATTTTCTGTACACAGAAAACAATGGTTTGATGATCGACGTGGGCATTGGGGTGAGAATGCTCAAGAAATATTTCCATGACTATGGATTGCCGCTGACCAGAATCAAGAATATTCTCCTCACGCACGACCATGCCGACCATGTGAAGTCGGTGGGCAGCCTGAGCCATGACTTCTCCATCCCTGTCTATTCTACACGGAAGGTACATGCTGGGGTGGGAAACAACTATTGCGTGAGACATAAGATCGACTCCAAATTGGTGAACTACCTCGTCAAGGGGGAAAGGCTGATTCTCGACGACTTCGTTGTCACTCCATTCGGTGTGCCTCACGACAGTTCCGACAATGTGGGATACATGATAGAGTGTGAGGGCATCACATTCTGCCTGATTACCGATGTGGGACATGTGACAGAGGAAATCAAGTCGTATATTGGCAGGGCCAACTATCTGGTGCTCGAGGCCAATCACGACTTGGAGATGCTGGCCCGCGGAAACTATCCGAAGTACCTGAAAGACCGTATCCTCAGTGAGGATGGACACCTGAGCAACACCGACTGTGGCAAGGCACTGGCCGAGAATGCCACCCCGCTGCTCCGCAAAGTGTGGCTATGCCACCTCAGCGAGGAGAACAACCATCCCGAACTGGCACGCATCACCGTGGTGCAGACGCTAAGGAACCATGGTATCGTGGTGGGAGAGGATTTCGACCTAGAGGTGCTGAAAAGAAAGTCGCCCACCGGGATTTTCGACTTGATTTAATGATTTGCTGAAGTTCAGACAATAGCCCAGTGGTTGTTGGCAATTGCAATGTCTGAACTCCTGAACTTCTTTAGAAAGACTATTGTCTGAACTTCTGAACTTCTGAACTCCTGAACTCCTTGAAAAACTACACCGCCTTGTATTGACGGAGGGCCGCTTCGTACTCTTTGGTGAAATCTTGGTCCAAACGGTCGATCATCCCTGGAAAAACACGCTTGAAACTGACATACGACAACGCCAGCATGCTATAGCCACTCATCGAGAATCCTGGCAACGAGGGTAACTGGTATATTTTTGAGAAATCGACGCCACTCTGCGCGATAGGGGCAGCCTGCATCGCTATCAGGCGCACTTGACTCACGCTGAAGCGGTCGAGCAGTGTCATCGCGGCTGTCATCTCATGGATGATGCGCTCCGAGGTGCTCTCAGGGTCGTCGATGAACGGAGAGAAGGGGTCGTCTTCCAAACTTTGCGACAGAGCCTCTTCTACTTCTGCCTTTTCCTCGGTTGTCTCTTCGTTGGCCCCCCTTCCTTCAATGGGTCCAACGTTTTCTTCCATGTTGCCCACATCTTCTTTGTCGGTCGCCTTCTCCTCTTGGGCAATGGCCAAATCGGATTCGGGGATGGCGGTAGGGGATTCCTTGCCCGACATCTCTTCATTGCTGAAGAGCAACAGTTGGCTGTCGTCTTTCTTTTGTTTTTTCTTGCGCCTGAACAACATGGTATTGAGAAAATAGGCTAATATGGAAAAAGGGTCGGGGATGTAGCCCATCCCCGACCGATAAATATTAATAGGCGAAGAGGGGATAGTCTTTCATCGTCTCGTTCACACGGGCACGGACGCTGGCAATCACCTTCTCGTCCTCAGGCGAGTTGAGCACTTCCTCTATCAGTTCGGCAATCAGCACCATCAGGTCTTCCTTGGCACCACGGGTGGTGAGGGCAGGTGTGCCCAGACGGATACCAGAGGTCTGGAATGCGCTGCGAGTGTCGAACGGTACCATGTTCTTGTTTACGGTGATGTCGGCCGACACCAAGGCGTTCTCGGCCACCTTGCCGGTGAGGTCGGGATACTTCGTGCGCAGATCTACCAGCATCGAGTGGTTGTCGGTGCCACCGCTCACAATGCCAAAGCCGCGTTTCATCAGTTCGTCGGCCAGCACACGGGCGTTCTTCTGAACCTGGGTGGCCCAAGCCTTGAACTCAGGCTGGAGTGCCTCGCCAAAGGCAACGGCCTTGGCAGCGATCACATGCTCCAACGGACCGCCTTGGATGCCTGGGAACACGGCGCTGTCGAGCAGTTGGCTCATCTTCTTCACCACGCCCTTTGGAGTGGTCTTGCCCCAAGGATTGTCGAAGTCCTTGCCCAACAGGATGATGCCACCGCGCGGACCACGGAGAGTCTTGTGGGTGGTGGAGGTGACGATGTGGGCATAGCGAAGTGGATTGTCAAGCAAGCCGGCAGCGATAAGACCGGCAGGGTGGGCCATGTCGACCATCAAGAGGGCACCTACCGAGTCGGCAATCTCGCGCATGCGCTTGTAGTCCCACTCGCGGCTGTAGGCTGAACCACCACCGATAATCAGACGGGGCTTATGCTCCTGGGCAAGACGCTCCATCTCGTCGTAGTCCACACGGCCTGTCTCCTTGTTCAGGTTATAGCCAACGGGCTTGTAGAGAATACCCGAGGTGTTCACCGACGAACCGTGGGAGAGGTGACCGCCATGGGCAAGGTTCAGTCCCATAAAGGTGTCACCGGGGTTGAGAACGGTAAGCAATACGGCGGCATTGGCCTGGGCTCCAGAGTGGGGCTGTACGTTGGCCCACTCGGCACCAAACAGTTCTTTCACTCGCTCGCGGGCAAGGTCTTCCACCTGGTCCACTACCTGGCAACCGCCATAGTAGCGCTTGCCTGGAAGTCCCTCAGCGTATTTGTTGGTAAGACAACTGCCCATTGCTTGCATCACCTCGTCGCTGACGAAATTCTCGGAGGCGATGAGTTCCATTCCCTTCAACTGGCGCTGGTGCTCGCGCTCAATAAGGTCGAAAATTACTTGGTCTCTCTTCATCTTGATATTTAGTTGGATTGATGATAATGCTTCTTTTATTATATTAGTTCTACCTGCTCGATGTTCTGCTCCTTGTCGCAGTAGCGGCAGCGCAACGTGCCATGGGCTTTGTCTACGACATGGAAGATTGTCTGCATCGGCTCATTGTTGGTGATGCAGACGGGGTTGTTGCACTTCACGATGCCACGGAGTTCATCGGGCGTCTCAACGGTTTTCTTCTCCACAACCTCATAGTCGTGGATGATGTTGAGCACCACATTGGGAGCAACCACCGACAACCGGGATATCTCGGCATCGCTGAAAAAACGGTCGCTCACCTTGATGATGCCTTTCTGGCCCACTTTCGTCGAGGGGTAGTTATAGCCTATCGTTACAGGCGATGATAACTTGTCGAGTTCCAACAAGGTAACCACCTGGAATGTCTTGTCGGCGGGTATATGGTCGATCACTGTGCCGTTCTTGATGGCGGCCACAAGGCGTTCTTTCTTGTTCATGGTCAGGGTATGATGGTTGTGTCGTTCTTGATGTCGTCGAGCGTGATGCCGAGCACGTCGCAGATGATGGCCTCACGGGCGTAAAGGCCGTTGCGGGCCTGCTGGATATAATAGGCCTGCGGGGTGGAGTCCACATCGTAGGCAATCTCGTTCACGCGGGGGAGTGGGTGGAGTATTTTCATGTTGGGCTTCGTATTGCCCAGCATGCTGGCCTTCAGGATGCAGGTGTTCTTCACACGCTCATATTCCATCAGGTCGGAGAAACGCTCTTTCTGTACACGTGTCATATAGAGGATGTCGGCGTCGCGGATGATTTCCTCGCTCAGCTCGGTATGCTCTTTGTAGCGGATTCCATGTTCCTCGCAGTAGATTTTGTACTCCGTGGGCATGCTCAGTTCGGTGGGGGCGATGAAGTGGAAAGTGGGATTGAAATGGCGCATGGCCATCAGGAGAGAGTGCACCGTACGGCCATATTTCAAATCACCTACCATATAGATGTTCAGGCCATCCAGGGTGCCCTGGGTCTGATAGATGGTGTAGAGGTCGAGCATGCATTGTGAGGGATGCTGGTGTGAGCCATCTCCGGCATTGATGATGGGAACGGGAGAAATCTCACTGGCATACTGGGCCGCTCCTTCAATGTAATGGCGCATGGCAATCACGTCGGCATAGTTGGATACCATCAGGATGGTGTCTTTAAGGGTCTCGCCCTTCGACACACTCGATGCCTTGGCATCGCTGAAACCGATCACGCGGGCACCAAGGCGGTTGGCGGCGGTCTCAAAACTCAGACGGGTGCGGGTGGAAGGCTCGTAGAACAGGGTGGCTACCACCTTGCCCTTCAGTATCTCACGGTTGGGGTGCTTCTCAAATTCTTCGGCCATCTTGATCATGTAGAGAATCTTCTCACGCGACAAGTCGGCTATCGTCACAAAGTTTCGTTTGTTCATCTTTGATGAGGGATTTCGATTTCGACTGCGAAGTTACGCATTATTTTTAATTTATTTGCCACATTTCAAAAGAAAAATTGTAATTTTGCACCCATAAACTCAAATATTCATTCTCGATACGATATGACACGAAAAATCATACAAATCTTGTGGGGAATACTGCTGGGACTGATTATCATCGCCATAGGAGGTGCGGTGGCCATCTGGAACGGATGGATAGGCTACATGCCCGACTTGCACGACTTGCAAAACCCGATAAGCAGGTATTCGTCTCAGGTTTTCTCGGCCGACGGGAAACTCATGGGCACCTACAAGGCTACACGCGATAATAGAATCACTTGTGCCTACAACAACATCTCTCCGCATGTGATTCATGCGCTTGTGTCGACTGAGGACGAGCGGTTCTATGAGCATTCGGGCATCGACTTCAAGGCGCTCTCCAGGGCCGTGGTGAAACGCGGACTCATGGGTAACGAGAGCGCTGGTGGTGGCTCTACCATCACGCAGCAGCTGGCCAAGCAACTCTACTCAGAGGTGGCCCACAGCAAACTTGAGCGTCTCTTCCAGAAACCCATCGAATGGGTTATCTCCGTGAAGTTGGAGAAAACCTATACCAAGGAAGAGATCATCACCATGTACCTTAATTATTTCGACTTCCTCTATAATGCCGTGGGCATCAAGAGTGCGGCGAAAACTTATTTCAATAAGGACCCGAAGAACCTCACTGTCACCGAGGCTGCCACCATTATCGGTCTCTGCAAGAACCCTTCGTTCTTCAACCCGGTGAAGTATCCCGACAAATGTCTTGAGAGAAGAAACGTGATTCTGGCGCAGATGTACAAGGCCGGTCATATTTCCAAAGGAGAGTGTGAGTCGTATATGCGCGAGCCGCTGAAAATCGATTTCCAGAAAAGTGGCGACAGGGAGACTTCTATTGGCATCGCACCTTATTTCAGGGAGTTCTTGAGGCAGTATATGATGGCAGAGAAACCCGAACTGAAAAACTATCCCTCGTGGAAGAAAGCCCAGTTCGTGATTGACTCTATCGCCTGGGACGAGGATCCGCTCTATGGTTGGTGCAACAAGAACACCCGTCATGGCGGACAGCCCTATAATGTGAATACCGATGGCTTGAGAATCTACACCACCATCGACACCCGAATGCAAAAATATGCCGAGGAGGCTGTCATCGAGCACCTCTCGCAGACGCTTCAGCCGGCTTTCAACGCCCAGGTGAGAGGCAGCGCGCATGGGCCTTTCTCCAGCAAGATGTCGCGACAGGACTATGAGCGTGTGATGAACAGGGCTATCCGTCAGAGCCACCGCTATCAGGTGCTCAAGGAGACGGGATGCTCGGAGGCCCAGATCAAGGCCAATTTCGAGAAGCCTGTAGAGATGGAGGTATTCACTTACAATGGCGAGGTGAAGAAGGTGATGTCGCCGCTCGACTCCATCAAATACTACAAGCAGTATCTCAGGTCGGGATTTATGAGCATGGATGTGGAGACAGGCGCCGTGAAGGCCTATGTCGGTGGACCCGACTATGAGCATTTCCAATACGATATGGCCATGGTGGGACGCCGCCAGGTAGGCTCTACCATCAAACCTTATCTATATTCTCTGGCTATGGAGAACGGGTTCACTCCCTGCGACCAGGCTCCCAACAAAGCTCAGACGTATATCGTTGATGGAGGCCGGTGGACACCCCGTAATGGCAGTAGGGCCAGATATGGAGCAATGGTTACGCTCAAATGGGGACTGCAGCAGTCAAACAACTGGATTTCGGCTTATCTCATGAACAAGTTCAGCCCGCAGGCGCTCGTCGACTTGCTTCATAAATATGGCATCAACAATCCGCTCATCTCACCTACGATGGCATTGTGCCTCGGACCTTGTGAGGTGACCGTAGGCGAGATGGTCAGTGCCTATACCACATTTGCCCACAAGGGCATCAGGAGCGCGCACTTGATGGTGACCCGCATCGAGGACAGCGAGGGTAATATCATCGCCAACTTCCAACCCCGTTACTCCGAGGTCATCAGCGAGAGCAGTTCGTATAAGATGCTCGAATTGCTCAGGGCTGTGGTCGATGGAGGTACGGCCCAGAGAGTGAGAAGGAGCGGTATAAGTGGCCAGATAGGTGGCAAGACAGGTACCACCAACCAGAATGCCGACGCATGGTTTATGGGAGTCACTCCCAAACTCGTGAGTGGATGCTGGGTAGGCGGCGAGGACCGCGATATCCACTTCTATTCTATGGCCTTCGGACAAGGTGCCACCGCTGCTTTGCCTATCTGGGTGAAATATATGAAGAAAGTATATGCCGACGCCAGCCTCGACTATTCTCCTTCCGACAAGTTCGATATCCCGAGCGATTTCGATACTTGTAAAGACAAGCCCAATAACGAGATTACCATCGAGGATGTGTATGAGTAGTTTCGTTTAACAAGACTCTACCTTATATATTATATGAGAGAGATGCCCTTACGAGCGTCTCTCTTTTGTCTGCGCACACATATATGGCTTGGGCTTGATGTATGTCAAGAAACGAGAAAAAATTTCATTTTCCGCAAAAAAATCCCCTTTAAAATTTGGTTGGTTGGTGATGAATGCGTACCTTTGCATCCGCTTTTGGGGCTTGCGCCCCTACGAGTGTCAAGAAGAAGCGTTCTTTGGAAGATTTACATAGAAGACAAGTAGTACAAGAAGCAGCGCCGCCTGCCTTTTTTGAGGCAGTGTGGCGTGGGTAGAAGATACGAGCCGTCAACGCCCCTTACGGGGTGGTAAAAGGTGCTTTTTGAACACGATGGAGACGAGGCGTCCTGAGACAAAGAAGTTTCTCTCCCCCTTTGGGGATATGAGACGACGATACATTA
>ONGG01000004.1 GCA_900317305.1 uncultured Prevotellaceae bacterium | reverse complement strand
CTGCTTCCTGACAGGTGGAAACCGAGAAAAAGCCTATAGACCGACATCTATAGGCTTTTTACTTGAACCTGCAATGCGTAATCGCGGAGACGCTTACTCACCAAAAGCATGCGACAGGAAAAGAGATATCAGACAAACAGCATTTTTCGCCTTCATTCCTGTCGCATTTGTGGGAGAAAAGTGGTTTTTTGAAACGAATTTGAGTGATTTTTTGCCTTTGGGTGCGACGGAGCCGCGCCATACGGAGAAAAAGGAAGATAGCAAAAAATACTTCGTTTTATTTTGCTTTTCACTCACCTTGCACTATCTTTGCGACATGATGAATATTTATACCCTTACATCACCTTTGCACGACGCAAGGGCGGTGGATGAAGCCACAAGAGAATTTCTTTCGAGCCTTGCTGTAGACTACACCTTGAAAGGTGACGACTTCAGTGACTACGGCAGCACGATGAGTATTATATATGTACGCACGGGAGGCACGGAGGGCTTGTTCGCCCGTCTGCTCCCCTCGCTGCGTGAGCGTAGCAACCAGCCATTCTACTTGCTCACCTCTGGCAAGAGCAACTCGCTGGCCGCCTCAATGGAGATTCTCTCCTACCTACGCCAACAAGGCGAGGAGGGAGAAATCATCCATGGCAAGCCTGCGTATGTGACCCATCGGTTGGAGGTGCTGCGGCTTGCTCACGACGCACGCGTCGCACTTCGCGGGATGCGGTTTGGCGTGATAGGTGAGCCTTCCGACTGGCTAATCTCCAGCCATACCGACGATGCCACCATCCTTGAGAAGACCGGAATCGAGATGGTGCATATCGCAATGAAAGAACTGACCGACGCCATCGCTACCGTTTCGCGTGTGGGAACCAGTGCAAGCCAGCATGAAAAAGATGAGGAAGAAAAAGCCGTGGAGCCCACGAACGGACAAGGGCTTGAGATGGAGGGTGCCGAGACCATTTACAGGGCGCTGAAAGAACTGGTGAGCCGGCATCGCCTGCAAGGCTTCACCCTGCGGTGCTTCGACCTGCTATCCACAGTGCGCAACACCGGTTGCCTGGCCCTGGCCCGCCTGAATGCCGAAGGCATCGTCTCGGGATGCGAAGGCGACGTGCCCACCCTCCTGACGATGGCCATCGTGAAGGTGCTCACTGGTGTTTCCGGATTCCAAGCCAATCCTGCCCGCCTCGACCCCGAGACTGGCGAGATGCTTTTCGCCCATTGCACCATTCCACTCAACATGGTGGAGCACTACGAACTGGACACCCACTTCGAGTCGGGCATCGGTGTGGGTATCCGTGGCTATATGAAAGAAGGCGCAGTGACCATTGTGAAAGTGTCGGGCGACCTTTCACGCCTTTTTGTGGCCGAGGGGACGTTGGTGCGCAACCAAAAGGAACCCGACCTTTGCCGCACACAACAAGTGGTCAGGCTCGACGATGCCAGCCAGACCAACTACTTCCTCACTCACCCCATCGGCAACCACCACGTGGTGGTGCCTGGGAGGTGGAAGGAGGCGATAGAAGCCGTCTTCAAGGCTCGTACTTGATGACGAACCCATAGGTGTAGTCGGGATTGCCCTGTATCTCCGACGCATAGAGCGCCAGTTCCTTCTTGCGGTAATAGCGGTCGCGACCATCGCGAGCCATCCGCTTGTAACCCGCTTTCCAAGCAGCCTCATCGAGATCCCGGGTAGATGGCACACTTTGGAAAAGAAACTTGACGTAGTCGACGAACTTGTTGTTGGAGACGAGCATGGCCCCTACCCCCTCTTTCTTATTGAAATAGTAGACGGTCTCGCCATTTTTGGTGAGTTTCTTGAATCCCTGCTCCTTGAGCGCCTTCATGGCCGTCTTGGTGTCGGTATTCACGCAAAAGTCAGCCACATAGAGTGCCAATGCCATCTGCTGTGCCTGCACCTGCAGTCCCCACACGAAGAAGACGAAAAGTGAGAAAATGATTTTTTTCATAAAGTATAGAATTGAAGTTTTCTGAACGGGCTTCCACTGCTCTGCGGCATGCCAATATGCAAATATAGATAAAATTCTAGAAATTCAAGTCAGTAGGATAAAGAAATCCACTTTTCTGTTAAGGAATTGCTAATGTGTGAGAGGACTTCGCCCACCAACCCTTAGATAAATAGTTCAACAAAACAACAATAATATATACTATAGTATGAAATCTATCCTTAAAATCATGGTTTTGTGGGCCGTGCTCCCTGTATCATTGCAGAGCCTGGCCCAGCCCGATGAGATGAGCCGCGAGGGTATGTCGCGGATGTCGTGCACCAGCATCATGGTGGGCAAGGGCGCCTCTACCGACGGTTCGGTCATCACCTCGCACACCTGCGACTCATGGTACCGCACATGGATGCAGGTGGTGGCAGCCAAAGACCATGCCGCCGGCAGCGAGGAAGCAATCTACGAAGGCAGGATGCATACCCAGAGTGCCTCCGACAGTACGAAGATGTATGTGCGCGGACGTATTCCACAGGTTGCCCATACCTATCGTTACCTCGACACCGCCTACCCTTGTCTGAACGAGAAGCAACTGGGCATCGGCGAGACCACCATCTCAGGCCGTAAGGAACTAGAGAACAAGAAAGGGCTGTTCATGATTGAGGAGTTGGAGCGCGTGGCTCTTGAACGCTGTTCCACCGCCCGCGAGGCCATCCGGCTGATGGGCGACCTGGTGAAGTGCTACGGCTATGGCGACAGTGGCGAGTGCCTCACCATAGCCGACAAGAACGAGGTGTGGATCTTCGAGATCTTCGGCGAGGGCAAGAAGAATATCGGTGGCGTATGGGCCGCTGTCCGTATCCCCGACGACGAGGTGAGCGTGTCGGCCAACGTGAGCCGCATCTCGACCATCAATCTGAGCGACCCCGACCATTATATGGCCTCCGACAACGTGTTCGACGTGGCGAAGAAACTGAAACTATGGGATGGCAAGGAAGAGTTCTGCTTTTGGAAGGTCTACAGCGGTGGTAACTATTTCGACGAGGTGAAGAACTACAGCGTGAGGGAGCACTTTATCCTCAACGCTCTCGCCCCCTCGCTCCACCTGAGCGACACCGTGAGCAACCTGCCACTGAGCGTGCGCCCCGACGCCAAGGTGAGCGTGGAGCAGGTGATGCACCTGTTGGGCAGTTATTTCGAGGGTACGGAGAAGAACCTCAGCGGACGGCACAAGATAGTGAATCCCAAACGGAAGGACAAAGACGGCAACCTGGTGGAGGGAGAGCCCGACAGCATCGTGTCGCCCGTGTCGAACCCGTGGATGCGCCCCGACGAAATCAACATGTACTATGCGATGGGCGACTCGGCGATGAAGAACATCCGCACGGTGAGCGTGCCATGGTGCGCCTACAGCACCGTCATACAATTGCGTTCATGGTTGCCCGACGAAGTTGGCGGCGTGGTATGGATGTGCCTCGACAACCCCGGCGAGAGTCCCCGCTTCCCCATTTTCTGCGGCACCACCCGACTGCCCCAGTTGCTCAGCATCTGCGGTCAGCACAGCGAGCGCGACGACGCAGCCCTGTGGCATTTCCGCAAGGCCAACCGCCTGGCCACCCTCCGCTGGGGCACCTATCGCAAGACGCTGGAGCCACAGCGCGACTACTTCATCAAAAAAGGGTTGAGGGAATTGCCTTTCGTGGAACAGACCTGGCAGCGCCTGCAAGGCGAGGATCCTGCCACCGCCGAAGAGATGCTCAATGGCTACACCGCCGACTTCTTCGGTGCTACCATTCTAAGATGGGATGAGATGGCCAGACAGTTATGGCGCCAGACCTGGGCAGGATGGTGAGGAAGGGTTGCTCAGCGAACATCAACGACAAGCCCTTCCTGTGCCAGTATGGTATTGGGGAAGATGGCCTTGGCCTCATCGAGCAGCACCTGCTCGTCGTTGAAGCGTGAACTGTAGTGGCCAATCATGAGCTGTGATGCCCCGGCATCACGGGCCACCATAGCGGCCTGTGCCGCGGTGCTATGAAAATATTTTTCGGCCAATGCCTCATACGACTGGTCGTAAGTGCTCTCATGGTAGAGCAACGACACATTGGGGAAGCGCTGATGCAGTGTGGGGATGTATTTCGTGTCGGAACAGTAGGCGAAAGAGCGCGGTGGGTCGGCAGGAGTCACCAACTGGCCATTGGGTACCACCGTGCCATCATCGGCCACCCAGTCGGCACCCATCTTGATATTATTGATCTGGCTGGTGGGTATGTCATAACAATCAATCATGTCGCGACGGATATGAGGGAGCGTGGGTTTCTCCTGAAACAAGAAACCGCAGCAGGGAACCCTGTGCATCAATGGAATCGTAGTGACAGATAGCGTGCGGTCGTCGTAAACGACGGCCGCTTTTTTGGTATCGAGGGGCATGAACTCCACGTCATACCCCAGATTGGCACAAAAGAGAGGCATGGCCTGATGGAAAATCGGTTCGAGTTGCTTGGGCGCGGCGACCAGCAATGGGGCCGTCCGCCCCAACAAGCCAAAGGAACTGATGAGTCCAAGGAGTCCGAAACAATGGTCGCCATGCAGGTGAGAGATGAAGACGGCTTTGATTTTGTTGAAGTTGATCTTCGCCCTCATGAGTTGCATCTGAGTGCCCTCGGCACAATCTACCATCAACATTTTCCCCCTCATCTCCACCACCTGGGCGGAAGCATTATGACGCAGCGATGGCCGTGCGCTTCCACACCCGAGCACATGCACCCTGAACGTCTCCATGCTACTCTACCTGACGTTTGTAGGCATAGATACCCTTTTCGTTCTCCAGGTAGAGGGAGTCGTTACCGATAGACAGGATATTGAAGGTGTCTTTCGAGAGCACGAGTTTTCCGTTGAGGATTTTCCATTCAGTGTAGGGGTTCGACTCGTTTTGCACATGCGACTCGACCACACCGCCGTCTTTGATCTCGAAATTCTTGTCAAGACTGGTCCAGCGCCCCATGAGCGAGGTGAGGTTGATGGCCTTTCTCACCACCATTCCCTCATCGCCAGGTGTGCCCATCACTGCCATTTTGTTGCCGTCATAGAGTCCGCCACACACCACATCGCCCGTAACGAGGCTGTCGTTCTGGTCGAGGTACTGTTCCTCAACGATGAAGTCGAGGGTGTCGCCGTCGATCTGCACCAATTGGAAGGCATTGCTCGTTGCATTGACACACTCTCCGAATCGGGTCTCATCGGCTTGCAGGTCGGCCTGTGTATCCTTGATGACAGGGATATTGGCATCTTTTTTCTCGTTCTGGCATCCTACGGCCAAGAGAGCCATGGCAGCCAGGATAGTGATTTTGGCAATTTTCATTTATCGAAAATATTTCTGTTGGTTGAAGTTACGTTTACTATTTTTCCAAAGCTTTTGCCTCGTCCCAAAGTTTGTCCATCTCCTCGAGGGTCATTTCAGTGAGTGGTTTGCCCTCACGGATAGAATGCTGCTCCACATAGGTGAACCGACGGATGAACTTCTGGTTGGTATGCTCGAGAGCGTTGTCGGGGTTGAGGTGATAGAGCCGTGCCGCATTGATGACGCTGAAGAGGAAATCGCCCAGCTCCTCGGTCGAGCGTTGTTTGTCGTCGCGCTCCAGTTCGGCCTGCAGTTCATCCAGTTCCTCTCTCACCTTTGCCCACACATCGCTCCGCTCGTCCCAGTCGAAGCCCACGTTGCGGGCTTTGTCCTGGATACGGTAGGCCTTGATCAGGCTGGGCAATGCGGCGGGCACGCCCGAGAGTACGGTCTTGTTGCCGTCTTTCTCACGAAGTTTGATCTGCTCCCAGTTCTGCAGCACCTTCTCGGCTGAGTCGGCCACCTCCTTGCCATAGACATGAGGATGCCTGAAGATGAGTTTATCGGCCTGTTTGCGGCAGACATCGGCAATATCGAACTCGCCTTTCTCCTGTCCGATCAGGGCATAGAAGCAGACGTGCATGAGCACATCGCCCAGTTCCTTGCAAATGTTCTTGTTATCGTCTTTCATCAGGGCGTCGCAAAGCTCGAAAGTCTCCTCGATGGTGTTGGGCCTCAGGCTCTCGTTGGTTTGCTTCCTGTCCCAAGGACATTCCACGCGTAGCCTGTCGAGGACATCGAGCAATTGTCCGAACGCCTCCATTTTCTCTTCTCGTGTGTGCATTATTCCTATTTTTATGCAAAGGTACGACTAAGAAAGAGAAACGCCAAATTTATTTGAGCATTTCCGAGAAACAATCATCGGGCAGAGACGACTTGCGAGACATGCTTCGTGTAAGCAATCCTCATGACTCTGCAAGATGACCTATTCTTTATCGGGGATAAACTCGTTGAGCAGTTTCTCCAAGTCGTTGAGACTCTGTTTGGGCCTTATCGACCCCGACGACGAGATGCGGGTGCCATCGGCATACATGAAGATGAGTGACCATTGCTCGCCATCAAGCATTTCGAGCATGGGGATTTCGGGCAAGTTGATGCGACGGAACTCATATGAGGGATGCAACTGGTAGAATTTCTGCTCGGAAAAAAGTTGGCGGATACGTTTCAGAGCCTCCTTGCTTACCTTGCACGGAGTTTCCCTCCATCCTGTCTTACCCACGTCGTAGTCTTCCTCTCCCACCTCGATGCTCATGGGCATTTTCGGGTTGTTTGCCATGCCCGATATGGACAGGTAAACATACACCAACTCCGATTGCGGCTCTGTGCGCTGTTCAGCCTTTCGGTTGTTTTCTATCCGATTGCACTCTTCGGTGAAGCATTTGTATCTGA
The DNA here is from genome assembly GCA_900317305.1 of uncultured Prevotellaceae bacterium. Classification (GTDB taxonomy): domain Bacteria; phylum Bacteroidota; class Bacteroidia; order Bacteroidales; family Bacteroidaceae; genus Prevotella. The sequence goes on along the minus strand of ONGG01000004.1, from coordinate 116,951 downwards.
GGTTCTCATACTCCACGCTCCGGGTGGTTCTGCGTCGCTGCACGGTGTCTTTCACCACTTCCTTGATGGCTGGAAGTATAAACACGTTTTCCTCGTAGCGTGCCTTCATGCTATCGGTGAGGAGTCGCATTTGCTGTGCGTCGAGTTTCTCGAGTTGGTAGATGGCGTCAGAGCAAGCGCGGTCGTTCGACATCATGTGGGGCAAGGGTTTGCGGAGCGACGGTTTGCTCAACAATTGACTGACTTGCTTGAGTTGCTCTGCATTATAGGTTTGCTGGGCCTGGACTTGGAAGGCACAAGCCAGCAGGAAAAGAATTAAGGTGATTTTTCTCATATTCATGTTCAATTTTCTGCAAATATAGTGAAAGGAGGAGATAACGCAAAAAAACTTCGTTTAAATTTGCATTTTGCTCACCTTGCACTACTCTGCCGCTTCGCAGCCAAGTTAGGATGCGCCTCAACAATGAAAACAAAATACTTTGTCTTTTGTTTTGCATTGTCTTCGGCTTTCACTAACTTTGCACCCCAAAAGAGTATTTTTTGAAATAGGTATTATATTTAATATGGAATTAGCAAGTAAGTATACCCCACAAGACGTGGAGTCGAAATGGTATCAGTATTGGCTTGACCACAAGCTTTTCAGTTCGAAACCCGATGGTCGTGAACCCTACACCATCGTCATCCCGCCACCCAATGTGACGGGCGTACTCCACATGGGACACATGCTCAACAATACCATCCAGGATATCCTTATCCGTCGTGCACGTATGGAGGGCAAGAACGCCCTGTGGGTGCCCGGCACCGACCATGCCTCCATCGCCACTGAGGCAAAGGTGGTGAAGAAACTGGCCGAGCAAGGCATCAAAAAGCATGACCTTACCCGTGAGCAGTTCCTGGAGCATGCCTGGGACTGGACCCACGAGCATGGCGGCATCATTCTGAAGCAGTTGCGCCGCCTGGGCGCTTCCTGCGACTGGGACCGCACAGCTTTCACCATGGATGAGAAGCGCAGCGAGAGCGTGATCAAGGTGTTTGTCGACCTCTACAACAAAGGCCTCATCTACCGCGGCATGCGTATGGTGAACTGGGACCCGAAGGCCCTTACCGCCCTCTCTACCGAGGAGGTGATCTACAAAGAGGAGCAGAGCCATCTTTTCCACCTGAAATACTATGTTGACGGTCTGCAGAGCCTCGACAATGAGGAGGCACTGAAAGCAGAGGGCAATATCATCCACAAGGACCAGAAGGGATACTACGCCGTTGTGGCCACTACCCGACCTGAGACCATCATGGGCGATACCGCCATGTGCATCAACCCCAAGGACCCGAAGAACCAATGGCTGAAGGGGCGCAAGGTGATTGTGCCGCTGGTGGGCCGCGTGATTCCCGTGATCGAGGACCGCTATGTGGACATCGAGTTTGGTACAGGCTGTCTGAAAGTGACTCCTGCCCACGACACCAACGACTATATGCTCGGCAAAACACATAATCTGGAGACCATCGACATCTTCAATGCCGACGGCACCATCTCGGAGCAGTCACCCATCTATGTGGGCATGGACCGCATGGACTGCCGCAAGCAGATTGTAAAAGACCTGCAGGCTGAAGGTCTGATGGAGCGTATCGAAGACTACACCAACAAGGTGGGCTATTCAGAGCGCAACCCCGACACGGCCATTGAGCCCCGTCTGTCGCTGCAGTGGTTCCTGAGCATGAAGCATTTCGCCGACATCGCCCTTCCACCGGTGATGAACGGAGAAATGAACTTCTACCCCGCCAAATACAAGAACACCTACAAGAATTGGTTGGAGAACATCCAGGACTGGTGCATCTCACGTCAGCTGTGGTGGGGTCACCGCATCCCTGCCTACTACTACAACGACGCCGATGACTTCGTTGTAGCCGAGAATGCAGAGAAGGCCCTTGTGCTCGCCCGCGAGAAGAGTGGCAACCCCGACCTGCAACTCAGCGACCTGCGTCAGGACGACGATGCCCTCGATACCTGGTTCTCCTCTTGGCTGTGGCCCATCTCGCTCTTCGACGGCATCAACAACCCCGGCAACGACGAGATCAAGTATTACTACCCCACCAGCGACCTGGTGACCGCCCCCGACATCATCTTCTTCTGGGTGGCCCGCATGATCATGGCCGGTGAAGAATATATGGGCAAATACCCGTTCAAGAATGTATATTTCACCGGTATCGTGCGCGACAAGCTCGGCCGCAAGATGTCGAAGAGCCTGGGCAACTCGCCCGACCCCATCGAACTGATCGACCAATACGGTGCCGATGGCGTGCGTATGGGCATGATGCTCTCTGCCCCTGCCGGCAATGACATTCTCTTCGACGTCGCACTCTGTGAGCAAGGCCGCAACTTCAACAACAAGATCTGGAATGCCTTCCGCCTGGTGAAAGGACTCGAGGTGGCCGACATCGAACAGCCCACCGAGTGCCGCATCGCCACCGAGTGGTTTGCCGCCAAGCTTCGCGAGACCAATGCCGAACTCAACGACCTGTTCAGCAAATACCGCATCTCGGATGCGCTGATGGCTGTATACCGCCTGTTCTGGGACGAGTTCTCGAGTTGGTATCTGGAGATGGTGAAGCCCGCCTATGGCTCGCCCATGGACCGCAAGACGATGGATGCCACACTCGACTTCTTCGACACATTGCTCAAGATGCTGCATCCCTTCATGCCTTTCATCACCGAGGAGTTGTGGCAGCATCTCTACGACCGTGCCGACGGCGACAGCATCATGCTGGAATGCCTGAACGTGTCGGCTCCCGCCGAGGGCGACCGCGCCATCATCGACCAGATTGAGAAGGTGAAGCAAGTGGTTTCGGGCGTGCGCCTAGTGCGCAACCAGAAGGTCATCGCTCCGAAGGAGAAGCTGCCGCTGCAGGTGGTTTCGACCGAGAGCTACTCGAAGTATGTGGAGGTGATCACGAAGATGGCCAACCTGGAGTCGTTCGAGGTGGTGGACAGCAAGCCAGCCGACGCAGCACAGTTCATGGTGGGCACCGACGAGTTTGCCGTTCCGCTCGGCAACTTGATTGATGTGGCCGCCGAGATTGAGAAGCAGGAGGCACAGTTGAAGCACCTTGAGGGATTCCTCGCTGGTGTGGAGAAGAAACTCTCGAATGAGCGGTTCGTGGCCAATGCTCCCGAGGCCGTGGTTGCCTTGGAGCGCAAGAAGCGCAGCGACGCCACCGAGAAGATTGCCTCGCTGAAGGCCTCTCTCGCAGAATTGAAAAAGAAATAGAGATAAAAAAAGACCTCCCTTGACCGGGGAGGTCTTTTTTTGGTTTGAGGTTTGAGATTTGAGGTTTGAGGTTTATATTGCACAACCTACTACAACAAACCCAGCTTGATGTTTTTCGGCTTTACCTTGGCTATTAGAGCGAGCTCTATTGCTCTGGAGCGAAGCGATGTCACATTCTTTATCTTGTGTCTGTAATTGGAATTTTAAGAGGTCAGTAGCAAATATAATCCCATAGGTCTCTCACCACCTTCTCAGGGTCCCATTTGTTGTCGAAGGTCCATTGGGCAGTGACCGTATGATATTCGGGAGCCCCATCAGCCTCGTTCAGGTTGTTGTTCATCCATGTGCCGTGCCCTCCCTCACGTGTGCAATTGTAGAAGAAGACACGCTGTCCCCACGGGCAGGGATCGAGCACCTTGTCGGTATAGGCATAACTGATGTTGCTGTCGAGGATATTCTTTGTCATAGAACATGAGACGAAGTAGAACTGGGAGTCGTGGTGGTAACGGCCCAGTGGAGTAGGACTGGCGGCATCGAAATGAGAGTTGGTGATGACCAGTTTCTTGCTCTTGTCTCCACGGCCGTCGTGCCATACGATGGCACGGCTGTCGCCATAGAACTGGCATCTCGTGGCATAGCACCATCCCCTAGGACACAGGAAATCGACCCCTGGGCATCTCAGCGAGAGGTCGGCATGGTAGTACATACCGTTGCCCTCGGGAGCCCAGAGCGAGAGAGCATCGTTGCCATCAGCACAGATGTTGCAGTTGACAATGATGGTGCGTGTGGCCCTTCCGAAGACAGCCATCTGGTGGCGAGTGGTGTTCTCCACCGTCGTACCATAATTGTTGTAGATTGTCATTCCGCTGATCACACAGTCGTCGGCACCCTCCTGCAACACCACCACACCGTTGCCCACAGGTTTCCCCTCATGTTCTGTAATCTTTTGCGTCTCCTTGGTCTCTGCCAGAACGAGGATGGTGCTGTCGCGGTGCTCTCCCACCAGCACGATGTGCGGTCGGCTAACAATGACCTTCTGATTGTAGGTTCCCTTTCGGAGAAAAATGGTGTAAGGCTTGCTGTTGTTGAGAGGTACCTTGTCGATGACCGTCTGGATAGACTCCTCAGGACCAACGATGGCATCGAACAGCGAAGGGTTGGTCTTCACGGGCTCGAACAGATGAAGCAGTCCATTCTCATTGGCACCCTTCGTCGACAAGCTGACGGGCACACGGTGTGAGGGGTCGTGTTTCTCGGCCCATTGCGCATAGGTGTCGTAAAGCGAAGCGGTCCGGTCGCCATACCAAGCGTAGCCATTGCGCCGTTCGGAGCCGATATCCTCGAGCCGTTGTCGGGGAATACCGTCACGGTCGCACACAAAAGGCCGGCAATGCGCCAGGTCATAGTAACGTGCCCACAGGGGACCTCCTTTAGGATCTTCCACCAGACGCAGGTCACGTGCTCCCGACTCTATAGAGGACGATCGTTCCAGACGAAGGCCTGTAAGTTTGTAAGTATCAAACCATTTCATGGCAGCGTGTATGGCCTGCTTCACCTGGTCGCTGGGATGCGGAAGAGACAATAGCAGAGCGACGATAGATGCGCTCTCCTGAGAGCAGAACGAAGGCAACTCGAAAGCCCTTGCCGGAGCAGGCAGGTAAGTCTGCCTGTCGTGTTGCTGGCACCATACGGTGAGTTGTCCGTCAACGCGTATCTGTGTTTTCAGGATGCATTCCACCCCTTTGTCGAAGGCCTCACGCGATCTTTTTCGGAGGTCGTTGGTGGTTAGGGCCTTTTCGAAGGGCACCTTGGCCTCAGCCACCTCGCGCAGCAAGAGCATCGTGTTGACCATGGCATCATCGTTGAAAGTGATATGCACCTGATAGCCATGCGGATTGGGCCAGAACTGGGGCCATCCGCCATTGTCGTACTGTCCGGAGAGCAGGTATTCCACCGCTCGGCAGAATGCCTCGCGCACCTTTTTGTCGTGGGTGGCATGATACAGCCGTGCCAAGAAGTGCATCTGTATATTTGTGGCATCATTGTCGGTCGTGGAGTCGTCGGTACGTGATTTATCGGCGGCCACAGCCTCGCGTTGCTCTTGTGATAGAGGCCTCACCATATCGATGTTTTTCGGCCAACCGCCCGTCACACGCTGGTAGAGTATCAGCTGTTCGCCGATGCGCCGTGCCTCATCGGTTTCGAAAAACGACTCATCGGTTTGTCGCAGTACATGCTTCCATTGTTGGCTATGGATCTGTGCTGATGAATAGGAGGCTGACAGCCAAGCACAAATACATAAGAAGAGCGTGAACATTTTTCTTGGAATAGTTGTCATAGTGTGGGTGAATTTGTTTAGTAGCAGATACACGTTTGTTCTTTGCAAAGATACAATTAAGTGAGAGAAACACCAAATTTTATGAGAGTTTTCGAAGTAGTGGATTGGTCAACACAAAATGAAGCACCGAATAACGCATGGCCAAGCCAGGAGTTTGGGCGTCCCCCCTACTCCACTTTACAGCGAAAAATGGTATATATGAGAATAATCTTTGTCATTTGTTTGCAAATGCGGATATTATTTTGTAACTTTGCGATATATGCGGAATAGCATCAGATCTTCTCCCAACCAGAGTAGAATGATGCCATCCATTTGTCGAGTGAGACTTATATCCTAGGAAAAAACATCAAACCTCTCTTATCATGAAAACCATACCACTCCTTTTTATGAACCTGAACAATCGGCCTTCAGCCATCGAGAAGCGTGATTGTCGCCATCCGAGAACATCGAGATACCTTGCCATTCTTTTGTTGTGCTTCTTTGCACTGCCTGCCATCGCACAGGTCGGTCTCACGATGAAAAGGAATGACATCTACGTGGAGTCGCCCATTCTTGCCAAAGGTGAGAACAACAGTGAGCAGACCACTTTTGCCGCCATGCATGCCCCGCTCATCAAGAAAGTGAATGAGAATCCGAAGGTGCTGTCGGTAGACGACAAGAATTGCGCCCACAAACTACTCACCATCATCCAGAACTACAGGCGCCACTCCTATAGAGACTCCACCAACGGCAAGTTCTACTACAAAGTGGAGTTCCAATATACCATTGCCATCAAGAACACCCAGAAAAACGAGGTGCTGGCCCAAGGGATGACGAAAAAAGGCTCGGCACAGTCGGAGAAGAGCTATGCCGATGCCCTCTCCATCGCCTGCAAGACCCTGCCCTATGAAAGCGACATCAACGAAGTGGTGGAGGAAGCCTTTGCCCTTGTTGGGCTGATTACGAATGTTGAGCCCGACCCCAAGAAGCCCAAGCGTGCCGGCAAAGTATACATCGACCTCGGCACCAACCATGGCATAAGGAAGAACCAGTGGTTTGACGTTTTCATTGTAAACAATGGCGAAGTGAGCGACCGCATCGCCACCATCCATCTCGACGAGGCAGGAGAGACCACCTCGGTTTGCAAGGCCAAGAAAGACAAAGAGCAACTGCTCTCCCTCTGGCAGAACAACAATGGGGCGAAATTCGCCGTCGTATCAAGGATGGAGAGTAATATCTTCAAGAAGTTGGAGAAAGCCCTGGATTTTGTCACCAACATTATTGACGCCTACTGATCTCACATCACATCGAATAATATATCATTTGTCAGATCCTATCACCACTTATACCCTATCACCCCATGAAACAAAAACTATTAACCACCTTCCTATTGCTCGCTGCGGTTCTGTTAGGCCATGCGCAGGTCGTCACCCAGCAGCAAGCCCAACAGAAAGCCATGTCGTTTATGCAGGAGCAAGACATGCCTGTGAGGAAAGGCATCACCGCTGCCCCCTTGTCATTCACCAAAACCGGCAAGGCCCCCTTCTATGTGTTCAACATCACCGAAGGCAAGGGTTTCGTCATCGTCTCTGCCGACGAGCGCACTGAAGAGATACTTGGCTACAGCATGGACAGCCAATTCGAAGAGAGCCGACTCTCCGAGATTATGCGAATATGGCTGCGGGAATACGCCAACCAAATTGAAGCCCTACAGGATGGCCGTATGACAACCAAGCCCCTGCATGTGGGAACCCACGACGCCATTGGCAAATTGGTCACCACCGCCTGGGGACAGGGCGACGACACCGAGACCGGCGATGCCTTCAACCAGCTCTGCCCCACCATCAATGGCAATCACTGTGTCACAGGTTGTGGCGCCACCGCCCTGGCTCAGGTGATGCGCTACCACGAATGGCCGAAGTCGAACACGGAAGTGATACCAGGCTACACCCCCAATGAAACCATTGGCTGGCTCTCCTCGCTCTCGAGAATCAAATTCTCATGGAACAACATGCTCGACCGCTATGACGAGGGACAGACGACGGCGCAATGCAAGGCCGTGGCCCAGCTCATGCGCTACTGCGGCCAGGCCATGGAGACGGACTATGGCACCGACGCCTCGTCGGCCGACATCGACAAATTCACCAAAGCCCTGCGCAGTTATTTCGACTACGATGTGAACACCCGTTATGTCAAGCGGACCGACTACTCGGCAGAGGGGTGGGACAATCTTATTTACAACGAGATCAAGAACAAGCGTCCGGTGATATACCACGGTGCCAATCCCGGAGGTGGGCATGCCTTCGTCTGCGACGGCTATGACGGCAATGGTTTCTACCACATCAACTGGGGTTGGTACGGCTATTGCAATGGCTTCTTCAAACTGTCGATTCTCAATCCCCGTGGCGGCGGCACCGGCAGCAGCAGTTCGAACAACGGCTACTCCAACCATCAGGGTGCTGTGGTGGGCATCCAGAAGCCCACGAGCACCACCGACGAGAAACGCACACTCTCGCTTGATGAATTCTCCCGCGAAGGCCATACGCTGACCGCGCTATATTGCAACCGTACTGGTTTGGGAGGCGATTTCGACTATGGGTTTGCCTATCAGAATACCGCGGTGGGAGGCACCACATTCAAGATACGCAAGACAACCAACTACTATGAGCCCTTCGATACGTACAGCATCAGCCTGAACCTCGACAACATGTCGCTCGACGACGGCACCTACCGTTTCTATCCCTACGCCATTCTCTCGGGGTGCGGATGGTACCACGTGATTGGCGACTACAAGAAATATTTCGAGGTGGTATTCAGCGGAGGCCAGGTGACATCGGTCACCTACCATCCCCGTGGCCAACTGGTAATCAACAACGTGGAATGCGTGAGCAACAGAATCGTGAATCAGCCACAGGAAGTGAGAATCACCATAGGCAACAACGGCGAGGAGTTCAACGACCTTTTCTACCTCTTCGCCTCGCGTACCAACAACAAGGGAGAGGCTGTAGACCAGGTGCGCCTGCCCGTTGAGGCCGGTGGCGAAGAGCAGACCTCATTGTTCTTCTTGCCTGATGCCACAGGAAAATGGAAGGTATGGCTCGACATCGAGAAAGACGGCTCCAACGACCTCTCGCCTTGGGAAATAGAGATCAAGGCGGCTCCTACCTCGGCCACCAACCTTAGCGTCGAGTCGTACGAGATCGATACCTATACCGATGCCGTGTTCAGGGCGAAAATACGCAATAACAATTCCGAAGGATACTACATGCCCATATATTGCTATCTGTTCGAAGATGGGAAGAACTGGAACATCGCCTACGACAAGACACGCAACCTGAACATCGGACCGAATCAGACAGTCGACCTTTCATTCCGTTTCGAGAGCCTGCAGATGGGCAACACCTACAAAGTGGCGATGATGGCCTACACCGACCACCAGTCGAAAAACCTCGACTGGATAGGCTATAGCTACAGGTTCACGGTGAACGATGTCTTCGACCCTGTGGCAGTGCCAGAGATATCACTTCCTGCCTTTGCCTCCTCGGATGTCTACTCCATCTCAGGCGTCTTGGTGAGGAAAAATGCCACTACCCTCGAGGGGCTGCCCAAGGGCATCTATATCGTCAATGGCAAGAAAGTGGTATATTGATTCAGGAGTTCAGAAGTTCGGAAGTTCAAGAGTTCAGACAATAGCCCTGCCTTCAGAAGTTCAGACAATCGTTATGTTTTCTGGAGTTCAGACTACTGCTTTTCTAAAACCATTTGTGCCTACGAGGTGAATGTGGAACTTGAGCAACTGAACACTCAAATACAGCGAACACGGGAATTGTCATCAATTCCCGTGTTCACATTTATACTAACCGCTATTCTGAGCGGCCGAATAGAGTTTGCCTCATTACGATATGCAATCAGTCGTCGAGGACTACCGGCTCGTAAGGCAGGTCGAAGACATCGGCCACTGCCTTATAGGTGACCTTTCCTTCCACCACATTGAGTCCCTTATAGAGAGCGGGGTCGTCCTTGCATGCTTTCTTCCACCCCTTATCGGCCAGTGCCAGGGCATAGCGCAACGTGGCGTTGGTGAGGGCGATGGTAGAAGTGTTGGGCACGGCTCCAGGGATATTGGCAACGGCATAGTGCACGATGCCATCAACGGTATATACAGGATCGGAGTGGGTTGTGGGTTTCGACGTCTCAAAGCATCCACCCTGATCGATGGCCACATCCACGAGCACGGTGCCTGGTTGCATGAGTTTGAGCATGTCGCGGGTGACGAGACGTGGAGCCTTGTCGCCGGGGATGAGTACGGCACCCACCACGATATCGGCATCTTTCAGTTCGCGGATGATGTTATGGCGGTTGGAATAGAGGGGCACCACATTGGCGGGCATTTCTGCCGTCAGTCGGCGGAGCAGAGGAAGAGAGATATCAGTGATGACCACCTGGGCACCCATGCCGGCAGCCACGCGGGCCGCAGCCTGTCCTACGACGCCACCGCCAAGCACCACCACCTTGGCCGGCCTCACCCCAGGCACGCCACAGATGAGTTTTCCTTTTCCGCCTTTGGTCTTCTGCAGGTAGTGAGCGCCATTGATGGTAGCCATACGTCCTGCCACCTCGCTCATGGGGATGAGCAATGGCAGTGAGCGGTCGGGCAGCTGCACGGTCTCATAGGCAATGCACACGCCGCCGCTGGCAATCATCGCATCGGTAAGCGGTTTGTCGCAAGCGAAATGGAAATAGGTGAATACCACCTGGCCTTTCTTCACCAATGGATACTCCTCCTCGATGGGTTCCTTCACCTTCACGATCATATCGGCTGCAGCATAAGTCTCCTCGATAGTCGGAAGGATTTCCGCACCCGACTTCACATAGTCGTCATCGGAGAATCCACTACCCTCTCCGGCAGTATGCTGTACGAAGACCTGATGTCCGTGGTGCACAAGTTCGGCCACCCCAGCGGGAGTCATACCCACCCGGTTCTCATTGTTCTTGATTTCTTTTGGAATACCAATTCTCATAGTTGTATTGATTTTATAGTTAAACTTAGGTTATGCGTTTGAGGGCTAGCTCGGAGTAATCGGAGAACTCAGAGTAATCAGAGTAATCAGAGTATTCAGAGTATTCAGAGTACTCAGAGTATTCAGAAAACTCAGAAAATTATTCTCTTTCAGCTTTATCAGAGTCTCTGTGGCAAATTTAGGAAAAATAATGAATCGTTGTTCAAAAAATGACAAAAAACTTGCATAAAAATTATTCTTCAGTGTCCTCTGTCGTATTGCCAAGGATAAAATTAATGACACCTGTCACATCGCTCATGTTGATGAACCCATCGAAATTCATGTCGGCCTGTTGCCATCTGAAATCGTTCACCTCCCTGCCAAGGATATAGTTGATGATGACAGTGACGTCAGACATATTGATGTAGCCATCGTTGTTGACATCGCCCAGCAGACCATCCACCACCGTGCCGTCGATGGGCAGGATGGCAGCAAATTGACTCCAATAAGGCGCGTTCTTGTAGTCGTCGAGGGCCCTGTTAAGCACATAAAGCGGCACGTTGTAGTTGCCTGACGTGAAAGTGGAGGCACTGATTTCGGGAGGAGTGTCGGCATAGTAGACAATATGCTGAAGGGCAGAGCAAGCCCTGAAAAGATTATCGCCCAAAGTGGTGACGGAAGAAGGCAGTGTGATGCTTTTCAAAACCGTACATAAACGAAAAGCATTCTGACCGATCGTCGTAACCGAAGAAGGAATGGTGATATTTTTCAGTTGATTAGAGTAGTAAAAACTATATTCTCCAATTGTCTTCACCGATGATGGAACGATGTATGCGCCCGTCTTGGAGCTGGGATAGCATATCAACGTTGTCAAAGTTTTATCGAACAGCACATCGTTAAAACTTTCATACGAAGTGTTGCCCTCTGCCACCACAATACTTCTCAGTCCGCTGCAACCACTAAAAGCAGTGGGAGCAATCTCATTGGCAGTTGAAGGAATCCTAACAGTCCTAATATTGGAACAGTTGTCGAAGGCCCAACTCCCAATCTTCTTTAGGCCTTCTGAGAAAGAAATGGAGTTAAGCCCATAGCACAAATTGAACGCCTCATCGTCGATGGAGGCCAAAGCTTTGGGCAAATGGATGGTGGTGATACTCTTGCAATAATAGAAAGCACAGATTCCTATAGAAGAGACGGTTTCGGGAAGGACGACATCTGTGAGCGATGTGCAACTATAGAAAACACTATCGTTAATTGCTTGTAAGCCATCTGGCAAGGTCACAGCAGAGAGCATCGAACAATTCATGAAAGCACATTTTCCTATTTCACTGACGTTTTGAGGAATGGAGACAGAAGAGATATGCCCTCCTTGGAAAGCCGACTCTTCAATTACTCTTACCGTAGATGGTATAACATCGATTGTTTCTTTTGCCCCAGGGCAAGCAATAAGCGTGGTCAAGTCCTTATCGTAAAACAAGCCATCGGCATCAGAAAAAGCAGGATTCCCGGCATCTACCATGACAGATGTCAGGTTAGGACAATCGGCAAAAGGAGCGGTCCCCACCTCTATCAATGAGGCAGGCAGTGACACTGATGTCAAGCGATTAGAATTCCTAAACGTGCCCTCTTTCACGGCAGTCACCACATACGTCACATCTTGATATGTTACAGTTTGCGGGATGACGATATCACCCTCGTAACAGTTCCTGATGATAATGCTCGTGCCACCTGAACCAGATGATGGTTTTTCTATCACCATCGCCGTCGATTCGGATGTTGACTCATACCATACACCTTCCACCTCGAAAGCATCAGCAGCGAGGGAAGACAAAGCCACTATCAGAAAAAGAAGCGAAAAGGAAAATCTATTCTTCATTTGCATGTAAGTGATATCATCTCAATGAACAACAACAGCAACCACATCCAAAATGAGGTTGTGATTGCTGTTGATTAGAAAATCATCAAGCCCTATGACTTTCAGATACATTATTCGTTGTCAGGATCATCCCAGAGGTAAATCCTGTTGATATCACCTGTTAAGCCATTACCATTGCCCCCATTGTCACCACTGACAATTCCATCATCCCCTGAAATATTACCAGTGAGGCCAGTAATTGAATCTTGCAAGATAGATGTTCCAAAAGCAATAACAAGTATTTCTATTTCTGGTTTGATATAATTCGTCTTCATCTCAAATTTCCTTTTCATTGAACAATTACTTAACGGTAACCTTCTTTCCATTGATGATGTAGATGCCTTTCTGCAAGCCATCAATACCGTTATCACCTATCTCTACCTTGCGGCCTTGCAAATCATACACACCTTCTACAGGAAGAGTTGTCGTGGTAACGCCATCTATAGAGGTAGCCTCCTCACCATCAACAAAGAAACTGAGGTTGGATGCCGCAGTAAGGCCACTGATATAATCTTTTAGATCCTTGAAGTCGAAATAGCCACGGAAGCCCTTCAATGAGGAATTACCTGTTGCATAATAAAATTTATTGCTGCTGATGAAAGCCACAGGGTTATCTATGCTACCAAGATTTGCTATTGGAGCATAAACACCAATAAATAGATTTCCATCCGAACCTGTTTGAGGCGTTCCTGAATCAGCCATTCTTACTATATTAACGCCATTGACTGTGAAACCATTTTCTGTGAATTCATTAGCCGATTTCAAAATGTAAGGATGATGAGCTATCATTTCCGAAACCTGAGTAAACTGAACTTTTATGCCAATTACCTTGTTTCCCGATTTCACCGTCTCACATCCAGTAAAATCGGCTACCTTTGTATCACTACCAAAGACTTGGGAAATCTGTACATTCGTCATATTGAATGGCAAGCAGATGGTATTCCACGCACCACCTCTCACTGCACGCTGCACATTCACGTTGACGTTATTGGCAGGTACAAAATCTTCAATATTCTCAGAATCCTTATAAGTGATAATCCCACCCCCACCTACTTTGATGGTGAAAGGGAAATCATCCTGAGTATATGCAACACTAGCATCAACATTAGAAATCATAATATTAGACATAGAACCACCGTTCAACACTGAACCTACTGAAACATCATCATTAATTGTAACATATAGACGCATTAGTTCACCGTCAACAACAGGTAGAGAATTTTTATCATTTTTAATCAAAATATGAATCTCTTGTGGATTATTGACATTTTGAACAGCAGATACTTCATAATATGGTACACCACGATTTGATGATGGCTGATCGGAACCAATCATAACATCAACAGTCCCATTGGAATCTTTAGCAGCATTCACTCCTGTCGGGAGAGTAATAATGAATTGAGAATTTCTCAAAATCATATCATGAGTATCAATATTAACCACAACGAAACATTCGTCACCTTTTATAATTTCAGCCAAATTATCAGTACCAATAGAAAAAAGACCGTTTATCTTATTATCAGTATCATCAGATTGTGCCTTAATGGTACCACCAAAGGCAAGCAATGCAAACAAAAAGGTAAAAAACTTATTCATGTTTATCTGAATTTAATATTTTTATCAAAAAGGATTTGATTAATGTGGGCATAAAGCCTTTTACACACTATATCCCCTAGACAATCTCAACCCGTGTGGTGAAGATCGATAGGACATAAATCGCACAAAGGTATGAAAAAAATATTTATTGGCATCTCTTTTGAAAGAAAAATTGGTTTTTCATGAAAAAAAAGACCATAACGCCCACAATTTAAAGACATTTTCTTTATCTTCGCTGTTAATTTAAAGAACAAATAGCAGTGCGAGCATCAGCACAATAATTATAATGTGACTTCTATGAGATTTATCGGAATTATCCCTGCCAGGTATGCATCTACTCGCTTTCCTGGCAAGCCATTGGCCATTTTGGGTGGCAAGACCGTGATAGAACGGGTATATGAACAGGTATCGGGAGTGCTGGAGGACTGCTTCGTGGCCACCGACGACGAGCGTATCTACCATGCTGTGGAAGAGTTTGGCGGCAAGGTGGTGATGACCTCGCCCGACCACAAGAGCGGGACCGACCGCATCGCCGAGGCGGTAAGGAAAATAGGCGGTGACTACGATGTGGTGGTGAATGTGCAGGGCGACGAGCCTTTCATCCGCCGCGAGCAGATAGCGTCGCTCTGCCATTGCTTCGACGACCCTGAGACACAGATTGCCACCCTGGGCAAGCCATTTGCCGAGATGGAACAAGTGGAGAATCCCAACTCGCCCAAGATTGTGACCGACAAGCGTGGTTTTGCCCTCTATTTCAGCCGGAGCGTGATACCCTACGTGCGTGGCATGGAGCGCAGTGAATGGCTGGAGCACTACCCCTATCTGAAGCACCTGGGGCTCTATGCCTACCGCAGCGAGGTGCTTCAGGAGGTGACAAAGCTGCCCCAGTCGCCGCTGGAGAAAGCGGAGAGTCTGGAACAGCTGAGGTGGTTGGAGAACGGATACCGCATCCGCGTGGCCCTCACCGACATCGAGACCGTGGGCATCGACACTCCAGAGGACCTAAAGCGGGCAGAACAGTTTTTATAGACACACTGCCCTATCCGCAGTGGAAATAGGTGTTGACTAGTTTTTGCACCTCATCGGGGTATGCCTCTACCTGCTTGCGCAGGTTGCGATCGTCGAAGGCACGGAGATGAGAGATGATGCTGTCGATCATGGCAGGACTGAAGATGCCATCTTTCTCATAATAAGAACGTTGCTGGTCCAGGCAGTCGGCCGAGGCAACGCAGCTGTCGGGCAGACTGGAGAGTTGTGCCAGACGTTCGGCATTGGCCTGGTCGTGAATATTCACATTGACATAGGTCTGCTCGGCAAGTTGCAGCGCGCCCTCCATCTCGAATCCTGTACGGCAGGCCACACACAGTCCGGCGATGAGTTGATAGAGGTCGGCCGATCCATCAGGCGACCTCATCTCGACGGTCTGTTTCATCGACGTGTCGAAGTGCGAAGGCTGTTCGTTGGGGTTCACCTTTCCGCACATGTCGACATCGGCTGTCCATCCCAGTGGCACCCTGACGAGCACCGATCGGTTGCGGTCGCCCCAGCACACATTGGTGGGTGCCTCCTGATGAGGAACGAGTCGGAAGTAGGACATGGGATTCTTGTTGCCAAAGGCGGTGATGCTGGGCGCGAGCAGCATCATGCCGGCAATCATCTTCCTGGCCTCATCGGAGAGTTGGCCATTGTGGAGCATCATGTTTTTCCCGTCGCGCATCATGCGCATGTGTATATGCAGTCCTGATCCCGCCTTTCCGGTAGTGATCTTGGGTGCGAAAGTGACGTTGAGCTGCATGCGATAGGCCAGGTTGCGTATAACCCATTTGGCCAGCATGAGTTGGTCGGCCGCATTCTCGGCCCTGACCGGCAGGAACTCAATCTCGTTTTGCTCGTACACCTTGCCGTCGAGCACGAAGTTGCCCACTTCGGAGTGTCCGTATTTGATTTGTCCGCCCGTCTGTGCGATGTAGGTCATGCACTTGGCACGGAACTCGTTGGCCTTGGCATAAGGAGCCGACTCGTGATATCCGTGCTGGTCGATGGCAGGAAACTGATGGTCGTCGTCGAAGATAACGTAATATTCGAGTTCGCCCATGGCGTGGAACTCCATTCCCGTGGTTTTGGTGAACGCCTTGCATGCTTTGGCGAGCGTATGCTCGGGCGCACTCTCAAGCAGTTGTCCGTCTTTGTCGAAGAAAGAGCAGAGCATGGCAATGGTGGGAATCTCGGCGAAGGGGTCGAGGAAAGCGGTGGAGAACCGCGGTATGACATAGAGGTCGCTGCTTCCGGCCTGCACGAAAGAGAAGAGGCTGCTGCCGTCGACCCTCTCGCCACAGGTGAGGATGGTTTCGAGGTATTCCCTATCGGTAATGACGAAGTTGAGTGTCTTGAGTTTGCCGTCGCCTCCCGGGTACATGAAATTGATCATTCGTATACCGTTTTCCTCAGCATAGCGGATGATGTCGGCCTTAGTAAAGTCGGTAGCTGGTTTTTGTAGGAATGCCACCAACGGGTTGGCATTCATTGACAAGTGTGAGTTGTTCATAGTGCGAATTAGGTTGAAGTTAAATCTTTTGCAAAGATAATCAAAGCACCACACGTTGCAAAATAAATCTTCGATTATTTTTCCTCGAAACCGCAGCATCGATATGCCAGACATTCAGCACTGGTATTCTCGGCCCAGCTGGGGCGAGAAGTCAGACCAGGCACACTACGAAGACATACGCAGTGCCCCTCGGAGGAACATGCGCCTTGGGCAAAGGCATCACAAACCCGACAGAAAGCAAAATGATTGTATAAAAAAACATAATTAATAATCGATTTTTTGTGGCAGATGTCAATTATTTGTATTTTTGCTTTCTGTTCAACCCAGAAACAAAAACAATACAAAACCATAATTATTTACAAAACCAACCAACGTTTATGAAAAAAGCATTGTTACTTGGTGTCATCGCCACTGCCGCGATGGCATTCACCGCATGTACAGACAAGAAAGTAGACGCTCCTGCCGATGACTTCACGATGGAGCAGCTGCAAGCCGAGGAGGCCCGTTGCGACACCATTCAAGAATCGGGACTGGACCTGATGTCGTCGACCTGGTCGGGAATGGTCATCCCCGTGAGTGCCGGTGACGTGAATGTGAAGACCCTGATGCGGGCTTTCTGCAAGAATTATCTTGACTTCAAAGGCAACCGCAAGATGATGCGCTACCTGCTCGACGAGCAAGGCTTCAATGCCGAGAAAGACAGCTTCACCGTAGACGCCCCTGTCGGAGCAGACTTTATGAAAGTGGCCACCACCGCCGAACTGAGCTCAGCCACCACGGGCAAGGTGTGGACCTGTCAGGACGGCCACAAGATGCTTGGCGTGCTGATGGAGCAGTTTGTGGAAGCCCCCAACCGTCCTGAGCGTGTGGTAGCCTTCTTCGACTTCGACCCCTCGAAGCGCGAGCTGGTGCCCAATCCCAATGTGGCACAGAAAGTGGCCAAGGCAATGGACTGTATCTACGGTCAGCTGACCATGGTGTTCCCCGTAGAGGGCAACAACATCGAGATGCTGGAGTATACCGACGCAAAGGACTCGCTCTCCTACAAGATCCACTTCGACGGCAGTTCGTTCAGGTTTGACCCCAAAGGCAAGAAAATCTCCAAATAACCCTTTTCACTCCTGAACTATAGAAGAAGCGCGAAAGCGATATTTCAATACCTTATATAAAAAAATGGAAAACAAGAAATACGGACATTTCGATGACGAGCACCGCGAGTATGTCATCACCGACCCTCAGACCCCATGGCCCTGGATCAACTATCTGGGCAATGAGGACTTCTTCTCATTGATCTCGAATACCGCAGGCGGCTATTCGTTCTACAAGGATGCCAAGTTCCGTCGTCTGACCCGTTACCGTTACAACAATGTGCCGATGGACAACGGTGGCCGCTACTTCTACATCAAAGACGGCGACACCGTTTGGAATCCCGGATGGAAACCCTGCAAGACCCCACTCGACCACTATGAGTGCCGTCATGGTATGAGCTACACCCGCATCACCTCGGCCAAGGACGGGATAGAGGCCAGCGTGCTGTTCTTCGTTCCACTGAAGAGCTGGTGCGAGGTGCAGAAACTGACGCTCACCAACACCACCAATGCCCCCCGCACACTGAAACTCTTCTCGCTGGAGGAGTGGTGTCTGTGGAACGCCGCCACCGACATGGAGAATTTCCAGCGCAACTTCTCTACCGGTGAGGTGGAAATAGAAGGTTCGGTGATCTACCACAAGACCGAATACCGCGAGCGCCGCAACCACTATGCCTACTACAGTGTGAACACCGCCATCGATGGTTTCGACACCGACCGAGAGACCTTCGTGGGTCTCTACAACGGATTCGACTGTCCCGACGCCGTGATGGAGGGCCGCCCACGCAACAGTCACGCCCACGGGTGGAGTCCCATTGCCTCGCACTATATCGAGGTGACCCTCGCTCCCGGCGAGCAGCGCGACCTGGTGTTCGTGCTGGGATATGTGGAGAACGCCCAAGACGAGAAATTCATCGCCCCTCAGGTCATCAACAAGGCCAAGGCCCTGGAGACCATCGCCCGCTTCGACACCACTGAGAAGGTGGATGCCGCCTTTGCCGAACTGAAAGCCTACTGGGACGCCCTGCTCGACATCTATGTGGTGGACACCGGCAACGACAAGTTGGACCGCATGGTGAACATCTGGAACCAATACCAGTGCATGGTGACCTTCAACATGTCGCGCTCGGCCTCGTTCTTCGAGAGTGGCATCGGCCGTGGCATGGGCTTCCGCGACTCCAACCAAGACCTTGTGGGCTTTGTGCACCAGATACCCGAGCGTGCCCGCCAACGCATCATCGACATCGCCTCGACCCAGTTTGCCGACGGTGGCTGCTATCACCAATACCAACCCCTGACGAAGCGAGGCAACAACGACATCGGCGGCGGCTTCAACGACGACCCCTGTTGGCTCATCTTTGGAACAGTGGCCTACATCAAGGAGACTGGCGACTTCAGCATCCTCGACGAGCCTGTGCCCTTCGACAACCAGCCTGGCAGCGAGGTGTCGCTGATGGAGCACCTGCGCGTATCGTTCGACCATGTGGTGGAGAACCTGGGTCCGCATAAACTGCCCCTTATCGGACGTGCCGACTGGAACGACTGTCTGAACCTGAACTGCTTCTCCTGGGACCCCAACGAGTCGTTCCAAACCACAGAAAACAAGACCGAGGGTTCGAAGGCCGAGAGTCTGATGATAGCCGGACTGTTCGTGGTGACCGGCAACGAGTATGTGGCCCTTTGCCGCCGTGTGGGCAATGAAGCCGAGGCTGCCCGTGCCCAGAAGCACGTGGACGAGATGGTGGAAGCCGTGAAACGCGACGGCTGGGACGGCGAGTGGTATTTGCGCGCCTACGATTTCTACGGCAGGAAGATTGGCTCGAAGGAGAACGACGAGGCCAAGATCTTCATCGAGAGTCAGGGATGGTGCACGATGGCCGGCATTGGTGCTGAGGAAGGCATGGTGACGAAGTCGCTCGACTCGGTGAAGAAATACCTGGAGTGTGAGCATGGCATCGTGCTCAACAACCCCGCCTTCACGAAGTATGTCTACGAGTATGGCGAGATCAGCAGCTATCCTGAAGGCTATAAGGAGAATGCCGGCATCTTCTGCCACAACAACCCCTGGGTGATTATCGGCGAGACCCTCGCTGGCCGTGGCGACGACGCTTGGAGTCACTACCGCAAGATTCTGCCCAGCTATGTGGAGGAGAAATATAGTACGCTGCACAAGGTGGAGCCTTATGTGAACTGCCAGATGGTGGCCGGCAAGGATGCCGCGCGTCCGGGTGAGGGCAAGAACAGTTGGCTCACCGGAACGGCCGCATGGATGTGGCTCACCGTGAGTCAGTATATCCTTGGCATCAAGCCCGACTACGACGGTCTGCTCATCGACCCCTGTCTGCCCAGCACCGCTCAGGAATATTCGGTGAAGCGCAAGTTCCGCGACGCCGAGTACCGCATCCGCATCAGCAACCCACAGGGGGTGAGCAAGGGTGTGGCCAGCGTAGAGGTTGACGGCGCGCTCATCGAGGGCAACGTGATTCATTATACTCCCGGCAGCCACGAGGTGACCGTTGTCATGGGCGAATAGTCCCTGGCACGACCATCCGACGAATTTATCGCCCATCCGTGTATTCTGAACGGATGGGCGATTTTTTTCTTTGAAGGCCCGAAAACGCGAAAAAAAGGCCAAGGATGCTTGTATTCGCGAAAAAAAACGTAATTTTGCAGCGGCCTACAGAATGTAGGCTAAGGGGTGCCCGATGTTTCGGGCTGAGATCATACCCTCATACCTGATCCGGATAATGCCGGCGTAGGGATACTTATCTTCTCCTCTCCCCTTATCGTATATTTTATATAAGGTAAAATGAAAAGATTCGTTTTCACTTGTGCCATACTGTCGATGACGGCACCCATGATGGCACAGACTCCCGACTCATTGCGTCTGGAGGAACTCACCGAAGTAGTGGTGAAAGGCGTGCGCGGCCAGCAAGGGGCTCCATACGCCACGTCGCAAATCAAGAAAGCCCAACTGCAGGAATTCTCGAAGACCGGCAAGGAACTGCCTTTCCTCTTCACCCAAACCCCAGGCGTGCTGGCTTGGAGCGAGAACGGCCTGGGCACCGGAACCACCTACATGCGCATCCGCGGTGCCGGAGACTCGCGCATCAACGTGACTCTCGACGGTGTGCCCCTCAACTCGCCCGAGGACCAATGCGTGTTCTGGGCCAACATGAACAGTTACTCCTCGCTGCTGGGCAACGTGCAGATACAACGAGGCGTAGGCTCGTCGACTAACGGCGACGGTGCCTTTGGCGGCAGCATCTCGCTATCGTCGAAAGCGGCTTCGCTCACCCCGTCTGCCGAACTGAGTGCCAGTTACGGGTCGTACAACACCTACAACGTGGGTGGCAGTTTCAGCACGGGTGTGCTGTGGAACCATATGGTGATAGAAGGCGCCTACCACGAGACCAATACCGACGGCTATATCCATGGCACGGGTGGCCGTTCGGGCAGTTATTTCGGGGGCCTGCGCTACCTGACTGACAAGTTCAGCATCCAATACAAGAACTTCGGCAACTTCGAGAAGACCGGCCAGGCATGGAATGGCGTGACGGCCGGCGACAACGACCTCTCGATTATGGACGGCACCTATGGCGCCAAGACCGGCATCCGCACCTACAAGGACATGTATGAGGCCGGACTGGGGAAATACAACACCCTCTATGAGACCATGGTCTACAACGCCGACGGCGACTTCGCCCGCAATGCCGATGGCCACTACCTGACCGAGCGCTACCGCCTGGCCGACGGCAGCCTTTGGCGCCAGGCCACCGACAATTTCTGGCAGAGCCACAACTTCCTCTCGTTCACCTGGGAGGTGAGCCAACACCTGAATACGACGGCCTCGCTGCACTACACCCATGGCTACGGCTACTATAATGAGTTCAGATACAACAACAAACTGAAGAAATTCGGACTGGCCAACTTCACTGCCAGCGATGGGAAGACCGTGAAACGCACCGACTTCATCCGCAAGAAAGGCCTGGAGCAAGACACCTACGGTCTGGTGTGGAACGCCAACTACACCGCCGACCGGTGGGACGTCATGGGCGGCACGTCGCTGCAGCGCTTCAAGGGCAACCACTTCGGCCACCTCACCTACATCGCCCATCCCGAACTGAGCCGCAAGTTGCTCTCGGGTGGCAAATACACCTATTATGATTCGGACGCCGAGAAAAACGACTATAGCGGCTACGTGAAGGCAGCGTTCAA
Source organism: uncultured Prevotellaceae bacterium (assembly GCA_900317305.1). Classification (GTDB taxonomy): domain Bacteria; phylum Bacteroidota; class Bacteroidia; order Bacteroidales; family Bacteroidaceae; genus Prevotella. Next base: position 95,009 of record ONGG01000004.1, on the reverse strand, counting down.
GATCACCCCCTACCTCAGCCTTTTTGGTGACGCCCAATACCGCCATGTGGGTTACACCACCGACGGCATCAACGACAAATTCTACGAGAATGAGGACGGCACCTACACCAACCAGCGTCTCGACATCGACAAGACCTATGACTTCGTTAACCTGAAGGGCGGCGTGAGCTACAAGACCGACAACCACCATGCCTATTTCTCGGTGGCCACGAGCAACAGGGAACCGGAGCGCAACAACTTCACCGACAATGGCAGCTACCCTGCCCCCAAAGCAGAGAAACTGCTCGACTTCGAGGCAGGCTACAGTTATACCGGCGAGCGCTGGCATGCCGGCCTCAACCTTTACTATATGGACTATACCGACCAGTTTGTGCAGACCGGAGAGGTGAGCGACATCGGCGAGAACCTGACCACGAACATCAAGGACTCCTACCGCATGGGTGTGGAATTGAGTGCCGGCTACGCCCCCACCTCATGGCTGAGCATCGAGGGCAACGCTGCCCTAAGCAAGAACAAGGTCAAGGACTTCGACGAGGTGGTGGAAGACTGGGACAATGGCAGCCAGACGATACACTACGACAACTCTACCCTCGCCTTCTCGCCCTCGGCCATCCTCAACGGATTCATCACCCTGCACAAGAAAGGGTTCCAGGCCGTATGGCACACCAACTTCGTGAGCCGCCAGTATCTCGACAACACCGAGAACAACGACCGCTCGCTGCCCTGCTACAGCACCTCGAGCCTAAACCTGAGCTACACGTCGAAGGTAAGCAAGGCCATTGGCTTGAAAGAAGTGACCATCGGCCTGAACTTCAACAATGTGTTCAACCGCCGTTATGCTGGCAGCGGCTGGGTCTACTCCGCCATCTGCGAGAGCTACGGCCATGGCAACGACAACCGCTACTACCAGATAGGCTTCATCCCCATGGCCGGCTTCACCAGTATGGCCAATGTCACCCTTAGATGGTAGGCCGCTATGGACACCACATTCCTTGAGGACCATTTCCTCGACATCGCCACCACACTGCTGGGGCTCGCCTACATCCTGCTGGAATACAAGGCGAGCGTCTGGCTGTGGCTGGTGGGATTCGTGATGCAGGCACTCGACATCGTGCTCTACTACGACAAGGGACTGTATGCCGACTGCGGCATGGAGTTCTACTACATCGCCATGACCGTATATGGCTTCGTGAACTGGAAATTCCTCAAGGGCAAGGCCGGTGCAGCATCCGACAAGAAAGAACTGCCGGTGACGCATTTCAAGCGTAGCCTCATCATGCCCTGGACCATTGCCACCCTAGCCATCTGGGGAATCATCTGGTGGCTGCTCGCCACCCAGACCGACTCGTCGGTCCCCATTGCCGACAGTTTCACCACCGCCCTGAGTTTTGTGGGCATGTGGGCCCTTGCCCGGAAATACCTTGAGCAATGGCTCATCTGGATAGCAGTCGACGTGGTGACCTGTGCACTCTACATATACAAAGACATCCCCTTCAAGGCCGGCCTTTATGGCTTGTATGTGGTGATTGCCATCCTCGGTTTTGTCAAATGGCGCAAAATGATGCACCAAAAATTGCAATAAAAATGCAAGAAATGTACGATTTTTATATCGTTTGGTTGATGCGTTCGCATCTGTGCACGAGCACAACAGCAAAATGTCAGAAATAGAAAAAATAAGTTGCACAATATTTGCAAAAGTGCGCCAATTTTTATACCTTTGCGACGTAAAAAAGAGAATGGTTGTAAAAACAACCCTTAAAATTGACGCGATTTAGACAAAGACAATAATAATTTTCGCTAAACCTCACATTTGTGAGGCAAGTCCCCTCGAGAGAGTCGACATCTTTGAGTTAATTTATTTTAGTAAGTTATAAGGTATGCATTTGTTCGTGAGAACAGATGCATATTTTTTATGCCCAAACGTGATACGTTTATTCTTTTATATTCGGCAGGAAATAGGTCACGATTCCAAGCAATGGAAGGAAAGCCGTAAGTTGGAACACATACTGAATGCTGGAAACATCAGCAAGCCAACCAAAGAGCGCGGAGCCTATGCCACCCAGTCCGAACGACAATCCGAAGAAGGCCCCTGAAATCATGCCCACATTGCCAGGGAGCAGTTCGGTGCCATAGACAAGGATGGCCGACATGGCCGACGACATCACCATTCCTACCAGAATGACAAGAACGATAGTCCAGGTAAGATTGCAATATGGGAGCAGAAGGGCGAAGGGCGATGACCCAAGGATGCTCACCCAGATGACATACTTCCGTCCGTAGCGGTCGCCCACCTCACCACCTACCAGCAAGCCTACTGCAGTGGAAACGAGGAAAGCGAACAGCACATATTGCGACGCCGTGACGCTGAGTCCGAACTTGTCGATCATATAAAAAGTCAAGTAGTTCTGTATATTGGCGGTGTAGAAGTCTTTGGAGAACATCAGCACCAACAGCACCAACAGGGCGACGACGATCTGACGTCGTGTAAGGTGGCTCTCATTCTCCAAATCGAATTTTGACTTGCCACCCACATATTGTTCAATCTGGCTCTTATACCATCGTCCGATTCTTGCCAATACCCATACGGCAAGCAACGCGAGGACGGCAAACCAACGGATGCTGCCTTGCCCGTGAGGCACTACAATCAGCGCCACGGCCACAGGTCCGAGCGCACGTCCGACATTCCCTCCTATCTGGAATATGGACTGCGCCATGCCTTTCGCACCACCCGAAGCCAACCGTGCCACCTTTGAAGACTCTGGATGAAGCACCGAGGAACCGACACCCACAAAGGCGACAGACAGCAGCACCAACGGGAAACTGCCTGCTGCGGAAAGCAGCAACAGTCCGGTCAGCGTGAAGCACATGCCTACGACCAATCGGTAGGGGCGAGGATGCTTGTCGGACAGATAGCCCACTACCGGCTGCAAAAGCGACGACGTGATCTGATTGGTGAGCGTGATGGCACCTATCTGCATGAAACTCAGTCCCAACGATTCTTTGATCATCGGGTAGATTGATGGTATTACGGCCTGGAACATATCGTTTAACAGATGTCCCAGACTCACCAACAACAATACAGATATAGCCGCATTCTTCCTATTCATGAATCAGAAAATTTACCTGGCTGACTACGAGAAGCACGATGGCATTACAAATCATCACCGAAAAAGGAGAATGTATCGCTACATCCCCCTTTTCAGAAGTTAGAGTGTCAGTTATCATTTAAGTTTGAACGAATTCTCAATGCTGATGATATCGTCTTGGAATTTCTGGTCGGTGCGCATCCTCTCCTCCACCTTCTCGCAACTATGGAGCACCGTGGAGTGGTCGCGCCCGGCGATGAGTTTTCCGATTCTTGACGCCGGCATTTTGGTATGCTTCTGGGCCAGGTACATCGACACCTGCCTGGCGACAACGAAGTCGCGTTTCCTGCTCTTTCCGCTCACATCCTCGGGAGCCACATGGAAGTGGGCACACACTTTTTCGAGAATATCATCGATGGTGAGCGGATTGTTATCTACCTTCACCGAACGTTTGATCAGGCTCTCGGCCAGTCGCATGTCGATACTGGTATTATAGACAATGGAATAGGCCATGAGCGAGTTGACCACACCCTCGAGGTCTCTCACACTTCCGTTGGCGGTCTGTGCGATATACTCCACCACATCGCTGGGAATATTGAGTCCGTCGTGCTGAATCTTTGCGTTGAGGATATCGAGGCAAAGTTTCTCGTCGGGCCGCTCGAGTTCGGCGATGAGTCCGCAACTGAATCTGGTAATGAGCCGCTCGTTCATTCCCTGAAGGTCGACGGGTGGGCGGTCGCAGGCCAGGATAACCCTCTTCCCTGTGCGGAAAAGATGGTCGAAGATATGGAAGAACGTATCTTGCGTTTTCTGCGAGGTCATCCACTCCTGTATGTCATCGACGATGAGCACGTCGATGGTCTGGTAGAAATTGATGAAGTCGTTGATGGTGTTGAAGCGGATGGCATTGGTGAACTGCACCTGGAACAGACGTGCACTGATATACAGCACCCTCTTCTGCGGATAGAGTTTCTTTATCCTTACTCCGATGGCATTGATGAGATGCGTCTTTCCACAGCCCGAAGGTCCGAAGACGAACATGGGGTTGAACTGAGTGGTGGAAGGATTCTCTGCAATAGACAGTCCCACCGCCCTTGGCAGTTTGTTGCTGTCGCCTTCGATGAAGTTTTCGAAAGTCTGTTGCGGGTTGAGTTGAGAGTCGATGGGTTGAAGTTGGGCGGCGTCGAGCAGACTATAAGGTTGGTTGGCCTTCTCTCTTGGCTGTACCTGCTGGATATTGTCCTGCGCATTGTCTGACTGCAGCACCATATCCTTATTATTAGTCTTGTCGGTGATGACCCTGTAGGTGAGCCTTACGTTATTCCCAAAAAATCTTTTCAGCGCCTTTCCAATCAAGTCGACGAAGTTCTCCTCCAGATACTCATATACGAAAGGACTAGGTACCTGTACCAGGATTGTCATCGTAGCCGGTGAATACGACTCGAAGACAATTGGCTTGAACCAAGTTTCATATTGTTGCTCCGTCACATTGCCTTTAATGAGATGAAGGCTTTGTTGCCAGAGTTGTGCTGGACTATACTTCATTGACTATTTGTTTTGAAAAGGCGAGGGGCTCTCACTCCCCTCAGAAATCGAATGCAAATATCGGAATTTTTTTTGTGAAATACAAATGATGGATTTATGCTTAATGTTAACCATTCTTCGTAAATCACTTAAAATTGGATACTTAAGAGGGTGAGTAACAAGAAGAAAAAAAATTTACATTTGGATTTTTGCAAGTTGTTGTGTTATTGAGACTTATGCCATAGTCATAGAGAAACGCCACCGCTGTTGACGTAAATGATAATGAACACGGAAACGCCTAAGGCATACGCATTTTGGAGAATTGGATAAAGTGAATTCTATGGAGCGCTTTATTTAGACAATATCTATTTTATCAAATCAATGCGTTTTTTTGCCTATGAAAAAAAAGATGCCACATCAAGTCAACCATTCTAATACAAGCAACCCTGCCAAGCCATCAGTTTCGTGTCTTGTCAGGGTTGCCGTTACGTTATCAGAACACCGAGAAGTGGACATATCTCTTCGGGTGCTGCCTGAGGTCGATCATGAGAGAGTCGACATGGGAGATCGTCGCATCGAGCTTGTCGTAGATATCCCGGTCGTTGAGCAGTTTGGGCACTGTGCCCTCGCCATGGTTGAGTTGATCGGTGAAGGCCTTGAGGTTGGCGAGTGTCTGGTTGAGTTCGGCGAGTGTGGTCTGCATGTCGAGCGACGCGAGGTTGTTGGTGAGCCGTTCTGCATTCCCCATCACCAAGTTGGCACTACCCACTGCCGTTCCGGCCTGTTGAAGCACGCCGTCGGCCTTTCCCATAATGCCAGGCATCTCTTTCTTGAGGTCGGACATCAGGTAGTTGATATCTTGCGTGGTCTTTGTGAGGTTGCCAGTTACCTGATTGGCGTTGTGCAAAGTACTGACGATAGACTGGTCGGCGAGGATGTAGTTGATGGAGGCAAGTATGGCATCCAGTTTGGGCATCATTTCCTCGATTTGCGGTATCATGCCCTTCACTTTTCCCATGGCGCCCTCGTCGAGTCTTCCCTCAAAGGTCTCTCCCTCCTCGATGAAGCCGTCGGATTTCTGGCCTAAGATGAGGTTGACCTGCACATTTCCAAGCAAGTCGCTGGAGATTTCCGCAACCGTTCCCTTTGGCAACCGCAGATCTTTGTCAATCTCCACCTCGGCAATGATTTGTCCTTGATTGTTATAATCGTAGTTGATGTCTCTCACACTGCCCACAGGGTAGCCATTTTCCTTGATGGGGCTTGACTCCGAGAGACCGTTGACATTCTGGAACGATACGTAGTAGGTTTTATCTGATGTGTAGAGCGACAAACCCTTCAGGAACTGCATCCCGAAGAAAAGGAGTACGATTCCCACGATGGCAACTAAGGCGATTTTCACCTGTTTAGTTATTCCTTTCATCTTTTTACTTTATTTTTTGTTTGGCGTTTTTGTATTCTCTGATGGCTTGTGCGAGGGCTATCTTCTCACCGTCGCGAAAAGCGATGATAAAAGCTTGGGGGAACTGCTCGCTGACCGTTTTGCGCAGTTGGCTGATTTCCTCGAAGTCGGGTGTTGCTCCGACAGTATATTTGAAAAGGTCGTTTTCCACATACACATCCACGTTCTGCACGCCCTTAAACACCTCATGGTCAGTAGGCAACTGTTGGCTGCTTGCAGCAATCTGCACTTTGAAAATAGGCCGTCCACCCGGTTCAGAAGGAACTGCAGGCTGCACAGGAACGGCGGGTTTCTCCGGAACCGCGGGCTGAGCCTGGGGTTGCTGAGGCTGAGGTTGAGCCTGGGGTTGAGGTTGAACCTGGGGCTGTGCCTGAATCTGAGGCTGGGGTTGCTGAGCCTGAGGTAGCTGGGGCTGAACCTGAGGCTGGGGTTGCTGGGGCTGAGGCTGGGGTTGGGATTTAGGCTGAGGCTGAGCCTGAACCTGAGGTTGGGGTTGGGGTTGCTGGGGCTGAGCCTGAGGTTGCGGTTGTTGTACTTGAGGCTGGGGCTGAGCAGCCGTAGGAGCACCCTGTTGGGGGATAGCGTTAGAGGAAGGTATAGCGGTTTTTTGAGGAGTTGGGGTGCTATTGGGAGTTTTTGGGGGAGCAGGGGCTGCAGGAGATACTGATGCAGGAGGAGTAGAAAGAGGATTTGGGGTGGTGGTAGTAGGTGTGTGACTAGGTTGGGGCCTTGGGGAAGCGGTGGCAGGCGGACTTACCGGTTGTTGCGTTGTAGCCTGTGCCACGAGGCCTTCAGCAGAAGTCCTTGGAGGCTGTGCCGGTGGGGTTGTGGCAAACGGAGTGGTTCTCACAGCCCTTTGACTGGTATACTGTGTGACAGAAGCGCTGTCTTCCTCGATGAAAGGTCTCACCGGGGTGGTCTGTTCCTGATAAGTTGAGGCTTGGTCCTTCTCTGTTTTTGGAGCGACAGGAGCGGAAGGAGTTTGACTGGTCTTTACCTTGTTCTTGGGGGTTACTGGCGGTGTGGACGGAGGAGTCGTGGGTGGCTCATTCTGTGCCAGCAGATGGTCGTTAGCATGATCTGCATCTCCATCATTCTCGGAAAGCTTTGTGGCGCCATAGCGCTTCTTGTATTTCAAGAAGGCGTTGTAGATGCCCATGGCAATGGTGTTCTGCCCGTCGGCGGTATTCAAGTATTTCTCCTCGTCGGGTGTGGTGATGAATCCCAGTTCGATGAGGCAACTCGGCATCGACGTCTCTCTCAGCACGAGGAACCCAGCCTGGTGGACCCCCTTGTTCACCCTACCGCTGATAGAGCAAACCTCGCTCTGTATGAGTTTGGCCAGATTCACGCTATTTGCCATGTTCTTGTCTTGCATGAGTTCGAACATGATGTAGCTTTCGGCCGAATTCGGGTCGAATCCGGCATACCGCTGCTTGTAGTTTTTCTCGATAAGGATCACCGAGTTCTCGCGTTTGGCCACATTGAGGTTGTCGTTGGCCCGGTGCATACCCAGTGTATAGGTCTCGAATCCGCGTGAGATTTTCCCTCCGTCGAGTGCGTTGGTGTGCACAGAGATGAAAAGGTCGGCCTTGTTGCGGTTGGCGATGTTGGCCCTTTCGATCAGCGGCACGAACACATCGGTGGTGCGGGTGTAGACGACCTTGACATCGGAGCAGTTCCGCTCCACTAGTTTGCCAAAAGCCAGCGCCACTTTCAGGTTGATGTCCTTCTCCTTGGAGATGGCCCCCGGAGCCCCCGAGTCGTGGCCTCCATGCCCGGCATCGATGACGAGCGTGAATTTTCCGGCTGCCAAGGTTGGGATGACGGCGAGCAAGCCTATGATGAAGATAAATAAAACTTTGTATCGCATTTCCAATATAGATGTCGGATGCAAAGGTAATGAATTTCGGTCAAAAAACCACCAAAAGCATCAAGTTTTGTCGTTTGTCACATGAAGTTTTACACTTGCCGCCCTACACGCCGTTCTCAGAGGAGGGTTGACTTTCTCGATTTCCACCCACAATTCGTCGACATTGGGGAAGTTGCCGCACACCTTCTTGGCGATGCGTCCTGCCACATGCTCGAGGAGCTGCGAGGGAATGGCCATTTCGTCTTTGACCACCTGCACGAGCCTGGCATAGTTGACGGTATCGTCGATGCTGTCGGTGAGCATGGCCTTGGAAAAGTCCACCCTCACGAAGAGGGAGACGACATACTCGCCTCCTGTGGCCTGCTCTTGTGGCAGCACTCCATGACGGGCAAAGACCCTCATCTGCTTCAGGGAGACAATTCCCTCGTCAAACCTCATCATCGGCTATCCGCATTTTGAGTGACCGCAGTTCTTGCAGATGAGGCATCCCTCCTGATAGACAAGCGTCTCGTTGCCACACTCGGGGCATTTCTGTCCCTTGGCCACCGTTCCGTCGACGATATACTTCTTGAGGGCTCTCTCCACACCGTTTTTCCAAGTGTTGATGCTCTCGCTCTTGAGTTGCAGCGAACTGACGAGCTTGATGACATGCTCGATAGGCATCCTGTATCTCAGCACTCCGGAGATGAGTTTCGCATAGTTCCAATATTCGGGGTTGAACTTCTCGCTCAGTCCCTCAACAGTGGTCTTATACCCCCTTTTGTTCTCAAACTGGAAGTCGTACCGATGGGTGCCGTCCTCGTTGGTCTGCTTGATGATTTTGCCCTTGGTGACGGTCTTAGGCAGCACGATGCCCTCGTCATCGTCCTGAAGTCCGGTGAATATCTCGTAGGGATAGCCATGGAGCAAACCGACGAAGGCCACCCACTTCTCCTTGTTGTTCTGGAATCTCACCACGTCGCACTCCAGGGTCTGTGGCCTCACCTCGGTCACCTCGGGATGCTTGCAGATGGGTGGTTCCTCATTTTTGGCCTTCTTCTTCTCGACGGCCACCATGACTCCGGACCTGCTGCCATCGCGGTAGATGGTACATCCCTTGCATCCCGACCTCCAAGCCTCGATGTAGAGTTTGTTGACCAACTCCTCGTCGACATTGTTGGGCAGGTTGACCGTCACGCTGATGGAGTGGTCGACCCATTTCTGGATTTCGCCCTGCATCCTCACCTTCATGAGCCAGTCGACGTCATTGGCCGTGGATTTGTAATAAGGCGACTGTGCCACCAACTGGTCGATTTCCTCCTGGGTGTAGCGTTTCTCGGTGTCAAGTCCGTTAATTCTCATCCACGTGAGGAATTTGGGATGGTAGACGATGTACTCCTCGAACGAGTCGCCCACCTCGTCGACAAAGTCGACATGCACGTTGGCGTCGCCTGGATTGACCTTCCTGCGGCGTTTGTAGACGGGCATGAACACCGGTTCGATACCGCTGGTGGTCTGGGTCATGAGACTGGTAGTACCCGTTGGGGCGATGGTGAGACAAGCAATGTTGCGGCGCCCGTATTTCACCATATCGTCGTAGAGTTTCGGGTCGGCCTCCTTGATTCTCTTCACAAACGGGTTGTTCTCCTCGCGTTTGGCGTCGTAGATGGAGAACTTGCCCCTCTCCTTGGCCATAGTCACCGACGAGCCATAAGCGCTGAGTGCCAGAGTCCGGTGTACGTTGACGGAGAACCGTGTGGCCTCCTCACTGCCATATCTCAGTCCGAGTGCGGCTATCATGTCGCCCTCAGCGGTGATGCCCACTCCCGTGCGCCGTCCCAGTCCGCTCTTGTGGTAGATTTTCTCCCACAGGTGATACTCTGCCCGCTTCACCTCATCGTCTTGCGGGTCGTTTTTCACCTTTTCCATGATGCACTCGATCTTCTCCAGTTCAAGGTCCACGATGTCGTCCATGATACGCTGAGCGAGGGCGACGTGCTTAGAGAACTTGTCGAAATTGAACTTGGCCTCGGGTGTGAAGGGATTGTCGACATACGAGTAGAGGTTGATGGAAAGAAGCCGACATGAGTCGTAAGGACAAAGCGGTATCTCTCCACAAGGATTGGTGGAGATGGTGCGGAAGCCCAGGTCGGCATAGCAGTCGGGGATGCTTTCGCGGATGATGGTATCCCAGAAGAGCACGCCGGGTTCGGCACTTTTCCAAGCATTGTGCACGATTTTCGCCCACAGGTCCTTGGCCTCGATGCTCTTCGTGAAGACAGGGTGGTCGCTGTCGACGGGGAACTGCTGCACATACTGCTCTTTGTTGACAGCAGCCCTCATGAACTCATCGTCGATGCGCACCGACACGTTGGCACCCGTCACCTTGCCCTCGGTCATCTTGGCATCGATGAAAGCCTCACTGTCGGGATGCTTGATGCTGACGGTGAGCATCAGTGCCCCACGACGCCCATCCTGTGCCACCTCGCGGGTGGAATTGCTGTATCGTTCCATAAAGGGCACGAGTCCCGTACTGGTGAGCGCGGAGTTGTTCACAGGCGAGCCTTTAGGCCTGAGGTGCGAGAGGTCGTGCCCCACTCCACCCCTACGCTTCATGAGCTGCACCTGTTCTTGGTCGATGAGCATCACGCCACCATACGAGTCGGCATTGCCATCGAGTCCCACGACGAAGCAGTTGGACAACGATGCCACCTGGAGGTTGTTGCCGATGCCTGTCATCGGGCTGCCAGCCGGTACCAGATACCTGAAATGGTCGAGCAGTTCGAAAGCCTGCTCTGCGGTAATAGGATTGGGGTATTTGTTCTCTATGCGTGCTATCTCGTTGGCGATACGCCAATGCATGTCCTCGGGCGACTTTTCGTAAATATTCCCAAAGCTGTCTTTCATGGCGTATTTGTTCACCCATACACGTGCGGCAAGTTCGTCGCCTGAGAAATAGTCGAGCGAAGCGGCATAGGCTTCGTCATAGGAGAAGGTTTTCTGTTGGTTCATGCTTAATTGGAAGTGAGGTCGTTGCCCCACAGAAAAAGAAGTTAAACAAATAATGGGGCACCAGTTATCTTTATCGAAAAACAAGGGCCGCCGGTAGGATTGAAATGGAATGCAAATCTACAAACTTTTTACGAGAACGAGAAAAGAAAGGGAAGAAAAAAAAGCAAATGGTTGAAGAATTGAGAAAAGATTTTTGGTAAACAATGAATTCCAAAACGTTGCACGAAAAATATAATAAAACACTTTAAGTTCTTGAATGTATAAATCTAAAAATTAGATTATTATATCATTTCGTTCAAGTATTTATCTAATTTTATACTTTGACTTTTACGGAAACTTTTGCAAAAAGCCGTCGTCAAAAGTTATCCCAAACGGGTATTTTACCAGCAGCTCATCCCACGCTTGATTGTGGATTTGGACATTTGCTTTCACGAAATCACCTGTTAGGTTTTCTTTTGAGTGAGAGTCACCACCGACACTGATGAAAAAAAATAAGTTGACAAGCGCACATATTTCAATTATTTAGCGTATTTTTGTAGACCATTGACACGACCACCAAAAAGGAGGGTTCTATCGAATAGCCTGTAAGAAGATGATACGACATCACAGAATGAGAGGAATGGCCACAGGCCTTGCCTGTCTGTTGGCAGCGATGCTGCTGACGGGCTGCGACCGTACCACGCTCCGCCGGGTCATCGACATGCTAGGCCATCGCGACAAGAGCAAGCCCGCCGTGTATCACGACTACGAGGGATACAGTCCGGGACTGCACAAGAGTCGTGTGACCGAGGAGTTCTCTCGCTACCACTACTATATTGCCCCTGACGAGATTGCCGACCCTGATCCCGACCCCGACATCTACTTCCGTCAGGACTACGACGACGTGGTGCCTCAGGTGTCGTTCGACGAGGAACAATACTGGCGCGACCATCCCCTGAACCTCGACGACGCAGAAGTGGTGACCGAGAACTGAACGCCAAAGGCTATTTCCAAGCCATTATCCACTGCATGACATGAAGACGAGAATTCTGACCATCATCATATTGTTTGGCTGCCTCTCCGGGCACTGCATGACGGGAGAGGCAACCTCCCCCTACCCCTGGGAGGAGGGGGGAAGTCTGAATGTGATGCCCGACAAGGGCAAGCGGCTACGCGTGGGCGTGGCGCTGGGAGGTGGTGGTGCGAGAGGAGCCGCCGAGGTTGGCGTGCTGAAAGTGATCGAGGAGATGGGCATCCCCATCGACTATATCGCAGGCACGAGCATCGGGTCGATAGTGGGTGGCCTCTATGCCATTGGCTACGACGCCCAGGCACTCGACACCATATTCCGCCGCCAGAGATGGCTCTCGCTGATAGGCGGCCGCAACGACAAATACAGCGGCGACATTTTCAGGCAAGAGGGCAACACCACTTATGTATTCGGCTTCCCCATCAACCGTGGCAGGAAAGTCAGCGACAACGAAGGGGCCTATGGCATTGGCCTGAGCGGTGACAGCATCACCACGATGCTCGACAGCCTCACCCGCCATTACGATGGAGTGAGAAGTTTCGACGACCTGCCCATCCCCTTCCGCTGCGTGGCCGTAGACATCAAGACCCATAAGGAAGTGATTATGGACAGTTGCGAACTGGAATTGGCGATGCGTGCCAGCATGGCTATCCCTGGTGCTTTCAAGCCAGTAAGATGGAAGGGGCACACCTTGGTAGACGGCGGCATGCTCAACAACCTGCCCGTAGACGTGGTACTGGCCATGGGAGCCGATGTGGTGATAGCCATCGACCTGGAGCAGGAAGACCATAAAGACCGTGATTTCTCGCTGAAAGAGGAGTTTGGCATTGGCGGTCTGCTCGACTGGCTGGTGTCGCGTCCCGACTGGAAGAAAGCCAACGAGAACCGTGAGTTGGCCGATGTGTACATCCGTCCCAACCTGCTGGAGTTTGGCGTATCGAGTTTCAGCGAAGAAAGCATCGGACTGATGATCAAGCGAGGTGAGGAAGCCGCTATAAAGGCGAAGAAAGACCTGAAGCGCCTTCGCGACCGCATCTTCGCACCAAACCATATTGACAAGTAATAAAAAAAAATTCAACACAAGTTGAGCGAATGCGAAACTTCAATAAAGAACAATATAATATGCTGAGTTTCAAAAAATTCACACTCTGTGCGGCAATAGCATTCCTCTGCTGCATGGGCATCAAGGCCCAGGATGGCATGTCGCGCACCGCCACCGAAATCATCAACGACATGTCGCCCGGCTGGAACCTGGGCAATACCTTCGAGGCCACCACCAGTTGGACAGGCGGCGCGCTATGGAACAACAAGGGAGGCCTAGCCGCCGAGACGGGCTGGCAGGGCACCAAGACCACCCAGGAAATCATCACCTATGTGAAGAGTCTTGGTTTCAAGAGTGTGCGCATACCCTGTGCATGGGCTTTCGGCCATATCTCCGACGCCACTACCTACCAGATAGACGCGGCATGGCTGTCGCGGGTGAAAGAGGTGGTTGACTACTGCATGAACGAGGGGCTCTACGTGGTACTCAACGACCACTGGGACGGAGGTTGGTTGGAAGAGCACATCAAGGACACCAACCCCACCACCATCGAGAACAACAAGCACATCCTGAAGACCCTCTGGACCCAAATAGCCGAGACATTCAAGGACTATGACGAGCGTCTGCTCTTTGCCGGACTGAACGAGCCCAATGCCGACAACCAGTCGGCCACCAACAACCTCATCCAGTACAACCAGGCCTTCGTCGATGCCGTACGTGCCACTGGGGGCAACAACACCCAGCGCGTGCTCGTGGTACAGGGACCGTCGACCAACATCGACCACACCTGCAACTTCATGTCGGGCAAGATGCCCACCGACATTGTGGAAGGCAAGTTGGCCATCGAGGTTCACTACTACAATCCCTGGCAATTCTGGGGCATGGAGAAGGACGAGTCGTGGGGCAAGGTGTTCTACTACTGGGGAGAGGGCAACCACCATAGCGGTTCGCAGCACAATGCCACATGGGGTGAGGAAGCAGAGATGAAGAGCCAGTTGCAGAAGATGCAGACCCACTTCGTGGACAAAGGCTACCCTGTGGTCATCGGTGAGTTTGGCGCCAACTGGCGCGACCTATCGGGTCTTAGCGGCGAGAGCCAGGAGAAGCACAACGCCTCCATCAAGTCGCATTACCGCGAACTGCACCGGCTGTGCAAGGAGATGGGGGGCATGGTGCCCATGACGTGGGACATCAACAGTCCGAACCAGAACGGCACCAAGGGCACGATGACCATCATTGACCGCAGCCGCCTGAGCGTGTTCGGCACCTATGCCATGGAAGGCATCAACGAGATATATCCCCGCCCATCGGAAGACGGCATCAGCACCAGCGCCATCGCTCCCTCCGCCGGCGAAGCCATGTACAATCTCCAGGGCATGCGCGTTGACGAACCACGTCAACTCGACAAAGGTGTCTACATCAGGCAAGGGAAGAAATTCGTGATCAGATAATATATCCGCGAAAATCACGTTTTATGTAGAAAAAAGAAGAGAATATGTGTGGAATAGCAGGAATCATACGCTATCATGGTGAGGCCGACGAGCAAACCATCAGGGATATGAACGACAGGATGACACGTCGTGGTCCGGACGACAGCGGTGTGTTTGTGAAAGGTCGTGTGGCCCTGTCGCACCGCCGGCTCTCCATCATCGACATCAAGACAGGTCATCAGCCCCTGACCATCGACAATGGCAACATCGTCATCGTATACAACGGCGAAATCTACAATTTCCAGGAATTGCGTGAGGAGTTGGCCGCCCAAGGTGCGACATTCTACACCAACAGCGACACCGAGGTGATAGCGCAGGCCTACCTTCATTACGGCATCCGTGCCTGTCTGGAGAAGTTGGAAGGGATGTATGCCTTTGCCATCTACGATCAGCGGAGCGATGAGGTGCATATAGCCCGCGACAGTTTCGGAGAGAAGCCCCTTTACTATATCCATGATGAAGACGGTTACCGTTTCGCCTCCGAACTCAAGGCCTTCAATCCCCGTGAGCAACATTTCGCCATCGACAAGACAGCCCTGAACCTGTTCCTCAGCCTCGACTATATCCCAGCCCCCTACTCCATCTACGAGCCTGTACGCAAGATGATGCCCGGCACCTGGACCACGATAGGCAGCGACCACACCCCCACCACCCATACCTACTATCGGTTGCAGGAAACCATCCAACCACAGGACATCACCGAAGAAGAAGCGAAAGCACGCCTGAGAGAGTTGCTGACCGACTCGGTGAAGAAGCGCCTGGTGGCCGACGTTCCTGCCGGAGCCTTTCTCAGCGGCGGTATCGACTCGAGCATTATCTGCTGTCTGATGAACCAATTGTCCGACGAGCCCATCCGCACCTTCTCCATTGGTTTCAACGAACGGGAATGCGACGAGACCCACCGTGCCGAGTTGCTCGCCCGCCACATCGGGTCGAAGCACACGAAGTACATCCTTGAATACAAGGACGTGATTCACGATCTCGACGAGTTGCTCGCCTACTACGACGAGCCTTTTGGCGACTCCTCTGCCATTCCTTCCTATTATGTGTCGAAGTTGGCCCGTAAGGACGTGAAATTCGTTCTCACCGGCGACTGTGCCGATGAGCTGTTCGCCGGCTACGAGAAATATCTGGCCGACTACTACTCACGTCGTTACAAGCGCGTGCCCAAGGTGTTGCGTATGGCTTTCGAGAAGATGGTGGACTGCTGTCCGATTAACGGCTACACCAACAACCTGCTCAGAAAGGTAAAGAAGATTATCCGCTCGTCGCAGAAAAGCGGTTTTGGCCTTTATTACGACATGCTCTGCCTGGGATTCAATGACGACCAGCGCAAGACATTGCTCAAGCCTGAGATGTATCAGGACATCAAGCCTCTTTACGAGAAACGCTACGATGCCATCAGCGACCGTTTCTCCTATCTGCAAAAGCAGCAGTTGCTCGATGTGGAAAGCGTATTGGAAGGATGCATGTTCCCCAAGGTTGACCGTGCCTGCATGTACAACTCACTGGAGAACCGCACCCCGTTCATCGACAGCCGCATTCTGGAACTGGCACTGAGCATGCCCGACGGCCTGAAGCAGCACGGCCGCAACAAGAAATACATCCTGAAGGAGACTTTCAAGGACCTGTTGCCTGAGGCCACCATCCACTTTTCCAAAAAAGGATTCGACGTGCCCGTGGACCACTGGTTGCGTGAGGACCTCCGCGAAGACCTGGAACGGCTTACCGGCAAGGAGCACATCGAGCGGCAAGGCCTCTTCGACTACGACTTCATCCAGCATGTGCTGCACGAGCACTTCACGGGAAAAGAGAACCACAAGAACAAGTTGTGGAACCTCTATGTATTCCAGAAGTGGTACGAGCAGATATATGGATGACCCTTCGGCAGGCTTTTCTTCGGGCTACAACCTATTGATTTCTTCCTGCAGGCTGTTGAAGAACTGCTCCAGGTGGTAGCCATCGATGAACCGGTGATTGGCCATGATAGACATATTGAGCATCCACCGGCCATCACGCATGACATATTTTCCCCAATTCACCCTTGGTATGGCATCATTGGGATCCTCCATACCCGGGTTGGTGCATGCCGTGAGTTCGAGCGTTGGCGTACAAGTGCAATAGGCCACGTTGGGCAAGTCGCCCATGCCACCGAACAAAGATGTCTGGAGGGCTATCTCACGTGAAGTCTTTTTCACGTATTCGTCCAACGAGCCCTCGAATCGGGCGGTGTGGAAAAGGAACACCCTTTCGCCCGGCTTTCTGTGCGTGAAATTGGTCTCTATCTGCTTGTATCTGACCACCTGGCCATCCCTGACTCTCAGATGAAACTCCTCTATGCCGTTCATGCACTTTGTCACGAGGTATACCAACGAGAGATAGAAAGAGAGGCCGTGCTCACGCTTGTATTCCAGCAACCGGCTGACATCGATGTTCGTAGCCACCATATAGTGGGGCAACCTCAGTCTTGAGAAATGGTAGTACATATCTTTTCTATCCCATTTCCCGATATCGAACACTTTGAATGTATCTTCCATAAATTAAGGAGTTCAGAAGTTCAGAAGTTCAGGAGTTCAGACATTTAGAAGTTCAGACATTAGTCCGCAACTCAATTCGTTGGTTCAACGACTATAGGTTATCATAATGTCTGAACTCCGTCGGGACTTGTCGTCA
Source organism: uncultured Prevotellaceae bacterium (assembly GCA_900317305.1). Taxonomy (GTDB): domain Bacteria; phylum Bacteroidota; class Bacteroidia; order Bacteroidales; family Bacteroidaceae; genus Prevotella. Next base: position 77,859 of record ONGG01000004.1, on the reverse strand, counting down.
GCAAGTGATTTCGTCGAGCTTACCGGTTTCGGAGTCGATGATGAATCCGCGAACTACGATGTCGCGTGGCACGAGCGGATGAGTCTTGATGGTCTCTACAGTCTTTCGCACCGATTCGGGCGTGTCTTTGAATCCCTCAAGCCATGTGTTCAGGTCGATGCCACACTTGCGGATGGTGTTGAGCGTCTCCTCGGTCACCCCCCGCCCTATCATCTCGTGATGGAAATGGTCGAAACTCATGTGGCAGGCCCCACAATTCGAATGAGCCACCACCATGATCTCCTCCACGCCCAGTTCGTAGATGGCCACGATGAGGCTTCGCATGGCAGAGTCGAAAGGAGAAATCACCAGTCCGCCTGCGTTCTTGATCATCTTCGCATCGCCATTCCTCAGTCCCAGTGCTGCTGGAAGCAGTTCGGTGAGTCTGGTGTCCATGCACGAGAGCACAGCCAGTTTTTTGTTGGGATATTTGTCGGTAATGAACTTCTCGTATCCCTTCGATTCCACGAATTGTTTGTTGAATTGGATAATTTGGTCTATCATAGGCTTAAATGATTAATGATATTCGTAAAGGTTGTCTTCGGTATCAGTCTATCCCCAGAAGCTGTAGTATCCAGGGGGCAATAGCAGTCTGCCGGATAACATCCTGATGGCCGGGATTGATGCCAGCCCCATAGGCGATGAGCGTAGTGGCATCCTGTCCGCTCAGGAATCCGTGCGTGCCGCCCCTGCGCTGTTCCACCACCTCACCCGTGCGGTTGTTGGTCATCGCCACTCCCACGATGGGCTCCAGCGCCAAGGCCACGGCAGGGTCGGCCCCTTTCTCTACAAGTTCCTCCTTCTCCACTATGCGGAAAAGCCGGCGCTGGTCGTCGGGAAGCCTGTCGAGCATCTGCCGGATGCGCCTGAGCGTCTTCTTGTCATTGCCCTTGCGCAAATAGAGGAAACAAGTGTTTCCCCCCGCATAGAAGCACGCCTTCCACTCACCTCCGGGTTGCGGACTGAGCAAACCGGCCCTTGTAAGCCAGATGTTGGGACTGAGCGTCTGACTATAGTCGCAGAAGCCGTGGTCGCCAGTGACGATGACCACCGTGCTGTCGAGTCGGTGGGTGAGCCTGAGGTTCTCGATAATGGTGCCAACGGCATGGTCGGCGCTCGCCATATCCTGAAGGAGCTGCTGGCTCTGCGTTCCCAGGGCATGCTGGCTGTAGTCGGTGGTGATAAGATGGATGGTGGTGAGTCGTGGTTGGTAATGGTTCATCAGGTAATTGGCCATGGCCGCGGTACGCCCATCGCGCTGCAGCGACCCCGCCTGATAGGTGATGGTATCGAGTTTTCCACAGGCATTTCGTTCCAGTTCGTCAAGAATACCCAGTGGTGTGCACGAAGGCTTGATGTATTCCATCTGGTCGCAGCTATAGTCGAGCGACCAGAATTCAGGCACATTATAATCGATGTATGGACTGTTGGTAGACGTAGGCCAGAAGAGCGACGCCGTCCTCATCCCCTTCTCGTGCGCCCGCTGCCAGATTGTGGGCACGGCTATGCTGTCGGCATACCAATAGCTGATGCGCGCCGTGTCCTTGTTCCACAAGAACGGGCGGTTGTAGAATACCCGGTGCCTGGCCGGCACCTCGCCGGTGACGAGGGTGGTGTGCGATGGATAGGTGGCTGCCGGCGGCACACCGATTACCTTTCCTATACGCAAACCCTCTTGGCTCATCATCTTCAGGAATGGCGAGGGCATGAGCGGGTCGTCCACCATCTCGGCACGCAGTCCGTCGATGGTGATGAGGATGACGTATTTCGGATGAACACCTGATGGGGTCTGGGCACGCAGTCCCAGGCACATGACACAGGCCATCAGCGTCATCACCAGCCGTGAGTGTGAGAGGTGTAGGCACATAGCAGTTTATTCAAAAGGTGCCACATCGGCCGAACGGGCATTCTGCACGATGACACGGTTCATATTATATTTGATGGTCACGGTCTTGGCCATATCGTCGACAGTGAAGTCGTCGAGACCATAATTCAGCGGTATGAACGAGGGGATGTGCGCCTCGGTGAAGCGGGCCGCATCGGAGACATTGGCCGCCTCCACCTCGCAGAGCGGGAGCCGGATTCCTAAGTCGGCAGGGCGCCTTCCCTCGGCGAAGAATATCTCCTGGCGCATGAGGTAGAGCAGTTCGAGCGCACTGTCATGATTGTCGAGACCGTCGATCATCGCCTGCGTCACCGAAGTACCCGAGATATAAGGTATGGAGACGAAGAAGGGCGGGCGGCGGTCGATGATGAGCCCCACGCGCAAGGAATCGTCAGGCGAAGCCTGCACCCGATAGGCCGGGTCGTTGGGGAAAGCCTTCAGTCCACCATTGTAGCGCCCCTCGAGTTGGTCGTTGATATCGGTCTGCACCGGACGGCTCTTCACCAGACCGAGCAGGTTGGTGAGTTGCGCCTTGGCCTCGTCGAGTTTATTGGAAGCCAGTGCCGCCTCGGCCAGAATCAGATAGTTCTCCTCGGCTTTCGCAATGGTGATGGGGCACTGGTCGTCGCTATTCATCTGGAAGTATTTCGGGTCGAGGAAATCGAGGCGGGGCAGCGGTTGGAACCAGTCGCTCCAGATGGCCTCCTGTGCTCCGTTGAGCACCCCGTTCTTGTTGTCGAACCTCACCTGTCTGCAGAAGTTGGACGAGGCCGAAAGTGCCTGGCGGGCATGGTCGGCAGCCATCTGGCTGTTTCCCAAACGGTGGGCCGCACGGGCATAGAGCGTATGGATGAACGCTTTCTCGTCATTGCTCTTTGCCAAGGGCAGTGCCTCGTCGAGCACTTTGATGGCTTTCTCCAACTGACCACCCCACTCCACGGCTTCGCCACCGTTCTCCACAGGCAAGGCACGGAAAAAGTCGCCCGCCAGCAAGAAAGAGTAGGCCTTGATATAAAGCAGTTGGAACCGCTGTGCGTCTGTGGCATTGGGATCGGCCTCGGCCACCTTTGTCAGTCCATAGTCGGCCATCTCGCGCAGTGCCCCCACGTGGCGCTGCAGTTTGGTGACGTCGGCGTCAGTATAGAGCAGTTGTGGCACGTCGAACACCTTGCTCGACCGTGTGTAGTTGTTGAAATAGTTGTCGGACAGGATTTCCATGAGTTCCACGAAGTCGGACATATGCAGGGCGAACTCCTTCTCGGTGCCGTTGACCCATGTCTCCATAGGGTTGTCGGACTTCAGGAACGTCGACTCGTCGACATTGGGATTGATAATCTCGTCGGGCGTCACCAGGTCGCAACTGCCCAGCAACACCACAGCCATCATGATGGGTATGTATTTTGGTTTCATCATCTTCGTCATTAAACCTTTGCTTATGCACATTTTGAAGACAGCATGCTAAAAACTCAGTTTCGCCGTGAGCACATACTGCCGCGGCAGACTGTAACTGCTGTAACTGAGTCCGCCCGTGGCCACGGCGCCCTGGGTGCGCGCTCCCGAGAGCACAGCCTCGGGGTCCACACTGCTGCTGGTGATAGAGATGGGGTTGTAGACATTGAAAGCCAGGTTGAGCGTGCGCAGCACGAAATTGGGGAAGGCGAACGTGTAGTCGACCCCGATGTTCCTGATTTTCAAGAAGTCGGCCTTCTCGACAAAGAAGTTGGTGAAGTTGAGCCATGTCTTCGCCTGGGTGGTTCCATCGAGTGCCGCCTGGGGAATGGCATCGTCCTTGATGTTCTTGGCGAACCGGAACTGCCGGTCGAAAGAGTGCACATAAGCCCCCGTCTGGTAGTCGCCGGTAAGTGTGAAGTTAAGCTGGCGCCAGTGGGCAGAGATGGCGAAATTGCCGTAGACGGTAGGTATCGTGCGGCCCAGGTCTTGGTTGTAAAGCGTCTCTTTCACTGTGCCGTCGGCATTGAGCGTGGTGGCCGTGCCACGGAGGAATCCCACCGACTTGCCCTCCTCTACCATGGTGACGATGGTGCGCGAAGAGAAGCCGCCGATGGCAAATGGCACGACGCCTCCGGTAGAGAGCACCTTATTGGTATTGGAGTTGAGCGAACCACGCAGGCTCAGTCCCCAGTCCTTGTTGTCGATGATGTTGACGCCGAAATAGAACTCGAATCCCTTGTTGCGGATTCTGCCGATATTGGCCAGGTAAGAACTGCTCTGTCCTGACGACGGCAACGTGGGCACGCTGAACAGCGCATCCATCGTGATGGCATTGTAATAGGTAAGTCCCAGATTGAGCACATTATGGAAAAACGCGCCTTGGAAACCTATCTCGCGCGAGTGTTTCTTCTCGGGGCCCAGGTTGGGGTTGCCGTTCTTTCCAAACGTGTTGGCCTGCTTGTCGAGATACGAGCTCACCTCGATGGTGCGCTGGTATTCGAAAGCGGGAGGATAGCTGCCCGCCACACCATAGTTGGCCAAGAGCCTGAGCGAGTTGACCCATCCTTCCTGGACCAGGTTCTGCATCCATGGCTCATCAGAGATGATGTAGGAAAGGCCGATCTTGGGATAAGCCTGCCATCCCACCTGGTCGCCGAACGCCGTGTTGTAGTCGACACGCAGTCCGAGGTCGAGGTAATAACGGTTGAAGATGCCCACATTGTCCTGCACATAGACACCATAGTTGTGGAGGTAACTCAGCCATTCGTCGGCACTGGTGGTGCCCGCACCAGTCATGATGCGTGCTCCGTCGCGCACGTTCTGTCCTTTATAGAAACTCTGATGATCGTGTGTGCTGAAATACTGGAATCCCGCTGTGAGGATATTGCTGAGCCACTCATCACGGTAGAGTTTCCACTGCCCGTTGAGTTCGCCCGTGATACCATAATAGTTTCTGTCGTAGTTCGACACGCTGCCCGCATCGGTGGTTCCCGCCGGCTTCATCTGCGTATGGATGAGGTAGCGGTTGGTCTCCACCAATTTGTCGGTGTTGTAGCGGTAGTCAACACCCAAAGTGGCATGGAAAGAGAGGTTTCTGATTGGCGTGAACTCCAGTTGCTGTGAGGTCTGGAAACGCTTGATTTCCTCCTTGTGGTCTTGCATGGCCTCGGCCTGCGACACAAAAGCCTTCATCTGCTCAAACTCATAGGCCGATGCCGCATCGATGTCGGCGGGGAAATTGCGTTGCGTCCCATCGGCAGCCGTATAGGTGAAATTGGCTGCCGCCGCACCCTCAGCGAACCACAATCCGGTATAGTAGCCTTGGTTGCCATTACGGTTGCGCTTGTAGTCCTCGGCCACGAAACCGAAGGAGTTGGTGTATTTGAGCATGGAGTTGAGTTTTACGGAAGAGCCGAAACGAATATCGTATTTCTTCTGCTCATTGCCGTCGTGGATGATGGTGCCCGTGTTCTGGCTCATGCTGGCCCCGAACGAGTAGCCCAGTTGCTCCGTGCCGCCCGAGAACGCCAGACCATACTTCTGTTGGAAGCCCGTCTGGTGAAGCAGTTCCTTGGTGCGGTCGAAATGATAGAACTGCGAGTTGGCCACATCGATGCCCACCTGCGTGGTGAACGACGCATTGAAGCGTCCCGAGCCATGGTTTTTCGTGAAAATCTGGATGACGCCATTGGCCGCGTCGGAGCCATACAGTGTGGTTGCCGCTCCACCAGGCACATACTCGATATGGTCGATGTTCTCCATGGGGATGTCGCCCACTGCGCTCGAAGCCGCCGTCTGTCCATTGATGTTGCCATAGGCATTGTTCATCACATTGAAGAGCGAAGCGCCCGTATTGAGGTTATCGACCCTCACGCCATCCACATAGATGACAGGGGTGGAATTGGTAAAGGCAGAGGAAATACCGCGTGATTTGATAATAGAGGTGGTGCCAGGCTGGCCGGTGGTAAGCGTGATTTGCATGTTAGGCACCGCGTTTTGCAGCATCTGGTCGATGCGGTCGGTGGGAAAGAGTTTCAAGTCATCGGCCGAGAGTTTGGTGATATTCGAGGAGAGCCGTCTTTTCGACACAGCACTACCCTGTCCGGTCACCACGACCTCATCGAGACTTTTTTGCCACACAAACTGAGAGTCGACTGGGTTTTCGGGATCCTTCGTCCTCTCATTGTCGGCCTTCGCTCCCATTGAGAAAAGGAAGAATGCCGCACATAGGATAAATAGGTTTTGCATCCTGCTGTATAGAACTGATTTGAGTTACAAAAATCCGGATGAAACATGATTCTCCGTTTTCAGCGTGCAAATGTCGGTAATTTAAATGAAGTGGACAAGTTTTTTAGTTTTTTTTAGATAGAACAGCGGGAGTCATACAAAAAATGAGTGAAGGCTGCATAACCATACGGTTTTAACCAATGATGCCCACCGCTATCACAGCGACGGGCACCACCTTACATCGAAAAATAGGAAAATAGGCTAAGTATTACCTTATAAACAGCAGTTCTCGATATTTTGGCAGAGGCCAGCAACTATCGTCGACGATCAGTTCCAGCTTATCAATCTGGTATCGTATATCGTCGAGCTTGGGCTCCACGGAGTCGTGGTAAGCAATAGCTTTCTCGCGTTCACTCTCTATTTTGTTTGCCATTCTCCTTGCGTTGACCAATTCCTCTACCTGTCGCTCGATGGTGGAGGTGCGCTCAGCGATCTCCTCAATCAGTTTGATGTTGCGCGCGGAGAGTTGCTTGGTCTTCTCGGGCGAGAAGATGGCCGCCATATTCTGCACATTGACGAGGAGCTGCGACTGATATCGGGTGGCCACCGGGATGATGTGGTTCATGGAGAGGTCGCCAAGCACACGCGCCTCGATTTGTATTTTCTTGGTGTAGGTCTCCCACTTCACCTCGTTTCGCGCAGCGAGTTCCTTCCGGGTCATCACGCCCAGTTGCTCAAACATCTGTATGCTCTCCTCATCGAGATACCGGTCGAAGATCTTCGGACAAGACTTCTCGACGTCGAGACCACGCCTTTCGGCCTCTATCACCCATTCGTCGCTATACCCGTTGCCATCGAAGCGGATGGGCTTGCAGGTCTTGATATCGTCGCGCAGCACGTCGATGATGGCATGGAATGTGGCATTGTGTCCTGTTCCCTCCAGTTTTTTGGCGAATTCGGGGATACGGGCATCCACTCTTTTCTTGAACGACACGAGGGCCTCGGCCACGGCACTGTTGAGGGCAATCATCGCCGAGGCACAGTTGGCCTCGCTGCCCACGGCACGGAACTCGAAGCGGTTTCCGGTGAAGGCGAAGGGCGACGTACGGTTGCGGTCGGTGTTGTCGATGAGCAGTTCGGGAATCTCGGGGATATCCATCTTCATACCCTGTTTGCCGTCCATTACCAAGAGGTTTTCCCTGTCGGCCATCTCGATATGGTCGAGCAGTTCGGTGAGCTGTTTTCCGAGGAACGACGAGATGATGGCTGGAGGCGCCTCGTTGGCTCCCAGTCGGTGAGCGTTGGTGGCCGACATGATGCTGGCTTTCAGCAGTCCGTTGTGCTTGTAGACACCCATGAGGGTCTCTACGATGAAGGTGGCGAACCGCAGGTTCTGCTCGGCAGTTTTCCCGGGAGCATGGAGGAGCACCCCATTGTCGGTGGACAAGCTCCAGTTGTTGTGCTTTCCGCTTCCGTTGATTCCTGCGAATGGTTTCTCATGAAGCAACACGCGGAAACCATGTTTGCGAGCCACACGTTTCATGACCGACATAAGCAACATGTTATGGTCGACAGCGAGATTGGTATCCTCGAAGACAGGTGCGAGTTCAAACTGGTTGGGCGCCACCTCGTTGTGTCTTGTCTTGCAGGGAATGCCCAATTGGAGTGCCTCGATCTCCAGTTCGCGCATGAACGCTGCCACCCGTTCGGGAATGCTTCCGAAGTAATGGTCGTCCATCTGCTGGTTTTTGGCCGAGTCGTGCCCCATGAGCGTACGTCCGGTGAGCAGCAGGTCGGGCCTTGCGGCATAGAGTCCCTCGTCGACGAGGAAATACTCCTGTTCCCACCCCAGGTTAGAGGTTACCTTCTTGACCGACGGGTCGAAATAGTGGCATACCTCCGTAGCCGCCACACTCACTGCGTGAAGTGCTCTAAGCAGAGGTGCCTTGTAGTCGAGGGCCTCGCCGCTGTAACTGATGAACACGGTGGGAATACACAACGTGTCGTCGATGATGAAGACGGGCGAGGTGGGGTCCCATGCCGAGTATCCTCTTGCCTCGAAGGTGGAGCGTATGCCACCCGAGGGGAACGACGATGCGTCGGGTTCCTGCTGCACGAGCAACTTGCCGGTGAACTCCTCCACCATGCCACCCTTTCCGTCGTGCTCTATGAACGAGTCGTGCTTCTCGGCCGTACCCTCGGTGAGTGGCTGGAACCAGTGGGTGTAATGGGTGACGCCATTCTCGATGGCCCACTGCCTCATGCCCTCGGCCACGGCATCGGCCACGTTGCGTTCGAGCCGGGCCCCATTGTCCATCACATCAACCATCTGCTCATAGACCTCCTTGGGCAGGTACTTGTACATTTTCTCGCGGTTGAAGACCTTCTTGCCGAAATACTTGGCTGGTCGCTCACTGGGTGTTATCACGTCGAGGGGCTTTTTCTTGAAAGCCTCGCCGACAACCTGAAATCTTAATGCCTCCATAATTGATCTTTTTTTTGATGATTATTACCTATTTTGTCCAATTCTCAATTCTTTGCAAAGCCTCATCGGTAGCCTCATGGCTTCCGAAAGCCGTGAACCGCACATAGCCCTCGCCCGACGGACCGAAGCCCACTCCTGGCGTGCATACCACGCCTGCCCCATAGAGCAGTTGTTCGAAGAACTGCCACGACCCCGTGCCTGCCGGCACACGCATCCAGATATAGGGTGCGTTCTCGCCTCCGTATACCTCGTAGCCGAGTCGTCTCAGGCTTTCGAGCATCTTGTGCGCGTTCTGCATATAATAGCGGATGGTCTGCCTTACCTGCTGCTTGCCCTCAGGTGTATAGATGGCCTCGGCAGCCCTTTGAGAGATATAGCTTGTTCCATTGAACTTGGTGCATTGCCTGCGGTTCCAAAGCGGGTTGAGGGGGATATTCCGCCCCTCAAGGGTAGCGGCCGTAAGTTCTTTGGGAACGATGGTATAGCCACATCTCACCCCTGTGAACCCTGCCGTCTTCGAGTAGGAGTGGAATTCGATGGCGCATTTGCGTGCCCCCCTTATCTCATAGATGCTGTGCGGTATGTCGGGATCGGTGATATATGCCTGGTAGGCTGCGTCGTAGAAGATGAGCGTATCGTTCTTCAGCGCATAGTTCACCCATTTTCTCAGTTCCTTCTTCGAGATGACCGTTCCGGTGGGGTTGTTCGGGTAGCAGAGATAGATGACATCGACATGTCGGTCGTCGGGAATCTGCGGCACGAAGCCATTCTCTGCCGTACAGGGCAGATAAACCACGTTCGACCACCGTCCGTCGTCGCCTCTGACCCCAGCCCTTCCGATCATCACATTGGAGTCGATATAGACGGGATAGATGGGGTCGGTGACGCCGATGGAGTTGTCCCACCGGATGAGTTCCTGGATGTTTCCCGTATCCGACTTTGCCCCGTCGTTGATGAATATCTCGTCGATGTCGAGATGGATACCCCTTGGCAGGAAGTCGTTTTTCAGGATGGCCTCGCGCAGGAAGTCGTAGCCCTGTTCGGGTCCATAGCCACGGAACGACGCCGTTCTTCCCATCTCGTCCACCGCCTTGTGCATGGCCTCGACAACGGCTGGGCAGAGCGGTTGGGTGACATCGCCTATCCCCAGCGAGATGACGTCGGTCTTGGGATGCGTCACCTTGAAAGCGTTCACTTTCTTAGCGATATCCGCAAACAAGTAGTTGTTTGGCAGTTTCAAAAAATGCTCATTTACTAAAGCCATATTTCTTTTGTTTTCAAGTTTCTTCTTGATTCAGGGTGTGCAGACCCTATTCTCACTTTCTGAGGTCACGTCGTTGGCAGAAAGATTTCTCCATCGAAGACGAATTCGGCCGGACCAGTCATGACGACATGGTTGTCGGCCCTCCACTCGATGTCCAACTCGCCTCCATCCATCACGATTGTTGACTTTCTGCCTGTGCGGTGAGTGAGGGCGGCCGCCACGGCTGTGGCACATGCCCCCGTGCCACAAGCCATCGTGATGCCACTACCTCTTTCCCATACCCGGGTACGCAGGGTGGCATCGTCGAGTACCTGGGCCAATTCGATATTGCACCGTTGCGGGAATGCGGCATGGTTCTCAAGCATCCTACCCATCTCGTCCACCCTGTCCACATCGTCGGTGAAGATGACATAGTGAGGATTTCCCATCGAGACGAAGACGCCCACTCCAGGATCGGCCCCAGGATTGAACAAGGAGGCATCGGCAAACTCGGGCTCGAGCATATCCACCGCCACGCTCCCCACCCTGCCCTCAACGACATTCAGCCATAGGGTTTTCACTCCCGAGAGGGTGAGCAGCCTGATTTCGGTCTTGTCGGTGAGTTTGCGCTCATACAAGTATTTCCCTATGCACCTTGATGCATTGCCACACATCATGGCCTCGCTGCCATCGGCATTGAAGATACGCATCGAGAAGTCGGCCTCGGGCACTGGCGACCTGTCGATGAGAACCAGTCCGTCGGAGCCTATACCCTTATGCCTGTCGCTCCAGCAGACGGCAGCCTCCGAGGGATTGCCGATATGGCAGACCGACTGGTCGACATAGATATAGTCGTTTCCGGCCCCGTGCATCTTGGTGAAAGGAATTGTTGTCATTTTGCAAGGAATTGGTTCACTTTCTCGGCAGTCTGCTTGCCACTGGCCATCGCCCTGACCACGAGCGAGGCTCCGTTGGCTGCATCGCCACAAACAAATACGTTAGGTGCATATTGTGGATGTTCGGGTTTGAGGAATCCCATGGCGAGCAACACGAGTTCGGCCTTGATGAGTTCGGGCTTGCCTTTCTCCACCATGATGGGCCTTCCCCCCTCAGGGTTGGGTTCCCAGTCTATCTCCTGTATTCTGACATGTGTGAGTCTGCCATCTTTTCCGATGAACTCGAGGGTGTTGATGTTCCATCTTCTCACACATCCTTCCTCATGGCTCGACGAAGTCTTCAGCGTACGGGGGAAGTTGGGCCATGGGTTCTTGGGGTCGACAGGTCCCTCCACTGGCTTGGGCATGATCTCGATCTGCGTGACGCTTTTGCATCCCTGTCGGTGAGCCGTTCCGATGCAGTCGCTTCCGGTATCGCCACCACCGATGACCAGCACATCCTTTCCACGGGCAGTGATTCGCTCCTCTTTCGTGAACTCTACGCCAGCAAGCACACGATTCTGCTGAGCGAGGTACTCCAAGGCGAAGTGCACACCACGCAGTTCGCGTCCGGGAACACGGAGGTCGCGTGCCGTGGGAGTGCCCGTGGCGATGACATAGGCATCAAACACCTCGTCGAGCACAGGCTTGCCTTCATTCCATGTCACCATCGTGCCATAATGGAACGAGACACCCTCCTGCTCCAACAACCTCAGTCGGCGGTCGATGATGGCCTTGTTCAACTTGAAGTTGGGTATTCCCCACCGGAGCAGTCCGCCTGCCGCCTCCTCCTTCTCGAAGACCGTCACGGCATATCCTTTCAGGTTGAGGTCGTGAGCGGCGGCCAGTCCTGCCGGCCCTGCCCCGATCACAGCCACCTTCATGCCATTGCGCCTGGGGTGGCGCACCTTGACATACCCCTCGCGGAAAGCCGCCTCGGTGATGGCCGCCTCGTCTTCGCGGTTGGTGGTAGGCTCATGGGTGACGAGATTGAGCACACACGCTTTCTCGCACAGCGCCGGGCACACACGGCCGGTGAACTCAGGAAACGGATTGGTGGCACTCAACAGGTGGTAGGCCCGTTCCCACTCTCCTCTGTAGAGTGCGTCGTTCCACTCCGGCGGTTTGTTGCCCAACGGACAAGCCCAATGGCAGAAAGGCACACCGCAGTCCATACACCTGCTGGCTTGCAGTTTCCGCTCACGGGTATTGAGTGTCTGCTCCACCTCGCCAAAGTCATGGATTCGGTCGTGCAAAGGCCTGTAGCCCGCCTCCTGGCGGTGAATCTCTAAAAATGCTTTTGGGTTTCCCATATGTCTAATCTCCTCTTTTCGTGGTTTGTTGTTCGTCGTCGATGGGTTCTAGTAATCGCGTTGCATGTCGGCAATCTTCTGTCGGAGTTTCCTCATCTGCTCCTCCTGGAGCACGCTCTTGTACTCGATGGGAACCACCTGTATGAAGTCGTCGACCACCTGTGGCCATTCGTCGAGCAGTGTGCGTGCGAGGTTGGAACCCGTAAAGAGATAATGCTGGCGGATGAGTTCGTGGAGTTCCTTACGCGAGACGCTGTCTTCCACCAGGTTGATCTCCACCATGTCCATATTGCAGAAATAGTCGAAGGTGTGGTTCTTGTCCCACACATAGGCCACGCCTCCCGACATACCTGCGGCGAAGTTTCGGCCGGTCTCACCCAGTACGACCACCCTGCCACCTGTCATATACTCGCAACAGTGGTCTCCAGCACCCTCGATGACAGCGATGGCCCCAGAGTTGCGCACGCCGAAACGTTCTCCCACCTTGCCATTGACGTAGAGTTCGCCACTGGTGGCTCCATAGAGTCCGGTGTTTCCTGCTATGATATTATCCTGTGCGGCAAAGTTGACCCTTGTTGGCGGCAGGATAGCAATTCGTCCGCCACACAAGCCCTTGGCGAAATAGTCGTTGGTCTCGCCTTCGAGCTTGAAGCTCACGCCATGGGCGAGGAAAGCACCGAACGACTGTCCGGCCGAGCCCTTGAACTTCACGTTGACGGTATCGTCGGGCAATCCGGCCAGTCCGAATCTCTTGGCGATGGCGCCAGAGAGCATCGCACCTACTGCCCTGTTGGTATTCTTGATGGCGTAATCAAGGTTCACTTGTGCCGTGACAGCCTCGCTTCCCGACTGTTTCCCATCCTGGGCAGCGAAGACTTTCGAAGCGGCGTCGAGCATCTGCTTGTCGAGGACGACATTGTCCATTCCCAGAGGAACATTGGGCTGTCGCACATCTCCCTTGAAACGCAGTATGCCCTCCTCTTTGTACAAGAGTCGGTGCAAGTCGAGCACCGTGTTTTTGGTATCAATCAGTTCGGTGTGTCCAACGATGTCGTTAAGACTCCTGAAGCCCATCTCGGCCAGGTATTCACGCACCTCCTGAGCGATGAATGAGAAGTAGTTGACCAGGTACTCATATCTCCCAATGAAATGCTTTCGTAGTTCGGGATTCTGCGTGGCCACTCCCATGGGACAGGTGTTGAGGTTGCATTTGCGCATCATCACGCACCCCAGAACGATGAGTGCTGCCGTGCCAAAGGCAAACTCCTCGGCACCCAGCAGAGCCATGAGCACCACGTCGCGGCCTGTCTTCAGTTGTCCGTCGACCTGCAGGCGCACCTGGCTGCGGAGTCCGTTTCGCACCAGTGTCTGCTGGGTCTCGCTCAGTCCGATCTCTGGCGAGATGCCAGCGAAGCGCATACTGCTCGCCGGACTAGCCCCTGTTCCTCCTTCAGCGCCACTGATGACGATGAGGTCGGCCTTGGCCTTCGCCACACCGGCGGCGATGGTGCCCACACCACTCTCGGCCACGAGTTTCACGCTGACCGCCGCCTTCGGATTCACATTCTTCAGGTCGAAGATGAGTTGCGCCAGGTCTTCTATCGAGTAGATGTCGTGGTGTGGTGGCGGCGAGATGAGCGAGATGCCCGGTATGGAGTGGCGGGTCTTTGCAATCACCTCGTCGACCTTGAAGCCCGGGAGTTGTCCTCCCTCGCCAGGTTTCGCACCCTGTGCCACCTTGATTTGTATTTCCTCCGCATTCACCAAGTATTCGGTGGTGACGCCGAAGCGTCCACTGGCCACCTGCTTCGTCTTCGAGTTGAGGCTGATGCCATCGACGGCAGCATGGAAGCGCTGGGCATCCTCGCCTCCCTCACCGGTGTTGCTTCGGCCGCCCAGTTTGTTCATGGCCAGGCAAATGGCCTCATGGGCCTCCTTGCTCAACGCGCCAAACGACATGGCGCCGGCCACGAAATGCTTCACAATCTCAGCCACTGGTTCCACCTCGTCGAGTGGGATTGGATTGCTCTTCCATCCCATGAAGTCGCGGATGAAGATGGGGGCCTCCTTCTGGTCGACCAAACGGCTATATTCCTTGTATTTCTGGTAATTGCCGGTACGGGTGGCCAACTGCAGGGTGGCTATTGTCTCGGGGTTCCAGGCATGCTTGATGCCGTCGCGCCTCCAATGGAACTGTCCCTGATTGGGCAAGAAAGTCGGCTCGGTGTCGTCAACACCCATCGCATAGGCATTATGGTGCATGGCGATGGCGTCGGCAGCGATTTTCTCCAGTCCGATACCACCAATGCTGCTCACCTCCGTTCCGAAATACGTTCTCAAAAGGCTCTCGCTCAGTCCGATGCTCTCGAAGATCTTTGCGCCCCGGTAACTGCGAATGGTCGATATGCCCATCTTGGCCATGATTTTGAAGAGGCCCTTCTTCACGGCTTTGATATAGTTTTTCTCTGCCGTGGCATAGTCTTCCTGTATTTGATGGCGACGCACCAAATCGTCGAGGATAGCAAACGTCATGTATGGGCATAGCGCCGAGGCCCCATATCCCAGCAGCAGCGCAGCATGCATGGTCTCCCTGATCTCGCCCGACTCAACGATGAGCGCCGTCTGCACGCGCTTGCCCACCGAGATGAGGTAATGGTGTACTGCCGAAACGGCCAGCAGACTGGGTATGGCGGCATGCTGCTCGTCGACATCACGGTCGGTGAGAATGATGTAGTTGTATCCCTCGTCGACCGATTTCTCCGCTTCATGGCAGAGTGCGTCGAGTGCGTCGCGCAGTCCTTCCGTTCCTCTCCTGCCATCAAAAAGGATGGGTAGTTTGATGGTGTTGAATCCTTTATAACGGATGTTGCAGAGAATGTCGAGCTGGGTATTGTTGAGTATGGGATGGGGCAGCCTCACCATCTTGCAGTTCGTCTCATCGGGATTGAGGATACCCGTTCCCACTCGTCCGATATACTCCGTGAGCGACATGACCAGTTCCTCGCGGATAGAGTCGATGGCGGGGTTGGTGACCTGTGCGAACTGCTGGCGGAAATAGTTGAAGAACGTCTGCGGACGCTCGCTCAGCACCGCCAGTGGTGTGTCGTTACCCATCGAGGCTGTGGGTTCCTGTCCGTTGATAGCCATCGGGATAATGGTCGAGGAAATGTCCTCCTCGCCATAGCCAAACAGGATTTGTTTCTGAAACAAGTGGGCGACGCCATTCTCCACATGCCGACCGCTCTTTATTTTCTCCAATTGTATACGGTTGGTGGAGAGCCACTCCCGGTAAGGATGCTCGCCTGCCAGTTGCTTCTTGATTTCCCCATCGTAATAGATTTTCCCCTCCTGCGTGTCGATCAGTAGGATTTTCCCCGGCTGCAGCCGTCCCTTGGCAGCAATCTCGGTAGGGTCGAAGTCCATCACGCCCACCTCGGATGCCACAATCATCGTGTCGTTCTTGGTGATGGTGTAACGGGCTGGACGCAGTCCGTTGCGGTCGAGCATTCCACCCGCGAACCTGCCATCCGAGAACAGGAGCGCCGCCGGTCCGTCCCATGGTTCCATGAGAATGGAGTGATACTCGTAGAAAGCCTTGAGGTCCTCGCTGATGGGGTTCTTGTCGTTGAACGACTCGGGCACGAGCACCGACATGGCATGTGGGAGTGACAGTCCCGACATCACAAGGAATTCGAGCACGTTGTCCAACGAGGCTGAGTCGGACATACCCTCCTGGACGATGGGCGAGATGTTCCTGATATCGCCCAGGGCCTCCGAACTGAGGACGCTCTCGCGGGCCTTCATCCACCCGCGGTTTCCCCTGATGGTGTTGATCTCACCATTGTGACACAACAACCGGAAAGGCTGTGCGAGACTCCATGTGGGGAACGTGTTGGTGCTGAATCGTGAGTGAACCAGGGCCAGTCCGCTGGTGAGGTATGGATTGGTGAGGTCGGTGAAATACTGTCGCACCTGCACCGACGAGAGCATGCCCTTATAGACGATGTTCTGGTTGTTCAGCGAGCAGATGTAGAAATCGGCATCGGTGACTCTCCTCTCTATCTTTTTCCTAATTATATATAATGTTCGTGGAAGCGACTCCACCCTGTCGTCGCTCACCCCGGTGATGAACACCTGCTTGATGTCGGGTTCGGTTGCCCTGGCCGACTCGCCCAGGCACTCCGCGTTGGTGGGCACAGTGCGCAGATGCATGAGTTGCAATCCCTCACGCTCTATCTCCTCGATCATGATAGAGAGGATAGCGGCTTGTTTTTTCTCATCTTTGGGCAAGAACACCAAGCCGGTGCCATACTTACCTTTCTCAGGAACGGGAATACCCTGCAAAAGGATGAACTCGTGTGGTATCTGGATCATGATGCCTGCACCATCGCCATCCTTGCCCACCTCGGCACCCCGATGGCGCATGTTCTCAAGCACACGCAAGGCGTCGTCGACCAACTGATGGCTTTTGCCAGCGTGGATGTTCACGATCATTCCCACGCCACAAGCGTCATGCTCATATTGACTTTGATATAGTCCACTCTTGGATGTTACTGATTTACAATCTGCCATATTTTCCTAATCAATTCTTTCAAAATGTTCAAAACCAAGTGCAAAGTTAAAACAAAATGTTAGATTTATCAAAATTATCGTGACATTTTATTCAATAGAATTTCAGCCTGCTTTCATATTGAACAAAAACCACACAGACAATTATCAATTTGTAAGCAAAAACGCAATCAATAGCAACAAATTATCACAACATTAGTTTTTCAAGAAACAAAACGACACAATTATTCCAGCAATTCTTACAAAAAGCAGTACTTTCGCACCGACAATTGTACATATTGTTATTTCACGACCAGAAAAGGCGATACTGTGACTTTAGCATCATCAATAGGGAAATGGAAACAAGATACATCTTTATTACAGGAGGCGTGGCCTCGTCGCTGGGAAAAGGCATCATCTCTGCCTCGTTGGGCAAACTGCTCCAGGCCCGGGGGTATAGGATAACGATACAGAAATTCGACCCTTACATCAACATCGACCCCGGCACACTCAATCCCTACGAGCACGGAGAGTGCTACGTGACGGCCGACGGCATGGAGACCGACCTCGACCTGGGTCACTACGAACGGTTCACGGGCATTGAGACCACACGCGACAACAGCGTGACCACCGGGCGCATCTACCTGAGCGTGATTGAGCGTGAGCGCCGGGGTGACTATCTGGGCAAGACCATCCAGGTGGTGCCCCACATCACCGATGAGATCAAGCGCAGGATACAGCTCAACGCCACAAAACAGCCTCTCGACTTTGTCATTACCGAGATCGGCGGCACCATTGGCGACATTGAGAGCCAACCCTTCCTCGAGGCCATCCGGCAGCTGAGATGGGAGCTCGGCCGGAGGAGGGCGCTGAACGTGCATCTCACCTACGTGCCCTATCTGGCTGCCGCCGGAGAGTTGAAGACAAAGCCCACGCAGACGAGCGTGAAGCAACTACAGGGTCTGGGCATCCAGCCCGAGGTGCTCGTGCTGCGCACTGAGCATGAACTGAACGACGATATCCGTGCCAAGGTAGCCCACTTCTGCAATGTCGACGTCGAGGCTGTGATACAGAGTCAGGACCTGCCCAGCATCTATGAGGTGCCCGTAAACATGCAGCGGCAGGGGTTGGACAGCATCTGCCTCCGCAAGATGGACATGACGGTGGGGCCGACACCCGAACTGGGGCCGTGGCGGTCGTTCCTGGAGCGCAGGAAAAACGCCACCGAGATTGTGCACATCGGACTGGTGGGGAAATATGACCTGCAAGACGCCTACAAGAGCATTTTAGAGAGTCTGGCTCATGCCGGCACTTACCACGACCGAAAGGTGAAGGCCACGTTCATCAACAGCGAGCACATCACCAAGGACAATGTGGCTGAGAAACTGGCTGGCATGTCGGGCATCGTCATCTGTCCTGGGTTTGGCCAGCGTGGTATCGATGGCAAAATCATCGCCGCCGAATACACCCGCACGCACGACATCCCCACTTTCGGCATCTGTCTGGGCATGCAGATGATGGTGGTGGAATATGCCCGAAACGTGCTTGGCTATGCCGACGCCCACAGCAGCGAGATGGTTCCGCAGACTCCTCATAACGTGATCGACATGATGGAAGAGCAGAAAACCATCACACAGATGGGCGGGACAATGCGCCTGGGCGCTTATGAATGTGAGTTGGTGAGAGACAGCCGCACCTGGCAAGCCTACGGCTGCGAGCAGCTCATCCGGGAGCGCCACCGACACCGTTACGAACTGAACAACCGATACAAGGAAGAATTGGAGGGGCACGGGATGCGCTGCGTGGGCATCAACCCCGCCACCGAACTCGTGGAAATCGTGGAAGTTCCCCACCTGAAATGGTATATTGGCACTCAATTCCACCCCGAATACTCATCGACCGTACTCCATCCCCATCCGCTGTTCATGTCGTTCGTAAAGGCATGCATAGGGTGACGACTGTGCCGACAGCGGCATCACTGGAAAACAAGAACAATCACATACAGAACAAATGGTGGAACAACTGAAACATGAGTGCGGCGTGGCGATGATACGCCTGCTTCAACCCCTGGAATACTACCAGAAGAAATACGGCATCGGCCAATACGGACTCGACAAACTCTACCTGCTCATGGAGAAGCAGCACAACCGAGGCCAGGAAGGTGCCGGCGTGGCCTGCGTCGACCTGGAAGCCCCCGTGGGGACAGAATACATGTTCAGGGAGCGCGCCGAGGGCAAGGACGCCATCACCGAAGTCTTCAAACGGATAGGAGAAGCCTCTGCCGCCGGCAACCGCCAAGAAGAGCCATCAACCGCTTTCTCCGGTCAACTCTATATGGGTCACCTGCGCTACTCCACGACGGGGAAGAGCGGGCTGACCTACGTGCACCCCTTCCTCCGCCGCAACAACTGGCGCGCAAAAAACCTCTGCCTATGCGGCAACTTCAACATGACCAACATCGACAAGGTGTTCGAGCTGCTCACCCATCAGGGACAATCGCCCCGCCTATACGGCGATTCCTACATCACCCTTGAACTGATGGGCCACCGGCTCGACCGCGAAGTGGAACGGCTCTTCGGCGAGGCCAAGGCCAAAGGACTCGAGGCCGAGGCCATCACCCAATATATCGACGACCATGTGGAGATGGCCAACGTGCTCCGCACCACCATGCCCCATTTCGATGGCGGCTATGTGATGTGCGGTATCACCGGGTCGGGCGAGATGTTTGCCGTAAGAGACCCTTGGGGCATCCGGCCAGCCTTCTACTATCAAGACAGCGAGGTGGTGGTAGTGGCCAGCGAGCGCCCAGTGATACAGACCACATTCGACCTAAAGACCGACGACATCCATGAGTTGCGCCCCGGAGAGTCGCTGATCATCGGCAAGAGCGGCAAGGTGAGGCTGGAACAGATACTGCCCGCTCAAAAATACAGCGCATGCTGTTTTGAGCGCATCTATTTCAGCCGCGGTTCCGACCGCGACATCCATCAAGAGCGCAAAAGGCTGGGCGAGCAACTCACCATGCCCATCATGAAAGCCATTGAGGGCGACGTGAAGCACACGGTGTTCAGCTATATCCCCAACACCGCCGAGGTGGCCTTCTACGGCATGACCGACGGCCTGAGGCGACTGAACCACGACGTGAGGATAGAGAAAGTGGTGTGGAAAGACATCAAGTTGCGCACATTCATCACCGAAGGCAACGAGCGCAACGACCTGGCGGCCCATGTCTACGACATCACCTACGGCTGCCTGACGCCGTACGAGGACAACCTGGTGATTATCGACGACAGCATTGTGCGGGGCACCACCCTCAAGGAGAGCATCTTCAAGATTCTCGACCGGCTGCACCCCAGGAAAATCGTGATGGTGTCGAGCTCACCCCAGATCCGCTATCCCGACTACTACGGCATCGACATGTCGAGGCTTGAGGAACTCTGTGCATTCCGAGCCGCCATCGACCTGTTGAGGGAACGAGGCATGCAGAGCCTCATTCACGATGTCTACCTGCAGTGCAAAAACGACACCCAAGCCATCAACCACGTGCGCGACATCTACGCCCCCTTCACCACCGAGGACATCAACCGCAAAATTGTGGAGATGCTGCGGCCTGCAGGGATGGAGACCCCTATCGAACTGGTATTCCAGAGCATCGACGGACTGCACAAAGCCTGCCGGCACCATCCTGGCGATTGGTATTTCTCTGGCCACTACCCCACCCCTGGCGGCATCCGACTGGTGAACCAAGCCTTCGTGAACTTTATCGAAAACGAGCAACAAAAAGAATGTTGACACAGATATGAGACCAGCAACACTGATACTTGACGACGGGAGCCTCTTCACCGGACAATCGTTTGGATACGAGTGCGGCGCCACTGGCGAGGTGGTCTTCAACACCGCCATGACCGGCTACCCCGAGAGTCTGACCGACCCCAGCTATGCGGGGCAGATACTCACCCTCACCTATCCACTGATAGGCAACTATGGTGTTCCATCTACAGAAGCCGACACCAACGGCCTTCCTCTCTTCATGGAGAGCGACCGCATCCACGTGGCGGCACTCGTGGTGGCCGACTACAGCACAGCCTACTCACACTGGAACGCACAGGAGTCGCTCTCGGAATGGCTGAAGAGAGAACAGGTGCCCGCCATCACCGGGATAGACACCCGCCGACTGACGAAGATACTGCGCGAACACGGCGTGATGAGAGGACGCATCGTCATCGACCAAAAAGGGAACCATGAGGCCACCACCATCCAGAATGAGGCCGAGGAAGAAGCCGACTATGGCAGCGTGAACTGGGTGGAGCGGGTGAGTTGCCACGAGGTGGTCACCTACCCCTCGCATGGAAAGAAGGAGTATCGTGTGGTGCTGGTGGACTGCGGCGTGAAAGCCAACATCATACGTTGCCTCATCCGACGGGGCATCGAGGTGGTGCGCGTGCCCTGGGACTATGAATTCAACCCGTTGCCGTTCGACGGGCTGTTCCTGGCCAATGGTCCTGGAAATCCCGACCTGTGCGAGAGCACCGTGGCCAACATCAGGAAGTTCCTCTGCGCTACCCCCGTGCGCCCCCTCATGGGCATCTGCCTCGGCAACCAATTACTGGCCAAAGCAGCGGGAGCACAGACCTACAAACTGAAATATGGCCATCGCAGCCACAACCAGCCTGTTCGGCAGGTGGGCACCAACCGCTGCTTCATCACCTCGCAGAATCATGGTTATGCCGTTGACCCCCACACCCTGCCCGATGACTGGGAGCCCCTATTCGTCAATATGAACGACGGGTCGAACGAAGGCATCCGCCACAAGAGCCATCCATGGATGTCGGCACAGTTTCATCCCGAGGCTTGCTCAGGCCCCGTCGACACAGAATTCCTCTTCGACGAGTTTCTCCAAATGCTAAAAAACACCCGATAGGACATGATCAACAACGACATCAAGAAAGTGCTGCTATTGGGCAGCGGAGCACTGAAAATCGGTCAGGCCGGCGAATTTGACTACAGCGGGGCCCAAGCCCTAAAAGCACTGCGCGAGGAGGGAATCGAGACCATCCTCGTGAACCCGAACATCGCCACCGTGCAGACCTCGAAAGACATCGCCGACAAGGTGTATTTCCAACCCATCAGCGCCCATTTCGTGGAACGCATCATCGAGAAGGAGCGCCCCGACGGCATCCTGCTCTCGTTTGGCGGACAGACCGCCCTGAACTGCGGCGTTGAACTCTTCAGGAACAAGGTGCTCGAACGCTATGGCGTGCGCGTGCTGGGCACACCCGTCGAGGCCATCATCGATACCGAGGACCGTGACCTCTTCGTGAGGCGACTCGATGAAATCGGCGTGAAGACCATCAAGAGCGAGGCCTGCTCGACGGTGGCTGAGGTGAAACGGGCCGCGGCAGCACTGGGCTATCCCGTGATACTTCGTGCCTCGTACGCCCTTGGCGGTCTGGGCTCCGGATTCTGCGACAACGACGAGCAACTGATGAGTCAGGCCGAGGAAGCCTTCTCGTTCTCCGACCAGGTGCTCGTGGAGAAATCGCTGAAAGGCTGGAAGGAAATAGAGTACGAGGTGGTGCGCGACCATTACGACAACTGCATCACCGTATGCAATATGGAGAACCTTGACCCACTGGGAATCCATACCGGCGAGAGCATCGTGGTGGCTCCCTCGCAGACCCTCACCAACTCGGAGTACCACAAGTTGCGTGCCCTCGCCATCAAGATTATCCGCCACATTGGCATCGTGGGCGAGTGCAACGTGCAGTATGCCCTCGACCCCCAGTCGGAAGACTACCGGGTAATCGAGGTGAACGCCCGTCTGAGCCGTTCGTCGGCACTGGCCTCCAAGGCCACCGGTTACCCGCTGGCGTTCGTGGCCGCTAAACTCGGACTGGGCTACGGTCTTTTCGAACTGAAGAACGCCGTCACCAAGACCACATCGGCATTTTTCGAACCCGCGCTCGACTACGTGGTTTGCAAGATTCCACGATGGGACCTGACGAAATTCCATGGTGTGAAACGGCAGTTGGGCTCCTCGATGAAAAGCGTGGGCGAGGTGATGGCCATAGGCCGCACCTTCGAGGAGGCCCTGCAGAAAGGGCTCCGCATGATCGGTCAGGGCATGCATGGCTTCGTGGAGAACCATGAGATCAAAATCAAAGACATCGAGAGCGCCCTGCATGAGCCCACCGACATGCGCATCTTCGTTGTGTCGAAAGCCCTGCAACGTGGCAACACCATCGAGCAGATACACCAGCTGACAATGATCGACCGTTGGTTTCTGCAAAAGATGAAGCACATCGTTGACATCGACCAGCGCCTCCGTGAGCAGTCACAAATCGCCGAACTCACCACGTATATGGAACCCTCCGAACTGTTGGAATACCTGGAAATTCCAGTATTGGCCCACCTGCTCAAGGAAGCCAAGGTATATGGATTCACTGACTTCCAGATAGGCCGAGCCATAGGCCTGAAATCGCACATGAGCATGGAAGAGGCCGGTCTGCTCGTACGCGGCTGGCGCCAGGAACTGGGCATCGTGCCCACCGTGAACCAGATTGACACCCTAGCGGCAGAATACCCAGCCCAGACCAATTATCTTTATCTATCATACTCTAGTTGAGAGGAGTGCAATAGTTACAGAAGTTCAGGAGTTCAGGAGTTCAGACATTACTATAGCAAACGGTCATTGAGACCGACGAGGTGAATTCGGACAATTTTTTCTGCACTCCAGAACTTTTGAACTTCAAGAAATTGAGCGAATGTGAGACTTCAATTAATAAAAAGAGGAGAAAAATATGTGTGGAATCGTAGCCATATTGAACATTGACAGACAGACATCAGAACTGCGCCAGAAAGCACTGCGCATGAGTCAGAAGATACGTCACCGCGGTCCCGACTGGAGCGGCATCTACAGCGGCGGCAGCGCCATCCTTGCCCATGAGCGACTGAGCATCGTGGACCCCGAGTCGGGCCGACAACCCCTCTACTCCAGCGACCGCCGACAAGTGCTCGCCGTGAATGGTGAAATCTACAACCACCAGGAAATCAGGGAGAGGTATGCCGGACGTTACACCTTCCAGACCGGCAGCGACTGCGAGGTGATCCTGGCTCTCTACCGGGAGAAGGGCATTCACTTTCTGGAGAACCTTAGTGGCATCTTCGCCTTCGTGCTCTACGATGAGGAAGAAGACGCGTTCCTGATAGCCCGCGACCCGATAGGCGTGATACCGCTTTATATCGGCTATGATGCCGACGGCACCATCTATGTGGCCTCCGAACTGAAAGCCCTGGAGGGACAATGCGAGCGATACGAGCCTTTCCTACCTGGGCACTATTATTGGAGCAAGACGCCAGGCATGAAAAGATATTACCATCGCGACTGGATGGAATATGATGCGGTGAAAGGCAACGACGCCAGTGTGGAGGCCGTTCGCGACGCCCTTCTGGATGCCGTCAGGCGACAGCTGATGTCGGACGTGCCCTATGGTGTGCTGCTCAGCGGCGGTCTCGACTCCTCGGTCATATCCGCCATCGCCGAGAGATACAGCGAGAAGCGCATTGAGGACAACATGCAAACCCGCGCCTACTGGCCACGCCTGCACAGTTTTGCCGTAGGACTGAAAGGAGCGCCCGACCTGGAAAAGGCACGGATGGTGGCCCACCACATCGGCACCGTGCACCACGAGATCAACTACACCATACAGGAGGGTATCGACGCACTGCGCGACGTCATCTATTTCATCGAGACCTACGACGTGACCACCGTCCGCGCCTCCACACCCATGTACCTGCTGGCCAGGGTCATCAAGTCGATGGGCATCAAAATGGTGCTCTCTGGCGAGGGAGCCGACGAGATTTTCGGAGGTTATCTCTATTTTCACAAGGCCCCGTCGGCCAAGGCCTTCCATGAGGAGACTGTGCGCAAACTCTCCAAACTGCACCTTTACGACTGCCTGCGCGCCAACAAGAGCCTCTCGGCCTGGGGTGTGGAAGGACGAGTGCCGTTTCTTGACAAGGAATTCCTTGATGTGGCCATGCGTGTGAATCCCGAGGCCAAGATGTGCCCTGGCAAGACCATGGAGAAACGTATCGTGCGCGAAGCCTTCGCCGACATGCTCCCGCAGGAAGTGGCGTGGCGGCAGAAGGAGCAGTTCAGCGATGGTGTGGGCTACTCATGGATCGACACTTTGAAACAAATCACCGCCGAGGCGGTAAGCGACGAGCAGATGGCGCATGCCGCCGAGCGGTTCCCCATCAATCCACCAAGAAACAAGGAGGAGTACTACTACCGTAGCATCTTTGCCGAACATTTCCCCAGCGACAGTGCGGCAAGGAGTGTGCCCAGCGAGGCCAGCGTGGCCTGCTCCACCTCCATCGCCCTAGAATGGGATGTCTCGTTCCGTGGGAAAAACGAACCAAGCGGACGCGCAGTGAGCGACGTGCATGGAAAGTAGATGGCTTCAATGTTTTGAAGTTCTCGAAAAAATCCGTATCTTTGTGGTCTACCACAAAAGGTCCGATATGAAATACACTTTTTTGAGATACGCAATTGGCCCCATTTCATTCCTGGCCTTGACACTCATCACGGCTTGTAACCGACAGCGTGAGGCCAAAGAGACTTGGGAACCAGAAATGGGTGTTGTCGACTCGGGCGTCATCCCGCATCAGTCCGCTCCCAACATTCTGTCTACACCTGATTCGGAGGTGCCCCCGTCATCATCGGAAGCCACCGTTCCACCATCACTGCTGCCTGAAGACCATTCACCCACCAAGGAAAAAGCCCAGCCATCATCCATGCCTTCGCCCGTGAAAAAAGTCACCTTGTCGCGCGAATACCAAGAAGGCTACGACAATGGGTATGACGATGGCGAGGACGACGCTGTGGGAGACAATGGCTACGGAGGGCAATACGACGACGCATGCCGATACAAAGGCAAGAAGCGGCGTGACTACGAGGAAGGCTATGAGGACGGCTACGAAGCAGGGTATTATGACAACAACGACCTAGATGATTAACCTGTATCCCACTCTATATGGACAAAAAACTACCTAAATCTAATCACAACGATATGAAAAAGAAAACTGTTATCACACTCATTTTCATGGGCCTCTCGTCGGTCTTGCTGATGGCCCAGAACTATCAGGTGGTGGTGAATGAGACACACGAGAAAATGCAGAGGGGCAAGTTTGAGCCCACCTGGGAGTCGCTGCGGAAACACCAGACTCCCGAATGGTTCCGCGATGCCAAGTTTGGAATTTGGGCCCACTGGGGTCCCCAATGTGTGGAAGGCTCTGGCGACTGGATGGCCCGCGGGTTGTATATAGAGGGCAGCGACCAATACAAATACCATGTGGAACACTACGGCCACCCGTCGGAATTCGGTTTCAAGGACATATTGCCGCTTTTCAAAGCCGAGAAATGGAATCCCGACAGTCTGGTGGCCCGTTACAAACGGTGTGGGGCCAAATATTTCTTTGTGCTGGGCAATCATCACGACAACTACGACCTATGGGACTCGAAATACCAACCATGGAACTCGAAGAACATCGGCCCGCACAAAGACATCCTTGAGGGATGGGCCGAAGCAGCGAAGAAGGCCGGTCTTCCCCTTGGAATCTCCTTCCATGCCGACCATGCCTGGACCTGGTATGAGACTTCGCAACGCTACGACATGAACGGCAGGAAAGCCGGCGTATACTATGACGGCAGGCTGACAAAAGCCGACGGCAAAGGCAAATGGTGGGAAGGTTACGACCCCCAGCAGCTCTATGCCCAGAACCATCCCCAAAGCGAGCGCTCTTGGGCCAACAATGCCATCCACTCGCAGTGGGACTGGTCGCATGGTGCCTTTCCGCCCTCGCAGGAGTTTGTCGACAACTTCTACGACCGCACTCTCGATGCCATCAACCGCTACAATCCCGACCTCATCTATTTCGACGTGACGGTACTCCCCTTCTACCCCATCAGCGACTGTGGTCTCCGCATTGCCACCCACTTATACAACAAGAACCCCCGTGCGGTGGTTTTCGGCAAGATACTCGATGCCGACCAGCGAAAGGCCCTGACTTGGGACGTGGAGCGCGGTGCCCCCAACGAGATTATTGATGAGCCCTGGCAGACCTGCAATTGCATTGGTGGATGGCACTACAACACCGGCATATACGAGTCGGGGAGATACAAAAGTGCCGCTACCGTGGTGAAGCAACTTGTAGACATCGTGTCGAAGAACGGCAATCTGCTGTTGAGCATCCCTCTCCGTGCTGACGGCACCTATGACGAGAAGGAGGCTAAGATACTCGATGACCTTGAAGCGTGGATGACCGTGAATGGAGAGAGTATTTTCGGCACACGTCCGTGGAATGTCTTCGGCGAGGGCCCTGTGGCCAAGAAAGCCATCGCCCTTCAGGCCCAAGGGTTCAACGACGGTCAGTACGCCAACATGGATGCCCGCGACATCCGTTTCAACCAGACGAAGAAGAATCTTTATATCACCGCCATGGGGTGGCCCTCGGATGGAAAACTTGTCATCAAGTCGCTACGCAAGGGCAACACCTACCTGCCGAAGCGCATCACCAGCGCCTATCTGCTGGGCTATGGCCGACTGAAGGTGAGGCAAACTGCCGAGGGTCTGGAGGTGACACTCCCTCCCCCCGTCAACGCAATAGCACCTGTGCTCAGAATCAAGAAATGAGCACATACATCACACACGGAGGCCCCTTTTACCAGGAGCCTCCGTATTTCAGAATCAAGTATTGGATGGTAGTGAGCGTGACGTAGCCAGCAAGCCCCATTTTCTGTAGTCCCGCTTACTTCACCGAATTGATTTTTGCGGTGTAGAAGTCGCGGAAATCCGACCACTTATAGTATGGGAAGTTGTCGGTTTTCACAGGCAGCGTGGCTTCCTCGCCATTGAGCAGGCATTTCACGAGGATATCGTCGGAGGATTTCTTTCCACGATAGAAAATGAGCTGGAAGTTGGATGCCTTGCACGTTTCCCAGTTCTGGTAGCAGTTTTTCACCTCATAAGGATCGGCCGGGTCACGGTCGGCGCCATTGATGCCCATCAACACGGTAAGCGGTCCGAGGCAGGTGTCGTGCCCGAAACGCAAGTCGGCTATACGGTCGTTGGTGCCGTTGATTTTGGCCTCGGCCTTTTTGAGAATGTCCTGCAGGATAGGAATCGTCTCATACTGTGGTTCAAACACCCAGGTGTAGGAGCCCAGATTGGAGCCTTCCCATCTTTGCACGATTTCCTCGTCGGTAACGATATTGCCCATCATGCCCTCATGTCCGATACTTGGGAGCGTGGTGTAGAGGTCGACCAGACTGTTTCCCAAGCGGCGCGGGTTGCCAGGCAGTCCCTCGGTGCTGGTGAAGACGCGTTGGACGACCTTGTCGCCGAGCGAATCATCGCTTTTGAACTTATCGCGGTTTGCCTCAAATTTGGGCTTGGCTTTCGGGAACTTGTGTTTGATTGGGTTCTGTCTGTCGGTAGGCACCACGCCATCGAGGGTGAATCGTGACGACTGCTCACGGATCTCGATCTTGGGATTACACTGCACGAGTTCCTGGCAGAAAGCCGACATACTGAGCACACAGCGCCCCGAAAGCGAGGAGATGGCCAGCACGTTGCCACCTTTTTTGAATACTTCGGGGAAGTTGTTGTACATATTGCGTGCGATGAACTGATGCTGTTCCCATCCCAGTTGGGTGAGTTCGCTCACGCCCGTCATCAGTTCCTCTTTGGCTGCCATGAACTTCTTGTAGAACGCCTCGCCCTCGGCAGTGAGCAGATGCTTTTCGTGAGCCTTGGTCATCAAGGTATCGAGCGTGATATAGAGCCGGTCGGTCCAATAATAACGCGACCCATGCCTTGAATAATGACTGATGTAGAAAGGCTTGTATCCCTTCGGTGCCTTTGTGAGCTGGTGTGTGACCATTGAATAGGGATAATCATTGCCATACGCCTTTCGAGGGTCGGCCTTGAGTTGTTCGAGGGCCGGAGTACCCTGTCCCCATGCCAGATTGGCACAGAGTACGAGAACCAGAATGTGTAGGAATTTTTTCATGGATTCTACAGTTAAGAATGTTATTGATGAATAATTGATAATTTCGAGATGGTATATGCTGTCCGACGATTCGGACCATGACATTAAACAGCGGCATTTTTGATTTTCTTGTTCTGGAGAAAGAAACAATTGCCGACTACAAAGATACTAAATAAAATCCATCGGCGAACGTTTTCTCATTATTATTTACAAAAACTTGTTCGTTTACTTGGTGTTCCACCCAACTTGCACTAACTTTGGCACCACTTTCCATACTATTGCTATCACCAATGAAGGCGAAAGGACTGCTCTACAAGATCTATATGCTATGCACCCGACCCGTCAAGGGTTGGTTTTACATGTTTGTATTCCTACTCAACCTGGTGTCGAACTATGTAGTGACAAGTGAAGACAACATGCCATTCACCTATTTCAGCGTCTTTTTTCTCTCGGCTTTTATCGCGTATATAGAGAGTGCCATCTATGTTGTCCTCACGAAGAAAAGCATCAAGCAATTATATGTAGTGCTTATCACCCTGCTTCACAGCATTCTGATAGCGTGTGAGTATTTCCTGCTCTTCCGATTCAACTCGTTCCTCAATCAAGGCGTCGTCAACATCATTGGCGAAACCAACCGCGAAGAGGCCTTGTCGTTTTTCAACACTTATCTTCCACCCATCCAAATACTAATTGTCCTAGCTTTATTGGCCGTCCTATTAGCCATCATTTATGGATTATCCACCCTTTTCTCAAAAACCCGCTACACCATCCCTGCCTTTCTTTTCTCTCTGACAGGATTGGGACTAGCACTATATGGAGGATATGGGTTTCTACGATACCGAGATGGCATGTCGATACCCCAGCACACCACACTCACACGACTGGGCTACTCTATCTACCAACTCAAGCAGAAGAACAGCGACATCGTGCTCTTACGCGATGTCTGCAAAAACGTGGAAGCGAGTGCCAAGTCTTCCGACTTTCCAACCATTATCGTTATCATCGGCGAATCGCACAGCGTGTACCATACCTCGCTCTATGGTTACGAGAAAGCGACAAACCCTTTGTTGGCTGAGAGGGTGAAAGACGGCAGTATGGTGGTGTTCGACAATGCCGTGACCTTGCATGATGCCACCTCGGCGTCAATGGCGGCCGATTTCTCACTCAACGCTCAGGGTGTGGATTTCGCTACGACACCTCTTTTCCCTGCCTGTTTCAAAGCTGCGGGCTATCGCACCATGATGTACGACAATCAATACTCCATCGGTTCGGGCATATCATTTTTGTCAGACAAGGAACTTTCTGACATTCTTTTCGACTACCGTAACACAAGAGAATACCAATACGATGGCGACATGGTGGATGACATTGAGATGAGCGACAGTCCTACCCTATATATCATTCACCTTCAGGGGCAGCATTTTGATTATGAGGCAGACTATCCCCAATCTTTCGGCAAGTTCAGGGCTAGTGACTACGACAAGAAATACAATGAGGACCAACGTGCCACCATCGCCCACTACGACAATGCCACCCTTTACAACGACTATGTTATTGACAAGATTATCAAGAAATTCGAGCACACCAATTGCTGTGTATTCTATTTCCCCGACCATGGAGAAGAGATTTACGAACTTCGCAACTACATGGGGCATGGCAATGCCGAATCGTCGCCCGACTTGAATTATCAGATACGCATTCCCTTGCTGGTTTGGCTCTCTCCCACATTCACCGCAGGCCACCCATCACTCAGGCAAAGATTGGAAGAAGCCAAGCACTATCCCATCTGTGCCGACGACATTGGGCACACATTACTTGATGTGGCAGGAATAAGCACAAGCGCTTTCTCGCCCTCACGCAGCTTTGTCAACGTCAACTACGACAAAAACCGCCACCGCATCGTGCTGCACTCCATCGACTATGATGAGTATCAAGACAGGAGTAACATGTGATTCGTTTGGATGAGTGAAAGTGTGAACAACAGTACAAGTCACATCAGCCCATAGCGACCGACAAGTGTTTTTTTGTAAGGATAAACAATAGGCGGAGCCGTATGTTTCAGCTTTATAAAAAATGTGGAATATTGCTAACAAGTCGAATGGAGCCATCGAGAAAAAACATTGAAATATAATCATTTTACCCTCAATTTTGTCAAGCAATTTGTTTTTCACTGTTTTTTTACTATTTTTGTGGAATAAATTGATACCCGAAAAATAGACAACTAACCAAAACTACACCTACACTTACATGAAAAAACAAATCTACACACTGCTGGCCCTTCTTATGTGGAGCATTTTTGCCATGGCGCAGTCGGCAGTCGACGAGAGCCTTGGCCGCCACGACTTCTTCTACGCCGGCCAAAGCAAGCAGATGAGAATGTTTATCGTCAAGGACGGCCAGGTGGCATGGTCGTACTGGAACAAAGAATGGCGTGGCGAGATCAGCGACGCCATACTGATGACCGACGGACATATCCTGATGGCCCACCAATACGGCATCGCCGAGGTGACCCAGGACAACCAGGTGGTATGGCACTACGATGCCCCTGAAGGCACAGAGATCCACACCATCCAGCCCATCGGCCGCACCCATGTGGTATTTGTGCAGAACGGACATCCCGCCAAGGCCGTGGTGATGGAGATACCTTCGAAAAGAATCGTACGCGAGTTTGAGCAGCCCGTCTCGGAGAAAGGCTCCGTGCATGGACAGTTCAGGAATGCCCGCCTCACCTCGCGTGGCACGCTGCTCGTGGCCAACATGGGACTGGGCATGGTGAACGAATACACTTGTGATGGCAAGGAAGTGGACCGTTGGACGGGACTGCTGCCCTGGTCGGCACAGGAGTTGCCCAAAGGCAACCTGCTCATCACCGGCCGCAAGGGCCTCATCCAGGAAATCACCCGCATGGGCGAGACCGTATGGCAGACCAACACCACCGAATATGGCGTGACCCAACCACAGAAGACTGTGAGGCTGAAGGACGGGCACCATCTCATCAACAACTGGTATAACGAGTGGAACAAAACCCCTATGGACACCGCCAATGCCCCCGTGCAGGCCGTGGAGATTGACAAGGACGGCAAGGTGGTGTGGCAACTCCGCTCCTGGGTATCGCCCGACCTTGGTCCCTCTACCACCATCCAGCCGCTGAGCGAGGCCGTGAACCGTGACCGGTTGTTCTTCGGCGAATTCAACCCCGTCAGACCCAAACAGTTTGTCGGGCCTAACGAACCTATCGGTGTAGGCCGTGGCATCCATCCCGGCCGTGTGGCGTGGATACACAGTCCTGGTGTAGCCAAGTGGGACGGCCGGACCGGTCTGTGGGTGGAAGACCGATGGAACGACCAGTCGAAGGCCGACGCGATGGTTCGCGAGGCCGTGGTGCAACTCACTGGAGCCCCCACCCCACAAAAGGCATGGAAAGCCCTCTTCAAGCACTTCAACAAGACCCATGGGCGTGGCAACCGCGGATACCGGAAAGGCGAGACGATAGCCGTGAAACTCAACCTGAACAACGCCATTACCCACCACGATACGATAGAGTTGAACTCGTCGCCTTTCCTCACCCTTGCACTGGTGCGCTCCTTGGTGAACGAGGGCGGTATACGCCAGCGCGACATCATCCTCTGTGAACCCAGCCGTGCCATCACCGACAGCATCTACAACAAGATACACCGCGAGTTTCCCAACGTGGTGTTCATCGACAACATCGGTGGCGACGGCCGACAGAAATGCGAGTACTACCCCGAGCAGATTGTCTACTCGGAAGAGAACGGCAAGATGGCCCGTGGCCTGGCCAAATGCATCGTAGACGCCGACTACCTCATCAACAGCGCCCTGCTGAAGACCCATTCGGGACCGGGTGTCACCCTGACCGGCAAGAACTGGTATGGCGCCACCGACATCAACCTGCTTTGGCGACAGAATGCCCACAACAACGTGAGTCAAGACAAGCGTCACGGCAAGCCCGGCTACAAGACCTTCGTCGACTTCATGGCCCACAAGAACATGGGACAAAAGACCCTGCTATTCCTCATCGACGGCACCTACGGGTCGCGCGACGTGAACGGAGCTCCTGCCCCGAAGTGGCAGAAAGAACCCTTCAACGGCGACTGGGCCTGCTCAATCATCGTCTCACAAGACGAGGTGGCCTGCGATGCCGTGGGCATGGACATCCTCATCGGTGAGTGGCCCGAATTCGGCAGCCTGAACTACTGCGACGAGTACCTGCGCGAGGCCGCCTCCATCCCCAATGCCCCCAGCGGCACCGTCTACAAGCAAGACGGCAAGCCCCTGGAGCAACCTCTTGGACTCTTTGAGCACTGGAACAACCAGAAAGAGCGCAAATACACCAAGATCGACCTCATATACAAGCAAATACGATGAAAAGACACCTGTTGCTCTTGCTGCTGGCGGTACTTGCTCTCAGCTCATCTGCCCAGACAGAAGACGCCTTTCACGGCATCCTGCCCGTGACCGACCCGGCAATGAAGAAAAGCCTGAACGGAGAGTGGGACATCAAAGTGATTGGTGAAATCGTGGTCTGTGCCGAAGGCGTCCTCCATCAGTCCATTCCAGCCATCGATGACAGCTGGACCAAGATTCCCGTACCAGGATGCTGGGAAGCCTATGGACTCTGCAAACCGAAATATGACAGTGCCAGTCCCCTGACCGGCTACTACCGCACCACATTCACCATTCCCGAGGAATGGAAGGGCCAGCGCATCGTGCTCCGCATGGACGGCGTGCTCTATGGCTACGACCTGTGGATCAACGACCACTATGTGGACTCCTGGAATTCGGGATACAACACCGCCCTTTTCGACATCACCGACTACCTCATTCCCTCGAAACAAAAGGGGAAGGGATGGAATGCGCCACAGCAGTTGGCCATGCGCGTCATCACCGATTTTCCGGGCAGCGACTTCGACTATAACGACGACTGGGCACCCAGCGGCATCATCCGTGACGTGACACTGATGGCCGTACCCGACACCCACCTGAGCGACCTGACCATCACCACCAAGAACAACGGCGAGGTGAATGTGGCCACTGCTGTAGCCCATGCCACCAAGGCCACAAAGGTGACCCATGAGATTCTCGATGCCCAGGGCCACAAGGTGGGAACGACCAAGGTAGACCAACCCCATCTCTGGACCGCCGAGACACCCTACCTCTATACCCTCCGCACCACCCTGACACAAAAAGGGAGAACACTTCAGACCTTTGAGCACAAGTTCGGTTTCCGCGAACTGACCATCGACGGCAATATCCTGAAACTCAACGGCCAGCCCATCAAATTGCGCGGCGTGACCAGCCACTCCACCGACCCTCAGACGGTGAAGGTGATTGACGAGGCCAGTATCCTCCGGGATATGAAACTGATGAAGGAAGCCTCGGTGAACTACATCCGCACCTCGCACTACCCCCGCGAGCCCCGCTTCTATGAACTGGCCGACTCGCTGGGCTTTTACATCATCGACGAGGTGCCCTTCGGCTTCGGCGACAAGCATCTCTCCGACCCCTCCTATTACCCCATTCTCCAACAGCGCGCCCAAGCCACCATACGCCGCGACAAGAACCACCCCTCGGTGCTGATATGGAGCCTGGGCAACGAGAACCCACTTACCGACATCTGCGTGCAGTTGGGCAACTACGTGAAAGAAGAGCTCGACCCCTCACGCCCCTACTGCTATCCACAAGTGGGCAGTTATTTCCGCAGGTTCTTCGAGGGCGACAAAGCCAAGGGATTTCCTTCACAGGCCCCCATCTATTCGCCCCACTACCCCACCACCGGTCAGATAGCCGGATTCTACCAGCACTGCGACCGCCCCGTCATCTTCACCGAGTATTGCCACACCCTGGGCATCTCGCTCGAGGACCACGACCGACAATGGGAGATTATCGAGCGTACGCCTGGCATCGCCGGAGGCAGCGTATGGGAATGGGTAGACCAAGGCATGCCCTTCAGGGAAAAGTTGACCGACCGCTATGGCTATGAGGAACGCGTGTTCACCTCGAATGAAGGCGGATTCGAGATGTTTGGCAACAAGGGCACCGACGGTCTGCTCTATGCCGACCGCACCCCGCTGCCCAACTACTATGAGCTGCAGCACAACTACGCACGCGCTTTCATCGCCGACAGCGTGCTGACCACCAGCGAGAGTGCCCTGGTGCTCGATATCGTCAACCGCTACGACTTCATCGACCTGAAAGACCAGGTGACCTTCGTCTGGGCCTACACCGAAGACCGCGACACCGTGGCCCGCGGAGCCTTCAGTCCACAATGCGCACCCCACGAACATACCCACTATTCGCTGACCCTTCCCCGGAATCCAAACAAGGAGAAGATATGCCTGCTCCAGGTGAGCGTCAGCGATGCGCAGGGCCATACGTTCCTCCGACAAAATCTCCCTGTGAACCCATCCGACCCCACGCCCCGTATCCTCGCTGCGCTCACCGAGTCAACTGCCGATGCCATGACGCTCGTACAAGATGGCGTGCTCGTGCGTGCCGGCCGCAAGGCCACGATGGCCGAGGGCCTGAAAGTGGGCGACAAGCGCCTGGAACGCTACCTGCTGCACCTGTCGGCCGACGGCAAGACGGCAGGACCGATAGCCACCGACATCCGCACCGAGAAAGAGGGCAACGCCCTGCACTACACCTTCACCCTCACTCCCGACACCACCGACGCTTTCTTGTCGGAACTAGGGCTGGCCTTCCTGCTCGACCAACGCATCGACCGCGTGCAATGGATAGGCAACGGCGTGATGCCCACCTATCCCGGAAGATTCCGTGCCGGCAAGTATGGGTTCTGGGCGTTGCAACAAGACGACCTCTATTTCGAGGGCAACCGCCGTGGTGTGGATGCCGCCCTGCTTACCGACAGGGACGGCAATGGCCTGCTGATGGTGTGCCGCCAGGGCAACGTGAGTTTCGAGCAGACCGACCGCGGCATCGTGCTCAGCTACAATGCCGCCGTTTCAGGACAAGGACCGAAGTTTGCCCGCACCGCCTTCCCCGTACTGGCCAAGACGGTGGGCAGCGTGAGCGGCGATTTCTATCTCTACCGCGTGGAAGCCGACAAGGTGCCCATGCTGCTACATCAACTCTTCGACCATCCCTCGACCGTCGCAGCACCCTTCCACCCGTTTGAGACACAATACGACACCTACCTGATGAGATACAAGGACATCGTGTCGGAATGAACCAAGGCGGATAAGGCAAAAGAATAATCAATCCTATAACCTATATACTTATGAACATTGTGAAGACAATCCTTACCATCGGCCTGGCATCGGCCATGATGCAGTCGCCTGCCGCACCACTCGACCTCATGGGTGGCAACGGCAATGACAACAATCCCCTGCTCCAACCCAGCACACTGCCTTTCGGAGCCCCCGACTTCAGCAAAATCAAAGTCTCCGACTACCAGCCCGCCATCGTGGCTGCCATCCAAGAGCAGCGCGACGCCGTGGCCCGTATCGTGGCCAACAAGAAGAAGCCCACCTTCGAGAACACCATCCTGGCCTTTGAGGAGAGTGGCGCGCTGCTCGACAGGGTGACCAGCATCTTCTATGCGCTGGTGAGTGCCGACAAGACACCCGAGATCGCCGAGACACAGAAGAACGTGACACCCCTGCTCACCGACCTGGAGAACGAGATCTCCTTCAACAAAGAACTCTTCCAGCGCATCAAATACGTGTACGACCACCAATACAAAAAGTTGAAGGGAGAGGACAAGAAGCTGTTGGAGGAAACCTACAAGAGTTTCGTCCGTTCCGGCGCCCTGTTGTCCGACGACAAGATGGCACGCATGAAGGAAATCAACCTGCGCATCGCCGAACTCCAGCAGCAGTGGGGCGACCTGTTGCCCAACGCCACCAACAACTCCTTGGTGTGGGTGAACAGCGAGGACGAGCTCGTTGGTCTGAGCGAGGCCGACATCGCCCAATGCAAGAAAGATGCCGAGAGCCGCGGCAGCAAGACACCCTATTGCATCGTGATCATCAACACCACCCAACAGCCCATTCTCACCAACCTTCAGAACCGCAAGTTGCGCAAGCGCGTCTATGAGGCCTCCATTCACCGTGCCGACGGCAGCCGCTCGTTCAACACCTTCCCCATCGTGGTGGAGATAGCCCGTCTGCGGGCAGAGAAAGCCCAGCTGATGGGCTACAAGAACTATGCGGAGATGTCGTTGGAGAAGACGATGGCCAAGACCCCAGAGCAAGTGGACGCCTTCCTGCGCCAGCTCATCAATGAATACGCCCCGAAGGCCGCCGCCGAGACCAAGGCCATCGAGGCCTATGCCCGGGAGGTTGAGGGCACCGACATCGACCTGCAACCCTACGACCGTTTTTATTATTCGGCCAAAATGAAGAAAGCCACCTACAACTTCTCTGAGGATGAGGTGAAGCCCTATTTCAACATCGACAGCGTGCTGGTGAACGGTGTTTTCTATGCTGCCAACCGCGTCTACGGACTGCAGTTCAAGGAGCGCAAGGACATCCCCGTCTACCACCCCGACATGAAGGTGTATGAGGTGACCGACAAAGACGGCAAGACCCTCGCCATCTTCTACAACGACTATTTCCGCAGACCCACGAAGCGCGGAGGAGCCTGGATGAGTTCGTTTGCCAAGCAGAGCACCCAACGCCAACAAGTGCCTCTGATCTTCAACGTGTGCAACAACGCCAAGGCTCCCGAAGGTCAGCCCTCGCTGCTCACCTGGGACGAGGTGACCACGCTCTTCCATGAGTTTGGCCATGCTCTCCATGGCATTCTGTCGAACTGCCGATACAACACTCTGAGCGGCACTGCCGTGGCCCGCGACTTCGTGGAGATGCCGTCGCAGTTCAACGAGTTCTTCGCCTCGGTGCCTGAGATTTTCGACCATTACGCCAAGCATGCCACCACTGGTGCTCCCATGCCCGCCGAACTGAAGGAGAAGATGCTCCAGTCCATCAATTTCCAACCTGCCTACGCCTTAGGCGAGAACCTGGCAGCCACCTGCCTCGACCTGGAATGGCACAAGCTGTCGCTCGACCAAGTGCCCACCGCCGCTCAAGCCGACGCTTTCGAGACCGCCGCACTCAAGGATATCGGTATGTATGATGAGCAGATACCCCCCCGCTACCTCACCTCATATTTCAACCATGTATGGGGCGGAGGCTATGCCGCCGGTTACTACAGTTACCTTTGGACTGAGGTGCTGGCCGACAATGTGGCCGACTACTTCAAGGCCCACGGCCCATTGAAGCCCGAGGTGGGCCAGGCCCTCCGCGACAAGATCCTGAGCCGTGGCAACACCCGCGACCTGATGGAGATGTTCACCGACTTCACTGGGATGAAGTCGCCCGACACCTCTTCGCTGCTGAAAGCAAGGGGAATGTGATAGGAGAGAATGTGCTTGATGGGCATAATGGACATTGTGGGCATAATGGGCAGTATGGGAATAAGATGCCTATCAAGCCCATAGAGCCTATTATGCCCATTATTTAATACCAAGCATGGCTGGCGGCAGAAGAGGACTTTTTGCCGCCACCACACATGGGCCATCCACATCAAGCAGGCTGATGGCTGCCCGGCCATTAGCCGCCTGTATGCGTGTGGAGCCCGTGGCGGTGCCTTGGTTTTGGAGCAACTTGCCGGCACCGACGATGGAGAACTCTATCCAGTCGCGGCTGTCGAGGCAGCAATAGCCCTCAGCATCTACGACTTGTGCCTCGACAAGGTGATTCTCCTTGAGGGTGAGGCGGATGCTGGCGGGTTCTCCCCATCGCCGTGTCTGATATTCGAAATCGATTTGGTCGGTCAGTGTCCTGGAGCGTGCCACGATGGTGTTGTGCCCTTCCTGCAAGACCACATTCCAATGAAAGCCCTGTGCGGGAAAATCCTGGCTGTCGCGCCGTCTTTTTCCGACCGAAACGCCATTGACAAACAATTCCACCATCTCTTCATTGGAGTAGACAAGGATTTCCTTTTCCTCGCCCTCATTACCCCATCTCACAGGCCATGAATGGCCGTAGATGTGCAACATGGGTTTGGAGGCCCAATAACTTTGTACGACATAAAAACTCTCCTTGGGCGTGCCATCCCGCTGACAGACTCCCTTCTGATTGACATAGGGGATGGGGTTGTCGGGACGGAGCGGAGTACAGAAATCCTTGAATGTCCAGAAAGCAGACCCTGTGAGATTGGGCATCCGCTGCTGCTCTTTCAGATGCCAGTCGAACAAGCGAACGGCATAACTCTCCGACCAGTCGCCATTCCTGTCGCCCGCCTCGATGTCGAACCCCGTCTCCGAATGACGGCCGGCATGACTGTCGGCACCCCATTCGGCATGCAGGAAGTGGGGATAGGTGGCCATGGCCTTCTCCTCCATCTCGCGGTAGTCGGTGAACCGGCGGCTATACCATCCGGCCCAGATAGAGGGCGAGTAGACATCGGTGATGTCGGCACAGAAATCGCAACGTCGTATCACCGTTTTGCGATAGGGGTCGAGTTGGTGGGCGGTGGCCTGCAGCGACGCCATCAAGTTGCGCACAGCGGCCGAATCGAGCACTGTCGCGAAATCGCCGGGCCAGTCGTTCTCGTTGCCCAGTCCCCAGAGGATGATGGAGGGGTGATGCCGGTGCTGCTCTATCATGTTGGTGAGCATGCGGTGAGCCTGGGCCTGATAATCGGCACCTCCCACCCCACCCCGGCACCAAGGAATCTCTTCCCACACAAGAATACCGAGCGAATCGCACAGATTGAGCACCAGTTCCGACTGCTGATAGTGCCCCAGGCGGATAAAGTTGGCTCCCATCTCCTTAATCAGGAGCATCTCGCGGCGAATCTGCTCATCGCTCATTGCCGCCCCCACGCCGGCATGGTCTTCATGCCTGTGCGTGCCTTGCAACAGCAAGCGCCGACCATTCAAGAAGAAAGGGCCATGATCCTTGAACTCGAACGAGCGGAAGCCGAACTGCTTCACGATGGTCTGACGGCCATAGGTGACACGCGCCGTATAGAGCCGTGGCGCCGTCACATCCCACCGCACGGGCCGCCTCACCACAATGGGCTTTGAATTGTCGCCAAAGAACACCCTTTTCCCGTCGGGTGCGAGCAACTCAACCTGCAGATGGTGCCGGCTGTCAACGACAACCGTGTCGCCCGACACATCGATTCTCACATCGGCCAGATAGTCTTTCGGCATATATACCAGACTGACAGGCCTGTAGAGTCCGCCATACAGGCAGAAATCGGACATGTCGGAGGGTATCATCTCCACATCGCGGCTGTTGTCGCAGCGTATGGCTATCGGCAGTTGGCCGTTTCCCCAATGGGTGATGTCGACTGTCCACCGGTCGTAACCACCTACGTGTGCTCCCGCATGGTCGATGCCCACATAGACATCCGTTTTCTGCCCCGCGCCCTCGAATTCGAGCAAAGTATGTCCGTCGGGGTAAGGATTACTGACGCTCACCGTAGTGCGGTACCACGCAGCCCCCTGATAGTAGTTGACCGAAGGGTCGACACCATCCTCGGCATTATAACAATGGGGCACGCTCACTTCCGTCCACAACGGCACGCTCTCGGGCTTGCCGGGCTTCACCGGACGGAACACCTCCCATGGACCCGCCATATCGGTGCGGATGAATTGCCATCCGTCCGTCAGGCGCGTCCTGACCTGTGCACTGGCAGAAAAGGCCAGTGCACAGACGAAGGTCAGCAGAAAGAGTTGTTTGCCCATATTGGTATGTCGGAATGCTATCTCATTGACTCACGCCTAAGCAATGCCTCAAGATAATAATAGTCGGCATAGTTGATAGGCACATCCACCTCGTCCTTGCTCGGGTAGTTGCCTGTGGAATGGAGCAAGAGGAATCCCTGATGGGTGTGGAGGTCGGGCTGGTAGGATGTCTCGAGAGAGTGGACCATGGTATCGGCAGCCTTGCGATAGGTCTCGGCTTCCGACTGACTCACATAGGTGGCCAGTTCGTAGAGCGCAGAGGCAATGATGGCAGCCGCCGAGGCATCGCGTGGACATCCCCCATCGAGTGCCGGTCCCACTCCGGTCTTTATCGCCGGGTCGCGCATATCCCAGTAGGGAACCATATCGTCGGGCATATCGGTCAGTGAGAGCCAGAACCTGGCAATCTTGCGTGCCTGCTCCAGATAGGCCTTGTCGTGCGTGAAGCGGTAGCACATCGTGAAGCCATACAATCCCCAGCCCTGTCCGCGACTCCATACACTCTCGTCGAAGAGTCCCTGGTGGGTAATGCGCTTGATGACGCTTCCATCGGCAGGGTTGTAATCGACCACATGGTATGACGAGCCATCGTCACGGAAATGGTTTCTCATCGTGGTGTTGGCATGGCTCACAGCAATATTGTAGAATTGCTTATCGCCGGTCAGCAACGAGGCCTGGAAAAGCAGTTCGAGGTTCATCATATTGTCGATGATCACGGCAAACTGCCAACGGTCGGGTGTGCCCCAACTCCAGGAGCGGATGCATCCCACCTTCTCATCAAACCGTGAGATGAGCGTTTTGGCGGCCTTCACCACCACATCGCGGTAGGACTGTTCGCCAGTGAGTTCCCACGCCTTTCCAAAGGAGTCGTACACCATGAACCCCAGGTCGTGGCTTCCCCCATGCAGTTTCACCCGCTCTATGGGCCAGGTGTTGCTCACCGCCTGCTCACGCCAGAACTGGTCGTGAGAGTATTGGTACATCTGCCACAACTCGCCCGGGAAGAAGCCGCAGCACCAGTCGGGCTGCCTCACCATGCGCAGTTTGCCATCGGGCTCTACACTGCGGGGCATCATCGACCAGTCGTTGTTCTTCTTTCTCAGTTCACTGACTTGCTGCAACTGATAGCGCAACTGCACGTCGGCCCGGGCGAAGGCGTTGTCGGTAGGAGTGGGAGTGTAGTAGAGCAGAAAGAAGCGGTCGGTGAAACGCCTCACGAGATTCTTCCCGGCCACGGCCTGATAGTCGGCACGTTGCGGGTCGAGCAAGGCGAGGCGATACAAGTCCTTCGCCATCTCATTCTGCTTGAAGTCCCATTCGCTGATTTGCTTGTAGGGCCACTCCTCCACCCTTTTCCCCATATAAGGCACAAGGAAGTCGGCGGCTTTCTCCACAAGGTCGAGTCCGTCCATTTGATATCCGGCATGCCGGGCCATGAGCATCACGTCGATCATGTGCGAAAGGTTATACTGAGAGTAGCCGAAAGCCAGTGTGCGCCTGAGTTCCTGAGGCTGCCGGCCATCAGACATCACCTGCGCCTTGATGCGTTTCTCAAAGAATGCCGAGAGACATTCGTCCATCACCTTTTTATTCCCCACATAATTGGCATAGGCCACCACCTGCACGTCACGGGCCGTGGAGTGGTTGTTGGGCTGGTTGCCCTCCTCTATGCCCTGCGGACTGGTGAGAATCCAATTGAGGAATTTCGCGAACCAAGCCTTCAGCGCCTTGGAATCCTTTTTTGGGAACGATTTCGACTGTTCGAGCAACTGCACGGCATCGAGCATCTCGACGAAAGAGTAGGCATCGATCACACCGTAGCA
Source organism: uncultured Prevotellaceae bacterium (assembly GCA_900317305.1). Taxonomy (GTDB): domain Bacteria; phylum Bacteroidota; class Bacteroidia; order Bacteroidales; family Bacteroidaceae; genus Prevotella. The sequence goes on along the minus strand of ONGG01000004.1, from coordinate 35,615 downwards.
CCGTCCCCTGCCGTCATAAAGTCCGGGCACAATCTGGGCATAGTTCATGTTCGGGTTCATGCGTGTCGCCTTGTCGAGAAACCACACCCTGAGCATCTCCACCGCTTTCTGGGCATAACGTTCGTCGCCACTGAAGAACCATGCGAGCGAGAGCGTGGTCACGCCATTGGCCATAGCAGCGACCTTGGGTCGGTCGAGTTTCTCCAACTCAGGGTTGGAGACGCCATCCCTGCTCACATAAGGCAGTCCGTCCTCCTTTGTGGGGTCAGGCCAGAAATAGCGGCTCAGGCTCAGGTAGTCGTGTTTGTCACCGCTGACGGCTGTTTTCTCCTTGATCATCACCGAGAGCGGAGCCTGCGTCATGCGTTTCTCTGCCTCCTTGATCAGGTGTTGGTAGGCCGTGGCATAAACAGGCTGTCCCAGGTTTTCCCTCACCTCGGCCAAGTGCGCCTTGTCCCAGATTGACTGCGCACCAGCCGTGGCTATGGTTGCTAGAAGCAGATAGATTACAACAAACGTTTTCTTCATAACTGGCAATTTACTCAATTGTCACTTTTACCTTATAGTTGACCGTGATGCAACGCACCTCGTATTGGTCGGTGAGATTATTGGGAACGTAATATTGGGTGTCGTCGTTCTTGGTGCCGCCACTCGAGATGCGCAACTTGCCACTCTCGTCGACATCCTTCGGATCGAAGGTCATCAGCGTGACATCCCCTTTCTGGCCGTTGAGCGCCTTCACGAAGATGCTCTGCTTGCGGTGGTTCTTGGTGGCATCGGGTGTCTGCAAGTCCCATGTGAGGGTATACCCCCCACGGCTGTTCTGCTGCAGCGCATTGCCATTGGCGTCGACAATCTGGAAATCTGTGCCCAGGGTGAGTTTCGTATCGACATAGACGAATGCATCGGCATTGAACGAGCGGGTTCCCTCGCACCAAAGTTGTACCGGCACTTCCAACTGTCCACCCTGCTGCATGGTGTATGTCTTGTCGTTGTTGCTCTTTGGTCCCCAGTCGGCAAAAGCCACGATAAACACATTCTTGTATTCAGGGTTGTCGTTTCCCCATTCGTCATCGCTGCATGAGGTGAGCGCTGTGAGCGCCAGGCATCCCACCAGCAACAGCATGATTCTATTGATATTCATAAAACGATTCATATTGGTTTTTTATTATTCAGGTTCAACACTTTATTGCTTACTTCCATCCGGGGTTCTGAACCACATTGCCATTCGAAGTGGCAATCTCGTAGGTGGGAATGGGATAGAGATAATCCTTGTTGGCATCGAAACTGCGGTTGGCAGCCTGTTCGATGACATAGATGCCTTCCTGGTCGGCCACCTTCTTGCCGTTGAACATGCCATTGGCATCGGTGAGCCTGTTCTGGATATTCTCGCGCTGAGTGCTCAGGTTGTCGGCATCGTTGTACTTCAGGCCCAGCATGGTGACGGGCAACACGTTCTCGGCGATTTTCCACCTGATGATGTCGTCGTAACGCAGGTTCTCGTCGATGAACTCCACATGGCGCTCACGCCTGATCTCATCGCGCATATTCAGTCCGTTGGCAGCCACGAAGCCATTGGTGAGTTTGACGTCGAAGCCTACACGGGCACGCAGTTTGTTGACGGTGGCGTCGAGTTGGTCGTCGGTGATCTGCCCGTTGTACTCATACAGAGCCTCCGCATACGAGATAAGGATTTCAGCATAACGGATGATCATCTTGTCGACCGTCTCCTTGTTGACGGTGTTCCACTCATCGAGCATGAAACCTTTCTTGATGCCATATCCATTGCCATGCTGGTTGCCGAAAGGATTGTATCCAGCCTTGTAGGCCTCCTCGCCCTTCTGGTAGAACGTCATCGCCATACGCGGGTCGCGGTTGAGGAACACGTCGTTGTGCATGGTCTCCTCAATCTTCAGTGTGGTCTTCTCGCGAGGCAGTCCGTCGGTATAGAGGAACTCGTCGATGGTCTGTCGTGTCACGCTCACGGCATTCTCCAAGCCACGCGAGTTGTTGTGCAAGATTACGCCACTCGAGCCATTCGGACCATATATTTTCACAAACACATTCTCCTTGTTGTTCCGGCCCTCGCCATCAAAATAGAACAGTTTCAGGAAATCGGGATACAAGTCATGCTTCCCGCTGCGGATGAGTCGCTCGCAGGCATCGAGGCAAACCTTGAGATGGCCCCTGGCATCGATCGACAGTCCATGATACTTGGCATAGGTGCCCTCGTAGAGTCCGATACGCACCAGCATGCCCATGGCTGCGCTCTTCGACACACGTCCCCAGTCGGCATCGCTCTTCACATCGTCGATATCGGGCAAGTTGGCCTCGGCGAAAGCCAGGTCGGCATAGCACTGCTGGATGACCTCCTCGCGCGGGGTGCGCGGCATGGTGATATCGGGATCGCTGGTCGAGTCGAAAGCCTTCAGGATGAGAGGCACGTCGCCATATTTCCTCACGAGGTCGAAATAATGGTAGGCACGGAAGAAGCGGGCCTCGGCAATCCACCGGTTTTTCTGTGCGTCGAGAAGCGGAGCAGACTCTCCCTTGGCGATGATATTGTTGCAGACTCCGATTTTCTGGTAGGGCTGTGTCCAGTCATTGCTTGTGGCCGGCACGCTCCAGTTGCCGCTCGACACCGAGTTGGCTGCCGTTCCGATGATATCGTCGGCACGTGTGTCGTGCGAGAATCCCGGCAGGTCGACATACAGTTTGTTGCAAGCTCCCCTCATGTCGGTCTCACTCTGCCAGAAATTGTTGTCGGCCAACGTTGTCTCAGGCATTCGGTCGAGCTCGCAACTTGCGACCATCATCATGCCACTTACCATGCCGACTACACCAATTGATTTGAAAATATAGTGTTTCATCATTGTTTTCTTTATGGATTACTTATAACGTTATGTTCACACCAAACGACCAGGTACGGAAGAAGGGATAGTAGTTACGTCCCACATTGTTGCCGGCCTCGGGGTCGAACACCTTGAGGATGTCGGATTTCTCCCAGATGTCGTTGCCACTGATGTAGAAGCGCAGTTTCTCGATATATCGGCGGCTGATGGGCACCGTATAACCCAGCGTGATGTTCTTCAGGCGAAGGTATGCGGCGTTCTGCACCCACTTGTCGGAAGGCTGGAAATTGAACATGTCGCCATTGTAGTTGTAGAGACGTGGCCAGAAGGCGTCGGGATTGTCTTCTGTCCAGTAGTCGCGGTGGATGGTCCATGGCATCTGGTGGGTACGTCCGAAGGGAGCGATGGCCTCGGTGTCGATGAGAATTTTACGTTTGCCCACACCTTGGAACATCACGCTGAAGTCGAACCCCTTCCATTGTGCCGAGAGGTTGAATCCATAGAGGTAGCGTCCGTTGCTGTTGCCCAGGTATACCAGGTCGCCATGGTTCTCCTTCGTGCCGTCGCCGCCGCCCACCTGATGGTCGGTGCTGCCGTTGGCATCGGGAAGTGTGACGAAGCGCACATCGCCGCCGCCCACCTTTCCGTCGGAGAACGACTTATAGCCTGGATGCTCTTCCTTGTATTTCTGGTATTCCTCCACGCTGCTCCAATATCCATCGGTCTTGTATCCCCAGATGGTGTTCATGGCATATCCCTCGAGCAGGCTCACGTTTCCTGCCGAGATGACATCGGCGCCGTCGTACTCGAGCAACTCGTTCTGCGAGTCGCTCAGGTTGAAAGCCACCTGATAGCGGAAATCACCGATTCGGTCTCTCCACCTGATTTCGAAATCCCATCCCCAGGTCTTCAGGCGGCCGACGTTCACTGCCGGAACACCGATACCGATAGTGTGGGGCAACTGCAGACGGGAGAGCATGTCGTTGTTGTATTTCCAATAATAGTCGAACGAAGCGTTCAGGCGGCCTTTCAGCAGCCCGACGTCAATACCCACGTTGGTGGTCTCGATGGTTTCCCAGGTCTTGTCTTTTGAGGCGAGATTGGCCTGATAGTAACTCTTCTCCGTGATGTAGGTGGAACCCTGCGAGATGGTGGGGATATAGTCGTAGAGACCAAGGACGGCACCGTTGCCAAGTTGTCCCCAAGAGGCCCTCAGCTTCAGGTTGCTCACCCAGTCGAGTCCGAACCATTTCTCCTCGCTCACACGCCAGGCGGCGCTCACCGACGGGAATGCCTTCCAACGCTTCGATGGTGCGAGACGAGAACTGCCGTCGTAGCGGATGTTGGCCTCGAAGAGATATCGCTCCGCATAGTTGTAGTTGATACGTCCGAAGTACGACATCATCGACCAGGGCTGGATGTTGTCGGCCAGCGTGGTGTTGGTGGCCTCGGCAGCATCGTAGTAGTTGAAAGAGTAGAAATCGTTGGAATTCATGTTCTTGGCAGTAGCGTCGAACTGGTCCTTGCGGTAGTTCTCATAGCTTGTACCAGCAAGGAAGTTGAAGTTGTGCTGGTTGAAGCCAATGGCGTAATTGACGGTAGCCTCGAATTGGTCGTGGTAGTCGTTGTTCTTGATACGATACAGCGAGTTGGGGTTGTTGGTCTGCTGACGGATGGTTTTTCCATCCATGGCATACCATGCCAGCCAATGGCGCTCGGAGCGGCCACTGTAGTAACCGGCGCGCCTGCTGGCACTCAGGTTGATACGCAGGCCCTCGATCAGGTTCTTGATGGTGAGGCTGCCTTTGCCCAAATAGGCCTCATAGTGTGTCTCGTTGGTGCCACCGTTCTTCAGGATGTCGATGGGGTTGACTTGCAGGTCACCGCTATAGGGTTGCTCTCCATAGTTGGGTGTCTCCTCGGGCTGCCACATCAACTGACGGGCGCGTGCGCCGTACATGGTGTTCAGGATACTTCCCGCACCATTTGAGGGAGCCGTGTTCTTTCTCGACTGGTACTGCAGGTTGACGCCGAGTTCCAAGTACTTGCTGAGTTCGGCATTGATCTTGGCATGCAGGTTCACCCGCGTATTTGCGTTGTCGGTATATTTGAGCATACCATTCTTGTAGAAGTAGTTGCCACTCACCAGGTAATTGATGCTTTTCGAGCCACCTGAGATCGAGATGGAGTGGTTGGTCTGGTCGCTGTAGTCCTTCGTTCCCTCATCTACCCAGTTGGTGGCAGTGAACTGCTCCCAGCGTCCGTTGTTGTTGTTGGGGTAATAGTTGAAGTTGGGATTGGCCACCCATGTGGTCTTCTCCTTATTCCACTCATAGCTGCCGCCCTGGTTGTAACGGCCAAGGTTGATCCAAGACTGCTCCTCCCAGGCTGGCAAACGCTCGGGCATGTTGCCAGGAGTGTTGATGGCATAATAGCCAGAGTAGGTGATTTTGGGTTTTCCCTCACTGCCGCTTTTGGTTGTGACGAGCACCACACCCGAGGCGGCCCTGGCACCATAGATGGCACAGGCCGAGGCATCCTTGAGCACGGAGATGCTCTCGATGTCATCAGCATTGAGCAGCGCAAGGTCGCCCTCCACGCCATCGATGAGCACCAGCGCACTGGTGGCATTGGCCGATGAGAAACCACGGATGCGGATTCCGGAAGTCTCACTTCCGGGCTCACCACTCGAGCGCAACACGGCCACACCAGGCAACTCGCCCTGCATGGCACTCAGCACATCGCTCGAAGGCTTGCCGGCCAGTTTCTCTCCATCCACGGCCGAGACTGCTCCCGAGAGGTTGACTTTCTTCTGTGTGCCGTAGCCCACGACCACAACCTCGGAAAGCGTCCTGTCGACCTCGCTCATCAGGATCTCGCCCGATGCTCTGCCTGCAGCCAGTTCCAAATCCTGGTAGCCAATATAAGAAAAGACGATGGTGGCATCTCTTCTCACGCCTTGGAGAACAAATTGACCATCGATGTTGGTAATGGCTCCGTTGGAGGTGCCTTTTTCCATCACACTTACTCCAATCATAGGTTCGCGCGTTACAGCATCGAGCACCGAACCTCTGACAGTGAGAGTGGCTTGAGCGTATGCCCCAGCACTCAGAAGGACCAGCAGACAACCGAGGAACAGTCGTTGCCATATCCCGATAGTTACAGTTTTCAAACTCATAAGCAAAAAATGTTTAGTTATTAGGTTTTGATGACGCAAAATTAAGCCCGGAGGTGCGATCATTCCAAAAAAGGGGCTACATCACGACTACTATTGCTCCTCACACCGACTACATCACGGCTTTCTCAACAAAAACGCAACTCTTTGGTTATCAATCATCTTTTATTTCAAACCCCGAAAAAATAAACTCATCATTTTCTATATGACTTTCAGAAAATAAAACTATCTTTGTGGCATGAAAGCAACCTTAAAATACTGGATACTTTTTGCCGGTCTTTTTCTCACCACTCTCCCGCTGATGGCAGATGACTATTGGCAACGTGCCGTGGTGAACTACACCAGACAGCAGTACCACTCTGGAAACCAAAACTGGCAAATCGCACAGAGCCGTGAGGGATGGATGTATTTTGCCAACAACAAAGGGTTGCTGGAGTTCGACGGTTCGATGTGGCACACCTACACCCTTCCAGGCAATGCGAAGGTAAGGTCGGTCTATGCCGATGGCAGAACCATCTATGTGGGGGCATTGGGACAATTCGGGCGTTTTGTGTGCAACGAGAAAGGACGCATGGTGTATGAGCGCCTTTCTGAGCCTGTGGAGAAGGTGGGCCAGCTCAATGTTTGGAACATCCACCGCATCGGCAACGACACCTATTTCCAATGCGACACCGCCCTCTACGTGAACGACACGCATCATATCATCAGCTACCCCTTCGGGTTCAGCTATTCCACCGTGGTCTACAACCGTCTCTACGTCACCTCCTCCAACGGGGTCCATGTGCTCATCGGCAACAAGTTCATCCCCCTTCATAGCATCGACATCAAGAATACCTCACCCATTGTGGCCATGCTCCCCTACGACGGGCGCATCCTGCTTGTGAGCAGGGAGAACGGACTGTTTCTCTATAGTGACAACCGGCTTGAGCCTGTACACCTGGCCGCCAGCAGCCTCATCAACCAGAAACAGCTGTCGTGTGCCGCCATCAGCGGACACCTGCTGGTGCTGGGCACCATCCACGACGGAGTCATCCTCCTCGACATGCAGACCGGACAAATCGAGCAGATTTCCATAGGCAATGGCCTTCAAAGCAAGACCGTGCTGGCAGCATCGTTCGATGCCGACCACAACTTGTGGCTGGGCCTCGACAATGGCATCGACTGTATCCCCCTCGACTCCCCCCTCCGGTTCCTCAACAGCAACCAGTCGCCGGTAGGCAGCGGCAGTTGCAGCATCACCTACCGACACAAACTCTACCTGGGCAGCAACCAGGGTCTCTACGAGATGCAAGGTACCAACATCCGCTTCATCGAGGGCACGGGCAGCCAGGTGCTGTGCCTCGACACCATCGGGGGCCAACTCTTCTGTGGTGGCCGGCATTTCTTCATGATGATCGACGGCGACCATGTGACCCGCTACGACCTGCGAGGGGTGTGGGGTGTCCGGTCGCTGGGCTACCGCGACGACGTGCTGCTGGCAGCCACCTACTGGGGACTCCAACTCATGCACCGACAAGGAAGACAATGGCTGCTCGGTGAGCGGATAAAAGGAGCCAACATCTCGGCAAAGACATTCTATGTGGAAGAAGGCTCGGGAGCCGTCTGGGTGGCCAACAAAGAGAAAGGCATCTTCCGGCTCACGCTGAGCGACGACCTCACCGAAGTCGTTTCAAAGCGATGCTACAACACCCAGGAATTGCCCAAGGGCGACAACGTATGCATTACGAAAATCGACGGAGAGACCGTCATCGCGAGCCATAACGGCATTTTCCGCTACGATGCCACCCGCGACCGCCTGGAACCCTTCAAGCAACTGGAAGAACGGCTCGAAGGGCATGATTCCTATACCTATCTCTATCAAGACAAGAAAGGACGGTTGTGGTATGCCACCGACTGCACGCTGCATGTCATCTCTGGCAAGGAACGGAAAGGATTCTTGAACGACTGCCTCATCGAGGATTTCGAGAATATCAGTTTCACCGAGAATGGCGAGCAGACCATCATTGGGACCGAGGACGGATTTGCGTCGCTCCGACTTGACAGGGCGTCGAGAAGCGACGACCAGAAGCATCAGATCCGTCCTTATATCCGCAGCATCTACATCGGCAACTATGCCGACACTCTTTTCTATGGTTGCCAGCAGCCCGTACGCATCGCCTGGGCCAACAACTCGGTAAGGCTGGAGTACAGCACCAACAACTACGACCCCACCAAGACCGTGCAATATAGTTATTGGCTTGAGGGTTCCGATGAGCAGGAATGGAGCCCTTACACCCGCCGAAGAATCAAGGAGTATACCAACCTGCGTGAAGGCAACTACACCTTCCACCTACGTATCATGATGACCGGCCTCGACCAACCCGAGGAAACCTCATTCAGCTTCACCGTGCTTCCGCCGTGGTACCGCACCTGGTGGGCCTATATCCTCTATGCCCTCTTATTGATCGCCGCCGGATACCTGGCCTACCAACGCATGCAGAAAAGCCGTCAGCAACTCGTTGCCGAGAAGAACGAGCAGATACAGGAGCAAGAGGAAGAGATTGCCACGCTCCGGGAGGAGAAACTGAAGATTGAGCTTCATGCCCGCGAGCAGGAACTGGTCAGTTCGAGAATGGACGTGGTGCGCAAGAACGAGATGCTCCTCGACATCAAGAAGACGGCCGTGAGCCTGAACAACGCCCTTCCGTCGAGTGCGGAAATCAAGAAGTCGGAGCTGCTCTCCACCATCAAGCGACGGGTGACCCGCCTTATCGGTCAAATCGACACCAACATCGAGCACGACGACGACCTGGAGGCGTTCAAGAGCTCATTCGACGCCGTTCATCACCAATTCCTTCAGACCCTCGAGGAGCGGTACCCTGCCCTCTCGCATAAAGAGAAGATGATTTGTGCCTATATTCGCATGAACCTTCTGTCGAAGGAGATTGCCCCGTTGCTCAACATCTCCACACGAGGGGTTGAGATCAGCCGATACCGTATCAGACAAAAAATCGGTCTCGACTCCAAAGACAGCCTCACCAAGTTTCTCCAAAGCTTGTGATGCTTTTAAGGTGAAGTGAGCACATCCAAGCTCACTTCACCCTAAATGGTGCCAAGGTTTCGGGAAATTCCTCGATATCGATATAAAGTAAGCCTTTCTCTTTGGCCTCATCGACAGCCTTTTTGCCGGCAGTCGGATGAGCGTCAAGGTATTGGCTGATAGCCTTCTCGGCAATCTTGTTGTCGCCAGAAGCGATGTTGTTGACAACGCCATAGCCGAGGTATTGGCCGTTGCTGTCGAAAAAAGCGTAGGAATAACCGCCTCCACCAGTTGAGGGGACACTATTGTCACGACGCACCTTGAACGCTACCTGCGACAAGGTTTCGATAAGGGCGACGTAGTCATTTCTGTCGCATACCACCGCATCGCAGAGGGTGAATCCGTTGCGGTAGTCGATATAACGCCACGTCACGGAGTCGGGCGTGATGTCGTATTCTTCCCGCGCACCCACCCCCGAGTTGTAGGCAAAGGTGTAGCGGATGGCTGTCGTCTCTTTCTTGATAGGACATTTCGACTTCTGCGTGGCATCAGTGGCAGGGTTGCCCGCATTGCATGCGGTAAAGCAAGTGGCCGCTGCCAGAATGAGGGAGGCGAATAGTATTTTCATCGTTTTCCATGTCTTTGGTTACCATCGGCGAAAATACGAATTATTTTGGTATTTTCCAAATTTTCAACACCATTTGGACTTACTATAGCTCAACCGCAGTCTTGATGAGTAGCTCGTCTGAGCCCAAGAAGAGAATGATGAGGGCGAAAGTGCTGATTATTGGCACCAAAGATTTGGAATGGTCGGGGAAAATGCGTAACTTTGCAGCCGAATTCATCAAAACACTGAAAAAATGACTACTGTTTTTTCCCTAACCACCCATGTTGTGGCAGCTTTTTTCCATTGTATCAACTCACGAAAATAAGCTGCCCATGGTGTACTGTATATCAAAAAGGATGGAAGTGGCCGGCTGTCATCAGCTGACCTTGCCCTACCCCAGCAAATGCAGCCAGCTGCATGGGCACAATTGGATTATCACCGTCTATCTGGCCTCCCAGGAACTGAACCCCCAGGGGATGGTGGAAGATTTCAAGCATGTGAAGAAAGCCATTGCAGGTTATCTTGACCATGGCAACTTCAACGAACTGCTTCCTTTCAACCCCACTGCCGAAAACATCGCGGCTTGGGTAGTGGAGCAATTCCCCGCATGCTACCGCGCCATCGTCGAGGAGTCGGGCGGCAATATTGCCCAGGCTTACGACGACCATTTCCCCATCGACGCGAAATTCCTATTATAGGCTGCTAATGGGCAAGACATACCGTATCAACGATATTTTCTATTCCCTGCAAGGTGAGGGACGCCACACGGGGAGGGCTGCCGTGTTCATCCGCTTCAGCGGGTGCAACTTGCGCTGCCCATTCTGCGACACCGACTTCGATTCTTCTCGTCTGATGACAGCCGACGAGATTATCGATGCCATAGCACCTTGGCTGCACTGTGGTTTCGTGGTGCTCACCGGAGGAGAGCCTTCGCTGCAAGTCGACACCGAACTTGTAGACAAACTGCACGATGCGGGGGTGTTCATAGCGATGGAGACCAACGGCACCCACGCTATCGCCGAGGGTGTTGACTGGGTGACGCTATCGCCCAAGACCAGTTTCGTAGACCATCCTCTGCCCATTGTCATTCGTCGGGCCGACGAGGTGAAAGTGGTTTTCGACGGCATCCATCCTCCTGAGTGTCCCGAGGCCTTTGTCGGCTCCACTTACCTCTGCCTCCAACCTTGCGACACTGGCGACCCTGCCGAGAACCGCCGACTGACAGCCCAGTGCGTGGCATATATCAAGAAACACCCCGAATGGCATCTCTCGCTGCAGACCCACAAGATAATCGGTATTGAGTGAAAGGATTTACTCTGCATGCATGCTGTTGTCTATTCATCAGCGTACTTTAAACATGGGAAAAACCGCTATAAATCAATAGCCAATGAGTGGATAAACGAACACTATCGCGAGCCGTAGACCTCTTCTGGGGGTGAGAATCCGAAAGAATCAATTTCTACGGAACGGCTTCCACTCGAATTTATGAATTAATAGATGTTACCTTAAAACTCTCAATCATCTTTTGCAATTCGTAGTCAATGTTGTAGTAGCCATTGATGTTTAGGTCGTCGCGGACGCGGCGGCAGTCGGGCGTGATGGTCTCGTAGTGTGGAATGCCGTTGAAGTGGAAAAGTTCCTGCATACGGGAGAAATCGGTATTGGTAATGCAGATGGTTTCTTCGTCGGCAAGCCATTCATTGACGTATTGATGGTAGGCTTCGCTTCCCTCGGCGGTGCGCTCCCCAGCGATAAAGACAAGTTTCACGTCGTCGCGCTTGGCCATCTCTGCACGTTTTGCCTTACTGCTCTGAATGGCGGCACGGCACGGACCGCAACCCATACCCCAGAAATCGATGATGAGATACCGGCCTGGATATTTCGCACAGAGTGAGCGGATGAGGTCGGCGGCAGGATTGTCGGTAGGCAGAGGTGTAGTGAGTTCCGTTTGAGCCATCTTGGCGGCATAGAAAGCCTCGGCCTTCTGATGGATGAAGGAATCTGTGAAACTGTCTAAATAGAGCGGCATCATCTTGCTGACTGGCTGTAAACTGGCCTCTGCCTCCTTACGCTCTTCTGCGGTCAAGGTGGTGTCGGCAAGGATACGCGGTAGGGCATCCTCAATGCTGCGCCAACTGTTGAAACTACTCTGCATGTCTTTATAGACGCAGAGTTGCGCCATGAAGGTGTCGTGATCTGTCCCCATCAGTTCGCGCAATGCCAAAATACCAGTGGAAAGAATCTTCTTCGAGTTGTCAAAACTAATCACATATCCTCCGTTTTCATCGAGAATCTCTTCGTTCTGGCGGTTCCTGACAGGTCTGGCAAACTGGATGCGGTTGATCGTGATGGGATAGTTGTCACATGTCAGCAACAAGGGATTGTCGAAGTCCACACGGTGCAGCGCCTTGTAATTCTCCATCTTGCCTATCTCTTTGTTTTCCAGACTATCCAAAATGACCAGTTGGTAGCCGCCATCACGTTGTTCATATTTCTTCACATCATCCTCGTGATACATGGCATAGTCCATCATGGCGTTTGCAAAATTCAACTGCAGGTCGGCCAATGCCAACTGCATCTCTTGGGGAGTGAAATGCCGGCGGCGATTTTCCTTTTGCAAACAATACAACATGTTGCGCCATGTGCGTTCTGCCATCTCGCCCGCCTCGCTGAATTTCCCTTTAAACGTGCGTAGGGGATGTGCAAGGTCGCTCATGTTCAAATCAGACTTCAGCCAACGCTCCACGTCCTTGCTGCTGCCGTTGCCATAGATGCATTGGTACTGACCTTGCTCGTCAGGGCGCACGGTAACCTGGATGGTCTCGCCGGGACGTGCGAAGAACGGAATATTGTCGAAACCTATCTTCGATTCTCTGGCGAAAAACATCTGCCGGATGGGATAACTGGCCTGGAACTTTTTTTCAAATGTGCCATCGGGGGCGATATTGAACACCAATGTCGTAGCATCCTTCTCGAACACATCTTCATAGAGGCACTCCATAGAGGTGAAGCCGAACTTCTCGGCATCGTAGCCCTCGATGCGCCCACGGATGGTGATGGTGTCGGTAGTGAACCAGTCGGCGGGAACCGTATAGGGATTGGCATCAGAAAGTTCTTGCAGGGTAGGATATTTCAGTTTGGCTTTCTTGTCGTGGATGCCAAGGAGCATGAAGGCACCTCTTACATCTCCCTCGATGAAGTCAAACAGTTGCACTTTCTTGGGCATCGGCTCAAAGTGCATGGTGAAGTCGGTCACGCCGCTCTCTGGCGACATAACCCATTTGTCGAGGGCGATACCCTCAGCAGCGCGAAGCGGGTAGCGGTTGCCGGCCTCGTCGAGCAAATAGCTTTCCTTGACAAAACGGAAGAGTTGCCCCTTAGGGTATTCCATTCGGAAATGCACCGTTGTGGCCGTGTCTCTAAAATTAACCTCCAGCGCTTTCAGGTCGCCATTTCTGACTTTCATACAAGCTATCGCCTCCGGGTTGATGATGGTCTTGTAGGTCTTCGCCTGCACTGTCAGAGCGATGAGAGCAAGGAGGATGGTAATGATAGTTGATTTTTTCATCTTTAGCAAAGTTAGTGTGTTATTTGTAAGTATCTTCTATCGGCAAGTATTTCCGCAAATTTTTAAGTGCAAATTTATCACTTTTTGCCGATACCGGCAAGGAACCATCCTTTTTTAATTGCTTGACATTTCCAATCCATTTTGATGTCAAGAAAGTATTACAAGGAAAAGGCATGGACTGCAATCACTGCGCCCCATGCCATATCCCGGGTACTTATGAATCAAAATCTAATAATGTCATTTCAGTTTGTTAAGTACAGAACTAAGTTCTTCCAAATTCCGAGGACAAGCGACTATCGTTCCTTTGGTATCGATGACAATCAATTCCGGATATGAGCGTATGCCATAGGCGGCGGCAGCTTTTCGCTGGCTGGTGTCCGGGTCGGGCATCAACTGCGGCCATGGCAGGCGACGCTGCTCCACTTCCGTCCTCCATCCTTGCACTCCGAAACCGAAAGCCAGAGTCACGAACTCCACACCGCGGGAATGGCAAGTGTTGTAGAGCGTCTTCATGGACGGAAGGATTTGATATCCATAACCACCTAAGCCATGCCAGAAATGCAAGACGACATACCCCTTGCCGATGTATTCGCTCAACTGATGTGGCCGACCCTTGGTGTCAATCAGTTCGAGGTTGACGAATGGTGTGCCGGGCTTGCGTTTCTCCAACCCTTCCATGTATTCGCGCATCGGCGACAGGAGGATGTGATGCGAGAAGGCATAGTCATCGTTCAGATAAGGTTTCAGTTCCTCATAGCTCATTTCCGTATAGACCTGACTGAGTGCATATGCGGAGAGGATGTTGTCACGGTTGTCACGGACTGCCTTGAGAAGCCGTTCACCACGCTGACGGTTGATTTTTGCCTTTTTTAGACTGTCGCCCTCGTGGAGTTCATCCATTCGTTCGCGCTCCACCAACTGCAGGAAATCATTGATTTTCTGACTGAACTTGTCGCTTTTCACCGTCAGTTTCTCCATATCAGCATTGATGGGCTTGCCGTCAGTATAGAAGTAAACGACTTCTCTGTTATCGAGATACATCCGGCACACCTCGTTCTTTGGCAGTTTGCAGGTAAAGGAGAATTTGCCGTTGGTGATAGGGCACGCCCCCAATCGTTCGAAAGTAATGCTGCGTATCACTTCCACCTTATTGCCATTCAAGGGGGCTGTACCGGAGATTTGGCACTCCACCATCTCCTTCTCCACCATTTCGTTCATCAGCATGCTGTTGTAGACGATGGTCTTCGATACCTGCGAGGTGGTGACTTCCGAACTCCCCGCCGACGCGTGTGTGACATCCGTATCCCTGTCCCCTTCATAGATTTCGCTCTTCTTATAAATCAAGTAGCAGGAATAGGCCAGGATGCTTTTCAGGTTTTCGTTCTTTTCGTTATCCACCAATGGCTGGATGCAGCTCAGCAGGTCGAAATACTGTTCTTTTGTCAGTTTTCCATTAAAAGCATTGCACGTTTTGTTGAGCACCACCCCTGCCGCCATCTGCCCTTGCGGAGTTTCGCGCTGGAATATCTCACAGGTGCGCTTCACCTTGGCCATGAACACATCGACAGTCATTGCATCGGGTGTGGTGTCATACTTGACTTGAGCGTCAAAAGCCATCCCTTCAGATTCCGATGCCTTGGGTTTGTAGTGGGCGATGAAAGGCCTGTCATCCAACTTCCATCCGCTGATTTCATAAATCATTCCATCCATCAGGAATACATTGCCCATACTTTTGTCCGGATCGACGGTCTGGTCCCACATCAGCAGGAGGGCATAGAGTTTTCCGTCGGGCTCCTCGAAGGAAATGAGGCGGATATTCTTGTTGAGGTCGAATGCCACCTGTTGAATCATCGGATGCTGGTCGTCAATCTTGAATTGGAACTTGACACCTGGCAGGGGTGAGTCGCCGTCGCTTGCATCATGGATGTAGATGGTCTTGGCATTGACGGCCTCTTCCCTGTAAGCCCTCTCCAATTCCAACATCCGAGGAGTGAACAGCGGCCCGTAAAAGTCACCGGGAGGCTCTTCTTCCATGGCAAATTGCTGGGCAAACTGATATACATTGAATCCGTCTTTGGAGTGGCTGAGTTTTTGCACATTATACTCCTTCGATTCGATAAAAGTATTCAACTTCTCACGTATGTTGTTGGAGAGGGAAGGCTGTGCGCTGCTGGTAATGGCTATCAGCGTGAGAGCGATAGCTAAAAAATATCTATTCTTCATCTTGCTCTGATTTTACGTTATACATATTGTCTGCCGTTTGCGGGCGGCCCTCCTTATCGAGGGTGTGCAGGATATAGCTGTTGACCAAACGCTGCAGTCGTTCGTCAGCATGTATCACCTTGTTCATCCGTTCTATGTAGAGGCTCTCATCCACTTGGGCCAGTTCGCGTTCTATCTTGTCGATATAGTAATCCAGACTATCCGTAGTAGAGATATTGG
This sequence comes from uncultured Prevotellaceae bacterium, assembly GCA_900317305.1. GTDB lineage: Bacteria > Bacteroidota > Bacteroidia > Bacteroidales > Bacteroidaceae > Prevotella. Next base: position 19,952 of record ONGG01000004.1, on the reverse strand, counting down.
CTGGAGTCTTATGAACTGCCGATGCCACTTGAGGTTGCTGACCGACAGCCTGGGCTTGTTCTGCACCAGATCTATCTTGTGCTATCACGGGCTCGAATTCGCTCTCATGAGTTCTCACGGGGTTGCTTTGCTGCTCCGAACTGAGATTTTGCCCAGATTCTTCACGATAGGGCGATTCGGGTTGTTTTGGCTGCTGCGTCTGCGTTGCAATCATCGTCCCTTTCTCTGTATCTCTATCAGGACGTGTGAAATGGAACGCCAACAACAGCAGGATGCCAGCTGCAATGGCACCGATGGCGGCATAGAGCCAAGTGCGGCGGTGCTTGGGCTTCTCTTCCTTCTGCTCGATGCGCTCCATCAGGCGGTCGGTGAAGTCCTCCGGCAGCGTCATCCTTTCGGTGGCCCCGTTCTTTTGTTGAATGGCGAGGCGAAGACCTTGGTCTTTGTTTGGCTCATTTTTCTTCATTTCTTTCAAGGGTTTTGATGGTGATTGCCAATCGTTTGCGTATCCATTGCAGCCGCGAGCGGAGATAGCTTTCATCATGTTCGGTGATGCAGGCGATTTCCCGAATCGGGCGGTTGTCGAAGTAGTAGAGGCTGAGCAGCATCTGGTCGTCGGGTTTCAGCGTGTCGATGCCCTTTTGTATTAACGTCACACGGTCGGCTGAGGCATCATCGAGCAGGGCGTCGGTTTCCTCATCGGGGATGGTCTCAAGCCATTGCTGCTCTACATCAACGACGGTGACAGACCTATGGTGCCGTCGGTAATGCTTCAGTGCCGTGTGGTAGGCTATGCGCAAGAGCCACGTCTGGAAACTGGCCTTTCGCGCATCGTAGCGGACAAGGCTCTGGAAGGCTTCCAGCAGGGTGTCCTGCGTGGTCTCCTCGGCCTCTTCTGGTGAGGGAATCAGGCGTGCCACCATCCTCAGCACCGGCCCGGCATACCGGCCGGCAAGCTGGCGGAACAGTTGGGTCTGTCCATCAAGGATGCGGCGTATGAGCAGCGTCTCATCATGTTTGACTTTGGATGTGTTGCCTGTTATTGTTTCCATTCTTTTTGATGTCTTCCACTTATATATTACCATTTTTGGGGAAAATATATAATCGGGAGCACATTAAATTACGTTTTTCTCACTTTTTCCTACGAAGCTACAAAAAAAGGAACATAAAAGGCCTTGGAGAAACCCAAGAAAAGGATGGTTGCCCGTGGCTCAACGCCACAGGTCGTCGGGCACCTCATAATCGGGTACGTTGTCGAGATGGAGGACAACGGTGTCGGCCCGTGAGATGCCGGCGGCCATGAAATAGCCCTGACAACCGCCCGAGATATTGCTCTTGGGGTTGGCACCGCCACTTTGTCCGGAAATGAGCGTGCGGAAATACTCATAGGCTGTGGCATCGATGGTAAGAAGCTGGAGCATGATGAGGTCGCCATCGTAGAGAATCTTCTCCCAATTATCCTCCTCGTCGTCGATGGCCGTCTGCTCCATCATGCAATGGATATCGCGGTAGATGCGTCCGGGAGGATTTCCCCTATCGTCGAATACATTCCACCGATAGGCCTTCTGCTGCATTCTCGGCGTGATATGCGGATGAGCAGAACGGCGGTCGATGCGATAAAGGAAATAATTGCGCTCGGCCGGATCGGGGTCGGTGGCCCACATCACGTCGACCAGCAGCCGCTGGTCGAGCATATTCAGCCAGTAGAAGTCGGTAGAGATGACCGACGATGGTATGGGCATAGTGGAAGAAGCCTCATAATGTTTCCCCTCATAATCCACCTCCATGCGGTAGGTGTGGCCCGGGATGCCTTTCAATGCCGACCGGTAGCAGCCATCCTTGGGGTCGTAGGCCAAGGTGTTCTCCTCACCATTGTCGAAGACGACGACCTTGGCTCCAGGCTGCGAGGGCCCTTTGACAGAATCAGTGACCGAGCGCGACCACCTCACCGCCACTTGCGTGCCCTCGTTGGTCACCCTACCCTCGATTACCACCATGGGGGCTATCTCATGGTAGTCGATGTCTATCTCCCTCTCACACGATGTGAGGAGGAGGAGCAATGACGCGGCGATGGTGAGCAGTTTTCTCATATTCAATACTTCAATGTGAAAGAAACAGAAGGCACGATGCCAAACATGGCCGTGAGACGTGCCTTGGTGCCCGAAGGCTTGTCGTCATCGTTCACGAACCGGATGACAAAGGGGTTGTAGCGGTTGTAGACGTTGTAGATGCCAAACGACCAGATGTGGGTGGACCGTCGCCACTTCTTTGTGTGCGAAGCGCTCAGGTCGAGCCGGTGCGAGGCAGGAGCGCGGTATCCATTCCGCTCGGCGTAATAGTAGAACGTGCGCCCGTCGATCTCGTACTTGGCACTGGGAGCAGTGAGCGCCTGCCCGGTGTTGTATCGCCACATGGCCGACAGCTCCCATGAGGGGCTGGCCTGATAGATGCCGATGACACAGAAGTCGTGCCGCCGGTCGTTGGAAGCCGTATACCACTCGCCATTGTTGATGCCCGCTATCTTGTTCTCCGACCACGACAGCGTGTAACTGAGCCACCCGGTGAGCCTGCCTTTGTTCTTGTGCGCGCAGAGTTCGAGTCCATAGGCCCGTCCCTTTCCGCCCAGGAGCAGCCTTTCTATCTCAATCTCCGAATAGAATGACTTGCCGTCGCGGTAGTCGTACACATTCCTCACCCACTTGTAGTAGGCCTCGGCCGAGAAATCGTAGTCGCTCTCGCGGGTAATGCCTGTCCATCCCAGTGCCACCTGGTCGGCCAACTCTGGCTTGAGCAGGTTGCTGGTCATGGTATAGCGGTCGAAAGGCATCGACATCGAGCCTGCCCTGATGGCATGGATGTCCTGCGTGGTGCGGCTATATCCCAATTTGAGACTATGCCGTGGCGAGAGTTTGAGGTTGGCACTCAACCGTGGCTCCAAGTCGGTGTATGTCTTCACGATGCTCCCCTTGTCGGGATGGAAGGTGCTGGTGATATTCCCCTCACTGTCTATCTCGTAATAAGGAGCGCCGCCCAGCACCGAGTGCAACCTCAGGCGGAGACCCGCCGAGAGGTCGAGCCTGTCGCAGACCTTCCACTCCTGGTTCGCCCATACGGCATTGGTCCATGCGTCGCGTTTCTCACGCTGGTGCAACAGGTTGATATCCCACTCTGCCGACTTCAGTTTCAGCAGCGACGTCTCCAGACCATACCTGAGCGTGACTGATTTCGACGGCATCCACCGCTGGTCGTGATGAAAGGTGAGATGTCGTATGAAACCCTTCATCGTGTAGTAGATATTGAGCATGTCGATGCCCACATCGTCGGAGAAATCGCTGTAGGTGAGTTGGGTGTGTGCGTAAAGCCGGTCGTTGAAGGTATGCAGCCAACTGGCATTGGCGGTGGTGTTGCCCCATGTCATATCCATGAGGTCTACCACCCCCATATTGTCGCGCCCACGGAAGAAAGAGAGCGACAACCTGTCGTGAGGCGACAGTCTGAAGGCAAGTTGCAGGTTGGCATCATAAAAGTTGAGTGTGTTGTCCTTGTAGTCTTTCGATGCCTTGAGGAAAAGGTCGAGATACGACCGCCTTCCGGCAAAGAGGAAGGAAGATTTCTCTTTCTGGATAGGACCCTCGGCCGCCACGTTGGCCGACAGCAGTCCGATGGAGGCATTGAAATGGTATTGGCTCATGTCGCCCACGCGCGTACTGACATCGAACACCGACGAGGTGGCGCCCCCGAAATAAGCCGGCACCATACCCTTGTAGAGTGCCGCATTGTTGAGCGCGTTGTCGTTGAAGGTGGAGAAAAGGCCCATGAGATGGCCCGCGTTGTAGATGGTGGCCCCATCGAGGAGGATGAGGTTCTGGGCCGACGTGCCGCCACGCACCTGGTATCCGCTCGACGCCTCGCTCTCGCTCTTCACCCCAGGAAGCAGCTGGAGCGACTTGATGATGTCGCGCTCGCCGAAAAGTGCCGGCACCTTGGCCATCGTCCCCACGTCGATGCGCTCCACGCCCACCTGCACCTCGGAAAGCCGGCGTTGGGCCGACCTCGACATGATGGTAACGCCTTGGAGGGTATCCTCGCGCGCCACGTTTTCGGTCTGGGCATGGGTGTGCGCCACCCCACAAAAGAGCAGCGCAAGCATGAGGCATCGTTTCATAGAGACGATAAAGGACTAATACTTGAAGCTGGAGCCGCCTACAAACTCTCGCATGATGCTGGTGGGCGGTATCTCCTTGTCGCTCACAGGGAGGAAATAGTGGATGAACTTGAGCAGGCGATGGGCCTCGGCATACTCAGGACAGTTCTTGGGCACGGTGGAGAGGATGATCTCGGCATTGTTGCGCAAGACAGCGAACTCGATGTTGAGCGCCGAGTTGAACATCACATCGGCCGTTTCCTGGAAAGGCAAGATCCATTTTTCCTCGGCCGCACACACATTGGGCCACATGCTGATGGTCTCGCGGGCCGAATATGCCCCTTTGTTGTAGTCGCGTATGATGCGGCGCAGGAGCCGGTTGTCGCGAGTGGGAATCCAGTTGTGATCGTCGAGTGACACACTGGTGAGCGCCGACACGAAAATCTTGTAATAAGCGATGCCCGGGATGTTTTTGGTGAGCATGGGGTTGAGGGCATGAATACCCTCGATGATGAGCACGTTGTCGCCCTGGAGTTTCAGTTTCTTTCCATTGTACTCCCGTTTTCCGGTCACGAAATTATACTCGGGCACCTCTACCCTCTCGCCAGCGACAAGTCGGGCCAGATGGTCCTCAAGCAGTTCGCTGTCCACAGCCTTGATATTGTCGAAGTCATACTGTCCGTTGGGCAGTTTGGGCGTGTCGACGCGATTGACGAAATAGTCGTCGGTAGAGAAGGATATGGGGCGCAAGCCACAGGCCAGAAGTTGCACGGAGAGTCGCTTGGTGAAGGTGGTCTTTCCCGAACTCGATGGTCCGGTGATGAGCACGATGCGCACGGGGTCGGTCTCGGCATGGAAACGCCGGTCGATTTCCTCGGCTATCTTCACGATTTTCTTCTCCTGCAGCGCCTCGCTCACCTGTATGAGTTCAGAGGCATGACCCTTGAGCACTGCCTTGTTGACGTCGCCCGCGTTCGAGAGCCGCATAATGATATCCCACCTTACCTTCTCGGCGAAGACCTCGAACGTATGGGGCTGGTCGAGTTTCTCTGCCAGCAAGGTGGGGTTGTGATGGTTGGGCACCCGGAGCAGCATACCGTCGTTCATCAGTTCCAGTCCCCACACCGTGAGGTAGCCGGCCGAGGGCACGAGCGGTCCGTAGTAGTAGTCGACGGTGTCGCCCAGCATATAGTAGTCGCTGTATATCTGTCCGCTGGTCTCAAGCAACTTCACCTTGTCGGAGAATCCCCTCTCCTTGAACACCCTGATGGCCTCCTCGGTAGTTGCCTCCGAGCGCCTGAAAGGCATGTCGAGGTGGATAATCTCCTGCATACGCTCACGGATTTGCTCCACATCCTGCTCTGTGAGCGGTTCGTTACCCCGCTTCTTGAAATTGCAATAATAGCCCCTCGAGATGGGGTGCTCGATGAAGAGCTTGGACCCTGGGAAGAGGTCGGACGTGGCCTTGTAGAGCACGAAGCAGAGCGACCGCACATAGACACGGTGCCCGGCGCCCTCGCGTGCGTCGAGGAACTCCACATCACGGTTCTGGAAGAGCCTGAACTTGAGTCCCTGGGTCGCATTGTTCACCTTTGCTGCGACTACAGGATAAGGCAACTTGATTTCATCGGCGAGTGCTTGGTAGACATCGAGGAGCGAAATTCCCTCAGGGAAACTTTTGGTGATATTGATGTTCTTGCAACGGACTTGAAGCATGGGTCTTTTTGAAGTTATTGTTTCTGGAAGAAATTGGCTATAGAAAAGTAGAGGGTTACGGAATCACTTTAGTTGCTTGCCATCTGCGAAGGCCTTGCCCACGGTTTGTCCCAACTGGATATACCCGTGATGCACAGGGTCGTAGGTGATGACCTGCATGCGCTCCACGTCGGGGTTGCCGTCCTCGGCCAGGAATTGCTCGTCGCAGAGAATATTGACCACCTCTGCCACCAGGTAATAGCCCGTCTCCGACTCATCGATCTTGCGCAGCACTTTGCACTCCATGGTCATGGGGAGCTCACGGAACACCGGGGCGTTCACGTTGGGCGCTTTCTCGATGGTCCATCCGGTCTTTGCCATTTTCTCCGCATCGTTCCTGGCGCTGACAATTCCCACGAAGTCGGCCGCCACAAGGGTGTCGCGTGTGGCGAAGGCCACGGTGAATTCGCCAGTGGCCTCAAGATTGTCGGTGGTGGCATGAGAGGCCAGCGAGATGATAATCTCGTGCATATCCCAGGTGCCACCCCAGGCGGCATTCATGGCATTGGGTTTTCCGTCTTTATCGTATGTGCCGATGATGAGCACGGGCTGTGGAAGCATCCACGGTTTAGAGCCAAAACTTTTCATAATTTTTAAATTTTAAGGACTTTAAGGACTTTAGGGACCTTAAGGACTTTAATAGATTCAGAAGGTGCACATGCCATCCCAGCAAGCCAGGTCTTGGCGGACATATCCAATTACACCATCAATATTGATTTTATACCAACCTTTGACTTTTCCCAGGCAAGGATAGCAGTCGGGCACACCATCAAACTCAGGGATTTTGGCCACTACGGCCGTTTTGGTCGACGGTCCCTTACGCACGTTGATATTTCCCACTTTGTCCTGGTTGCGGTAGCAGATGCCCTGGCCCTTTGCGGCACTGAAAGTGACCACGCGGTTGCCTGCCTTTGGCACATCATAGGTGTCTTGCACTTCCACAATGAAAGAATTGCCGCTGGTGCGCACATAGCGCCCCACAACCTCACCTTTCTTATCAACAACCATTTTCATCGATTGGGCTTGAATCGTGCAACTGCAAACTACAGCCATCACGATCAACAATAGATTTCTTTTCATATTATTATGGTATTTAGTACGGTATTTCGTATAATTCGTGTGTAAAGTTAGTGAAATATTGGCGAACGCACAAATAATTAAGAGATAAAAGTTTCGCATCCGTTCAACTTCTTGTAGTTCAGGAGTTCAGAAGTTGCAGGAGTTCAGACATTAGTCCGGAATTCACAGGTGTGGGAAATACGAAAGGAGATGAATGATACAAATGGCATAATGTGTGATACAATAAAAGGAGTAGGATTTGGTGAATAAGTATTACTTTTGCAGCACAAATTACTTATCCAACATGAAAAGATTATTCTTGCTTTTGCTTCTTGTGCTTGTCATTACAGGCACCAACGCCCAATCGCGGCGTCCCATCGACTCACAACATCCTCTCTGGCTCATCCACATCGATGTGTGGAACAAGGCCGACCCCCAGAAAATCATCGACCTCATTCCCGACGACATCAAACCTTACGTGTGCATGAATCTCTCGCTGTCGTGCCAGTACGACACGGAGAAGAACGTGTACAAGATGCCCCAGAACGCTGTGCGCACCTACAAGTCGTGGGCCTCGGTCTGTCAGATGAACGGTCTTTGGTTCACCTGTCAGCCAGCCAGTGGCGGACACACCCACATCCAGGACAACGACCTCGAGACCTTCGAGTATTTCTATAAGCGCTATCCCAACTTCCTTGGCTGGAACTACGCCGAGCAGTTCTGGGGTTTCGACGAGCCCAACGACAAGAGTTCGAGCACCCAGGCATCACGCATCGCCCTCTTTGCCAAACTGGTGCCCATGGCCCACAAATATGGCGGCTTTCTCACCATCTCGTTCTGCGGCAACATCTGGTCGCATCCGCTCAACCCGATGGGCATGATGAAGCGCAATGCCGAACTGCTCCAGGCTTGCAAAGACTATCCCGACGCCATCCTCTGGCTTTACAAATACACCACCTCGTCGTGCTTCTACAACAACGAGAGCATGACCTATGGCCCCTTCATCTCAGGACTGGCCAAGAGTTATGGCGTTCGCTACGACAACTGCGGTTGGAACGGCGCCCTTGAATCAATCTTGGGAAAGGACAACGGCAAGAAATATCCCGTAGCTGCCGGCATCGGAACGGTGATGGAGCAGACTGCAGTAAACGGAGGAGCGGTATGGGATGGTCCGGAACTAATATGGACCGAGGACTTCCAGAACCTGAGCGACACCAACGTCGACGGCTACACCCGCCGCAACTGGGGCACTTTCCCCGGTTTCCGCAATGCCTGGCTCGACATGTTCCACAAAATCATCGACGGCACCATCTACATCCCCACCCGTGAGGAAGTGATCGACCGCACTAAAATCGTGGTCATCAACGACGTGTCGACCGGAAACGACGAGCAGAAATACGCCGCATGGGGCAGTCTGTACGACGGACTTTACAAGCAGGACGACCCCTTCAACCGTAACAACGGCCAATGGATGGACAACTACTGCTACTTCAAGAAGACCGGTCGCTATGCCGCCATACCCATCGTCATCGACCTCTACGACGACCTGAGCAAGAGCATCCCCGTGCAGGTGAGGAAATCGGCCTACACCTCGCGTTGGTCAAGTCAGAAGGAGAAAGTGGCCGACTTCGACAACCAGTATGCCGAGGTGAGCCAGGGCGACCTGTATGTGTCGCGTCTGAAAAACCAACTCGTGACCTACACCCCCTACACCTATCTGAACACGAAGACCACGGCATCGGCCGACATCCCCCTGCTCTACAACACCTGCGAGCGGCTGCAACTCACCTATGGCAAGTTGAGCAGCGGCCTGATCCGCGAGAGTGCCGACCACATTGACTTCTACCTGAACAACTACCGCAACGACACCACAAAACTGGTGGTAGACAGGATTGTAGTGACCGGCGTCACCAGCCAACCCTCGTATGAGATGACCAAGCGCGTGGAAGCCAATGCCTCGGCCACAGCCAACTACGATGCCGAAGCGCAGACCTACACCTTGGAGGTGAGCCACAACGGAGCGGTGGACCTGACCCTGCACTGCACGGGCAATGCCACCGACCGCCAGACCGACGTACTGCCCATGACCAGTCTGTCGGCCGACCTGCCCAAACAGCCCGAGGACTACCATGGCGAGATCATCATCGAGGCCGAGGACATGGACTTCATGGGCATCAAGAGTTGTGTGACCGACCCCTATGGCAGATACCCCAACGTGCGTGGCCATGCCGGCAACGGATTCGCCGACATGGGTACGAGCACTTCTGGCGCCCTGCGCCATCAGCTGAACGTGAAGCATCCTGGCGACTATACCATCACCATCCGCTATACCTCGCCCCAGACCTCAGGCAATCTCGCCATCATGATCAATGGTGCGAGGAAACTTGTGAGTTGTGAGAAGACCGCCAACAATGAGTGGCGCAAGGCCACCTTCGACGCTACCCTTTCCGAAGGCTTGAACAATCTGGTGATCAAGAACACCAGCGGTCTGAACATGTATATCGACCAGGTGATTTACGCTCCTGCAGGACTGGAGGAAGAGCGGTTTGGTGTCAGCGTACATCAGGCAGAACACGGAACCGTGGTGGCCGATACCGACACCGCCGTTGAAGGCCAAGTGGTGTCGCTTTCGGTCATGCCCGACGAGGGCTATGCCCTGAGTGGATGGAACATCATCCATGGCGGCGTGAGCATCAGCGACGAAGGACAGTTCACCATGCCCGACGACAATGTGACCATCGAGCCCATCTTCACCGACATGTCGGCCATCTACGCTATCGACTACAGCAACGTGCTCAATGGCAACTTCCCCGAAGGCTGGCGGGCGATGCAGGAAGACAATGTCATACATGAGTATCCCAACAACTACACCTCTGGCGACCGCACTTTCGTAGGCTTCAACGGATATCAGGGCAAAGCCCTCTACTGGCGCGTGAACAACTGTGAGTATGGCCGTCAGAGCGCCTATCCGCTGACCTTGGAGAAAGGTTCCTACAAACTCACCTTCGCCATGGCAGCCTGGAAGGGCAGCCCGAAATACAAGGCACGCATCCTCAGTTCCACTAACGTTGGCGTGGCCACCACAGAGGCCCTTGCCGCCACACCCAACGCCAATGGCAGCACCTCGGCCAACCTTTCCTCGTCTGAACTGCATGAGTTGCCTTTCGAGATTACGGAGAGTGGCAAATACATCATCAGTTTCGTAAACAACGGCTCCGGCTTCGACGAGTTCCTGCTCTTGGAGTGCAACATCAAATCCACCGGGCAGACCGGTATCGACGAGACCACAGACCGCGACATCCGACCCATGGGCATCTACAGTGTGGCAGGCGTGCGCAGGGAGTCGCTCCAACCAGGCCTGAACATCGTGGTAGGACGAGATGGGAAGGCCAGGAAGATGATGGTAAAGTAGTTTTCTTAGGAGTTGAGAAGTTCAGGAGTTCAGAAGTTCAGACAATACTCTGGTTCTCAATAAGTTCAGGAGTTCAAGAAGTTCAGGAGTTCAGACAATACTCCTGCTTTCTTGAACTCCTGAACTTTTTGCATTCTTGAACTCTTGTTATTGGGATTTTTGAACTTGCTTTCCCGAACTCTTGGTTTTAGATATTATTGCTATCTTGGGCCCTTGAACTCAAGTTCTTGGGATGTCTTTTTCCCAGCACCTTCTCTTCTATGCCCTGGAAGAGGATGAAGAGAACCGGCACTACGAAGAGTAAGGCTATCGTTCCGATGAGCATGCCACCGATGGTACCCACACCCAGCGAACGGTTGCCATTGGCACCCACACCCGAGGCAAAGGCCAGCGGGAGCAATCCGAAGACCATGGTCATCGAGGTCATCAGAATGGGGCGCAGACGCACACCAGCCGCGTCGAGCGCCGACTCCACGATGCCCATACCCTGCCTGCGTCGTTCGGAGGCATACTCCGTGAGCAGAATGGCCGTCTTGGAGAGCAGTCCGATGAGCATAATCAGACCTGTCTGCATATAGATATTGTTCTCCAGTCCCCATATCTTGGCGAAGATAAACGACCCAGCCAGTCCGAAGGGCACGCTCAGAATCACGGCCAAGGGAACGAACAAACTCTCGTAGAGGGCGCACAGGATGAGGTAGATGAAAATCACGCAGATGATGAACACCATCGTCGTGGTGTTCTCTGCCGAAGCCTCTTCACGCGTCATTCCACCGAAGTCGAAGCCATAACCCTCGGGCAACTGCTCTGCCGCCACCTCACGGATGGCCTCGATGGCCTGTCCGCTGCTATAGCCGTCGGCTGGCGTGCCACTCACCGAGATGCTGGGGAACAAGTTGAACCTCGACAAGGTTTCTGAGCCATAGATGCGTGTGAGCGTCAGATACTGTGCCACGGGCGACATCTCTCCCTGTCCGTTCTTCACGAAGATGCGGTTGAGCGACTCAGTGTCAAGACGATATTCAGGCGAGGCCTGCACCATCACACGGTAGAGTTTGGTGAAACGCACGAAATTCGACGCATAGGTGCCTCCGATATACCCCTGAAGCGCACTGAGCACATCGCTGGGCGACACGCCATGCCGCTTGCATAGCGCGGCATCGATATCAATCCTATACTGGGGATACTTGAGTGAGAAGTTGGTGAAGGCTCTGCTAATCTCCTCACGCTCGTTGAGCCCGGAAATGAGTTGGTTGGTATAGTGCAGCAGTTCCTCTATCGTACCACCTTTCTTGTCCTGCACATAGAGTTCAAAGCCATTGGTGCGGCCAAAACCCGGAATCATGGCCTGCGTATTGACCTGGATCTTCGCATTCGCGATGTCAGCCGTGCGGCGGTAGATTTCCTCCATCACCGAATCCACCCTATCCTCTTTTGCCGTGCGCTCATCCCATTTCTTGAGTTTCAACGTGAAGTTGCCGTTTGATGCCGACTGCTCGAATCCCATGCTCGTACCGGCCACCAGCGAGTAGGAGCGCAACTGAGGCAGGTCCTTGATGCGCTTCTCCACCTCCTTCATAATACCATAGGTTTGTTTCAGCGTACTGCCTGGCGAGGCCTGCACATTGATGAACACCGTACCCATGTCTTCGCTGGGCACCAATCCAGTCTTGGTGGTTTTCATCAGTCCGGCCAGGGCCACGAGGGCCACCACCACTAATGAAGCCGGCAGCCACTTGTGTCGCGACAGCCAGCCTACCCCACCCTTATAGTGGCTGACGAGGTGGTGGAAGGAAGCATCGAAAGCGATATGGAAACGCGACGAGAAACTCAGTTTCTCTCCCTTCTCCGTGTCGGCATGAGGAGTCATCAACAGGGCGCAGAGGGCCGGCGAGAGCGTCAGCGCATTGAACAGCGAGATGGCCACGGCAATGGCCATGGTAAGGCCGAACTGCGTGTAGAAGGTGCCGGTGACCCCACCGATGAAACTCACAGGAATGAACACCGCCATGAACACGAGGGTGGTGGTGACCAGCGCCGAGGTGATGCCATGCATGGCATTCACCGTGGCGTCGTAGGCAGAACGGCTGCCCGCATCGAACTGCGCCTGCACGGCCTCGACGACGACAATGGCGTCGTCGACCACGGTGCCTATCACGAGCACCAGAGCGAAGAGGGTGAGCATATTGAGCGAGAAGCCGATGAAATAGAGTACGGCGAGCGTACCCACCAGCGACACCACGATGGCGATGGTGGGAATCATCGTAGAACGGAAACTCTGCAAGAAGAGGTAGACCACCAGGATGACCAGCAGCATGGCCTCGAGGAGTGTCCTCAGCACGTTTTTGATTGAGGCATCGAGGAAATCCTTCTTCGACTCCAAGTCCTCGATGACGATTCCGGGAGGCAAGTCCTTGCGTATCTGCTCCACTTCGCGGTCGATCTCCGTGATGATCTCGTTGGCATTCGAGCCTGCCACCTGATTGATCATGATGTTCACGCCCGGATGCCCATTGGTCTCGCCGATGAAGCTGTAGCTCTGAGCACCTAGCTCCACCTTTGCCACGTCGCCAATGCGCAGCACGTCGCCATTGGGCAACGAGCGGATCACCATCTGCTCGTAGCCCTGCTCCTCCTCATAGCGTCCGCGGTATTTGAGCACATACTGGAACGTGTTTTCAGAGTCGGCACCCAGCGTACCCGTGGCCGCCTCCACATTCTGCTCATCGAGCACCCTGTTCACCTCGGCCGGAGTAATGCCATAGTTGGCCATCTTCTGCGGGTCGAGCCAGATGCGCATCGAGTAGTCGGCACCGATGACGTTCACGTCGCCCACTCCCGCGATGCGTGAGAGTCGCGGTTCGATATTGATTTTCGTATAGTTGGCAAGGAAAGTGCGGTCGAAAGTGCCGTCGGCACTATACACCGTGAGTTGCTTGATGTTGCTCGTCTGTCGCTTGCGCACCGTGAGGCCGCCTTTCACCACATCGCTGGGCAGTCGTCCCTGCACAGTGGCGGCACGGTTTTGCACATTCACCATGGCCATGTTGGGGTCGGTTCCCTGACGGAAGAACACAGAGATCGACGCGCTTCCGTTGTTGGATGCCGTCGACGACATATACATCATGCCCTCCACACCGTTGATGGCCTCCTCGAGGGGCACCACCACACTCCTCTGCACCGTCTCGGCATTGGCACCCGTGTAGTTGGCGTTGATACGCACGGTGGGTGGCGCGATCTCAGGAAACTGCTCCAGAGCGAGGCCTGTGAGGCCGATGATGCCCAGGAGCACCATCAGCACGGAGATGACGCACGCCAAGATAGGTCGGTCGATGAATGTCCTTACTTGCATATCGTCACTCCCTCCTTCAGCAGTCCAGCTCCCTCGGCCACAATCGTATCACCCACCTGCAGTCCGTCTTCCACGATATACTCACGGCCATTGTTCTGCGGGAAAAGGGTCACGGGTGTGGCTTTCGTCTTGCCGCCCACCACTTTATAAACGAACGTACGGTTCTGCAACTCATAAGTGGCCTCCTGGGGTATGGTGATACAGTCGGGGCGGTAGATGGGCAACTTGATGGTTCCACTTCCGCCGTCGTGCAGCAGATGCTGCGGATTGGGGAAGGTGGCCCGTAGGGTCACCGCGCCGGTGGTCGACGTCACCGTGCCACTCATGGCACTGATGCGCCCCTCGCTCTTGTAGTCTTCGCCGCCCACCTTCAGGCTCACCGATGGCGCATGGGCGATGAACTGTTCGACGGAACCATATTTCCTAACAAGGCCCATGGCCTCGTTGTCGGAGATGGAGAAGTAGGCATATATCTCATGGTCATCGGCCACGGTCACCAGGGGCTCACTGATATTGCTGCTCACCAAAGACCCCACATGCCATGGAATCATCGAGGCCACGCCATTCAACGGACTTCTCACCGTGGTGTAGGAAAGATTGTTGTTGGCCTCGGCCTCTCTGGCCTGCGCCTGTGCCAGCGCAGCCTCGGCCTCATGGAGAGCGTTGAGCATGGTCTCTACCGAGTAGTCAGACACCACATTGCTCTGCTGCAGTTTCACCTCGTTGTTGTAGTTCATGCGGGCGGTGGCCAGTTTGGCCTCACACATCTTCCTGGCCGCCGTAGCCTCACGGATAGCAGCAAGATAGGGCACCTGGTCGATGACGAAGAGCGTCTGTCCACGATGCACCTTGTCGCCCTCGTTGATATAGATATGCGTGATTTTACCAGTGACCTGTGGACGGATTTCCACAATCTGGCAACCGGTGAAGCGTGCGCTGTATTCATGATATAGTGTCATATCATGCTTGCCCACTACCATAATTTTATTTTTGGCTTGGTTTTTTTCTTGGGGTTTCTTGGATTCTCCCTCACACGAAAGGAAGATGGCGCCAACCACTACGCCAACAATCAACTTATAAAGATATCTCATATCTTTATAGACGTTTCTGGAGCGTGATAGTTTAACTGACAACAGGCGGGAACCATAGGATTTCAACTTTTTTTCAAATATGAATGGGCTTTTAGCACAAATATTGTATTTTTGCAAACGAAATGTGCAATTTGACTTAACCATTTGCCTTGAACACGAATAACTAACCAAATTAAATATGTACAAGAAACTATTTTTGACAGTTGCCCTTGTGGTGGCTTGCATACAGAGCAACGCACAGCTTCTTATCCATGAATATAAGCCTGTGGGCGAAGCCAATCCTATCAGTCCTTGCGTTTTCTGCGCAGACCCCACAGCCATCGACTACAAGGGACGGCTCTATGTCTATGGAACCAATGACACCCAACAGTATCTCAAGAACGGGAAGACAGGCGGCAACGGCTATGGCGACATCAGGTCGTTGGTGATATTCTCGACAGAAGACATGGTGAACTGGACCTTCCACGGCACCATCGACGTGGGCAAACTATGCTCTTCGTGGGGCTGGCGCTTTGCCGCGTCATGGGCTCCGTCGGCAGTGTGGCGCACGAATGCCGAGGGTGAAGACGAGTTTTTCCTCTATTTTGCCAATAGTGGCGGCAGCATTGGCGTGCTGAAAGCCTCATCGCCCACCGGCCCGTGGATCTCACCCCTCACGAAGCCGATGATCGATGGCGACACACCAGGCGTGAAGCCATGCAACTGGATTTTCGACCCCGGAGCAGTCGTCGATGAGAACGGAACGGGCTGGATAGCCTTCGGTGGCGGTGACCCTCAGCCAACCGGTTCAAGCCTATGGCCCGGCAACTCACGAATAGCCAAACTGAACGCCTCGATGACAGGACTCGACGGTTCTGCGGTCAACATGCCGGCTCCCTACCTGTTCGAAGCCAGCGAACTGAACATCATCGGTGGCCGCTTCGTCTACACGTACAACACCTCATGGTCCGACCGCAACGACTGGGGAAGTTTCACTGGAAACAACGGTCAGCCTGCACCCTCTACATGCAGCATGTGCTATATGGTCAGCGACACGCCTCTCGTGCCCGAATCATGGGATTATCGTGGCGAATATGTGCCCAACGAGGGCAATTTCAACATGGGATGGGGCAACAACCACACCCATCTGCATAAATTCAAGGGCAAGTATTACCTGTTCTACCACTCCACGCTTTTGGAGCAGAGCATGAAGAACGAGGGTGCCATGAACAGTGAGGCCTCTGGCTATCGTTCGATTGGCGTGGATTTGGCCACGGTGAACGAAAACACCCAGACCATCAACAAGATGACGCTGACCAGAAATGGTGTCGACGCCATCGGCAACATCAATCCCTACGAGTTGCAGGAGGCTGAGACAATGGCCACTTGTGGCGGCATCAGTTACGAAGACTTCACGAATATCAGCAAGAATACCAGAATCAGCACTTTGGGCAACGACGCATCAAGAAATATGCAGGTGAAGATGCAGACCGGGGCTTGGATTTTGCTTCGCAAGGTAGAATTTGGCACCAATGGCGCATCCAAAATCATGGTTCGTGCCAAGGGCGAAGGCACCATAGAGGTTCGTATCGGCAGGAAAGGCGCCTCGCCCATTGCCACCTTCGACATCTCGTCGAGCGAGATGAGCGATTTCACCGTAGATGTGGATGCCAACAAACTGCATGGTCAGAAAAACGTGTATATTGCCGTCACCTCAGGCTCCGATGTCTATCTGGATGCCTGGCAGGCCACCGAGGCACTGCCTGATGCCATCGATGCCATCAGTGGCAGCAAGATCGTGAAATCGGAGAGCTATGACCTCTCAGGCCGTCGTTTACCTGACGCTCACCAGCACCGTGGCATCGTCATCGAGCAATATACGGATGAGAAAGGAGTGAAGCACAGCCGCAAGAGAAGGTGATTTGGCTTGACAATGAATGTATCATCACACATATTTACTTAAAATTCAATTAATTATGAAAAAGATTCTATTATTGATTTTGGCAGCCGTCATCATGCTGCCATGTGCAGCACAGCGTGCCGGTCTGATAAAGGACGAGGATGGATATACCAATATCCGCAAGGGGCCGGGCACCAACTATGAGATTGTGGACCAAGTGCCCGATGGCATGTTCATCAACTTCGGTCCTGGCAAAGGAAACTGGTACAAGGTGTATACCACCTACACCGATGGCTCCGCACAGGACCTGATCGGATATATCCACTCGAGCAAGGTGGTTGTGCCCAAGCGCCAGGGCGAATGGAAACAAGTGGGCATGGTGGCCGACGAAGACGGATACACCAACATCCGCAAAGGTCCGGGCACCAAGTATGCCATTGTGGGCAAGGTGCGCGACGGCGGCTACATTCTCTACAGCGGCAAGTTTGGTGATTCTTGGTATAAGGTATACACCCAGACGGGCACTTTCCGTGGGTATATGAGTGCCAAGAAAATCCAGCCCACCGAATCGCCAAGTTTCTAGGCTCTTATTTTTGGAGTTGCAGAAGTTCAGGAGTTCAGGAGTTCAGACATTAGCATGGAGCTCCTGAACTCCTTTCGTTTATCTCTGGGTTCATTTTGACACGTCCTCTTTCACCCACTCTTCCAGTTCCTTTTTGGTCATGCCATTGAGCAGTTTCCCCGCTTTCCAGTTGATGTTGGAATACGTGCCCGAAAGGTCGTCGCAGGCCTTCTTGATGCTGCTTCCGCCCGATGTGGCAAAGGGGATGACCGTCTTGCCACTGAAGTCATAAGCCTCGATGAAGGTGTTGATGATGGTGGGACAAGTGTACCACCAAATGGGGAAGCCTACGAATACCACATTGTATTCTGACATATTGGCGAGTTTGGCTCTCATGGGCACTGTCGAAATGGATGAAATGTATCTTGGTGGCAGAGAAGCCAACAAGCATCAGGATAAGCACGTAGAGGGCACACAGGGTAGGTCTACAAAGACCAAGCCCCCTATCTTCGGTATATATCGGCAATAATATTCTACATTGTCGGTTCCCTTTCCCTTCTGTCAATCATAACGATTGTGTTGGAGATTGCCTTCTATGTGTATTTCCATTGGATTACATAATGCAGGCTTTACTTTCTTGTTGTCCATTCTTGTAGCGCACGACCTTGATGTAAATACCATTTTGTGGTTTTAGAGTCCTAATCCCGCTGATAGTGTAATAGTTGATGCTCTCGATTTCGTTAGGCTGGGATGGAGAAATGACCGAATCTTGAACGATGTTTACTGCACTGTCGTAGGTTGTTGGCGTGTTGTGATTTCCTATTGTAGGATGGTATAACATCCAGATGTTGCTTCCTCCGTCAGGGTATCTGCCTACTGTTTCTTTCGAAGAATGTGAGTGGTAACGTATAGAATCTTTCCACTTCCCGTCGGCTGATTGCAGAATCAAGGTGCTGTTATCTGCGTTCTTTAGTTTGAAGGGCAAGTGCAGTTGGGTTAATGACGGCTTTCCGTCACACCATATAAGCAGATGCTCGTTTGGCTGTATGATGGTGCTTGCTTCGCCTGAATTGTCGATTTGATATTTTGTCGGATTGTACTCTTCGTCACTAAAGAACCACTGAGCTACATCAACAGGTTCTGGCCCTCGGTTATACAGTTCAATCCAGTCGGCACGCTTTCCGTAGTCGTTCACATAAATGTCATTCGCCGCACAGACTTCATTGATACAGATAGCTGACAGGTGTTCATCGGTTGTTTTTTCGTATACAGCTGTATATGTGCCGTCACTTGTTATCTGACATTCTTTTTCGTGGCTCAACCATCTACTATGCTGGTCGCGCCACCCGATGAAACGATAGCCGTCGGCTGCGTCTGTGCTCACGGTCATTCCTCCAAACAGCACGCCTGAGAACTTACTGAATGGTACGTCCACACTATCAATTTGAATCCTTGCACAAGCGCAGTTGGAAGATAAGTCCACATTAAGGCTGTCGGAGAGTCCATATGCATTCATCAGGGATTTGATGCGGGCTGCCCTGTGACTCTTCTCCCACATCGTTTCCTGTAACTTGCGATAGGTTGCATTGGTATAGCGACTGTCAAAGGATAAAGCATTCTTCACCAGTGCGCAAATGCTGTCAGCAATGTGCTGGCATCTTTCCTGTGTATATATGCTACCATGTAGAATGCAGTATGCCGCCACAAACTGCTTGCGGAAAGCCTTGCTCTGCTTCAGATTGCGGTAAAGATAGATGATGTCATTGGCATCCAGATCTTCCACGTTATTGGTATTTTCCCATGTCAAGTCCATGTCGAAGAACACGAAGTGGAATTTCCCGTCATCCTGAGAACGGTAACCCTTTACGTTATTGTCCGTCAGCACCCAATCGCTAGTGCCTGCATAGCAGACCGTTGCCATATATCGGGCAAATTCATCGGTATCTAAAAGATTCCGAACTCATGCGGTCAAACGCTTCGCGTGTGCCGCTCTTTTGATGGTAGAGATGACTGCTATATTCAAAAGAGTCCATCTCGTCATCGTCGTAGCCGTAGTTGGCCGCACCGTGGAAACGGTTGCTTGGCTCACGTACATTCATCATAGCCAAATACTTGCCGTTGATGAATACATGGACAGGCTGATACTCTTGTGCATCCACATAGAAGCCGCTTGTCGTCAGCACCTGTTGGGTGATGGCATCCTTTATACGAGATCCGCCATCCATTCTGTTGTTGTTCCCTCCGTTGCGAATCATCAGTTGCTGATACTCACAGTATGGCTTGGCGGCAAAAGGGGATTGGGGGAAATGGCCGTTGCCGTCATACAGTTTCTTGGCTGTAAGTTTGAACGATGCAGGCTTAAAGTGACGACTCCAACCGCCAGCCACTTCAAACCTTGTCTCCTGATTGATGACCATTTTGCCGTCTGCCGTCAGATACTCGAAGTTGACAGGACGCACCCAGTCCATGTTAAGGTTGGACTTTCCCGTTGAGCCACGTCCCGTTATGCCGTTCTTGCCATCTACATAGCAACCTATCATGTTGTCGTAGAGATTGCGTGGGTCTGTGGTGACAGCGACGATAGGCAAATAGTAGTTCTTGTCCTTGTATATATATGTGCGTGTGACCACACCACTTGGGAGTTTGTCATCAGAAAACAATCTCAGGCGCAAAACTGTGGTTTGCGAAATTGGGAAAA